>JAAKFF010000001.1 GCA_011065165.1 Chlamydiota bacterium
ATTTTTCATGTGTGCCCGGCATCGGTTCGCGACAGGTCATAAAGTATAGGAAGAGCCCAACCGGACCGGTATAGAGAACGACAAGGGCCCAACCGACCTTCATCACACCCGCTTCAGGAGTCACCACAATCAGGTCATAGACGACAAAAACTAATGATAGGACCGTCAACACGGCCCATAAGATCAATATACCATCCAGCATAACTCAAGCTATAGTGAGTTCTCTATTTTTAGTACACACCCTAGTCAAGGAGCTCGGTGAATAATCGCTGAATGGATTTGTAGCGAAAATAGTTGGCGTTATGATGAGAGGTCGATGCATATTTCCAGACTATCACAGAAGCGATAGAGAAGAGTGCCGATCCTACGATTAAAGTGTCCCAAAGGTGCTTTGTCCCATCCGAATCGGGAGGAAGCTTACTCTGTTTTGCTAGAAACCCGAGGAAGGAGATCGAAGCAGTGCCGCAAGCGATGGCCCCAGAAGTTGTGGCAATTGGTCCCCAGTAGGCGGCGGAACTTTTATATAACTGAGCTAGCGTGACCAATCGAGTGAGTGGAGCATTCATAATCTCACTCAACCGGTATCCCCCTGTCAGGATTCCCATAAATCCACCCATAAGTTTTCTCCTCAGTTTTTCAATAGAATCATTATACACATTTTATACTATTTTTTCATCTAATTGAATAAAACACTTTATGTAAATGAGTTAGGTATTTCTTCTCTCCATTCAGAGTCCCCTTTACTTTTTCCACGGAAAAACCTATACTTAGACTTTAACTAAATAATTTGAGTGATTCATGTCATCTGTAAAGAAAAAGCGTCGTCTAAAGATCTCTAAACATAAGCGGAAAAAACGCCGCCGTCGAGATCGTCATAAGAAAAATAAATAATGTGGACATATCCTAAGCACTTTGATCTCATTGTCATAGGTGGAGGGCATGCTGGATGCGAGGCCGCATATGCTGCTGCGCGGATGGGCGCCTCTACTCTACTCTTGACCATGAATCTCGATACCATTGGGAAGATGAGCTGTAATCCTGCGATTGGGGGAACTGCTAAGGGCCATATGGTACGAGAGATCGACGCCCTCGGTGGCATCATGGGAAAGGTAGCAGATCGCACTGGCATTCAATTCCGCATGCTCAACAGGACTAAGGGTCCTGCCGTCTGGTCACCCCGCGCCCAATCTGATAAGCTCGCCTACCAATCTGATATGAAATACACTCTCGAACAGCATCCCCACCTAGAGATCATGCAGGGAACGATCGAATCGCTCACCATCGAAGGGGGTGTCATTAAAGGGGTACGGATTAAGGAGGGTATCGACTACCGCAGCAAGACGGTCATTCTCTCCGCTGGGACTTTTATGCGCGGATTGCTCCATATCGGAGAGGTGAGTTATTCGGGAGGAAGAGCAGGGGACAAGCCCTCTATCGGTCTCTCTAAATGTCTGGAAGATTTGGGATTTAAACTCGACCGCCTAAAGACCGGCACCCCACCAAGGGTCAATAAACGCTCCATCGACTACTCAAAACTTGAAGAGCAGCCTCCTGAGGAGGGCGTCTCCTTCTCCTTCGATCCCCAAGAGAGAAGGCTTCAGCAACTCTCCTGTTTCATCACCTACACGAATGCTGCGACGAAAAAAGTGATCCTCGACAATCTCACGCGCTCCCCCCTCTATTCAGGAAAAATTAAAGGGGTTGGCCCTCGCTACTGCCCCTCGATTGAAGATAAGTTTGTCCGCTTTTCAGAGAGAGAGCGCCATCAACTCTTCTTGGAGCCAGAAGGGGTATCGACAAATGAAGTCTATGTGAATGGTATCTCCTCCTCTCTCCCTTTCGATGTCCAATACCGTGCACTCCAGACCATTCCTGGATTGGAAAATGTCGAAATCATGCGTCCTGCCTATGCGATAGAGTATGATTATGTCACAAGTGGGCAGCTGCGCCCGAGTTTAGAGACTAAGAGTGTTGAAGGGCTCTTCTTTGCAGGACAGGTGAATGGAACAACGGGCTATGAAGAGGCGGCAGCCCAAGGGCTGATGGCAGGTATAAACGCGACGTTAAAAGTTCGCGCTGAGGCTCCCTTCTTACTGAAGCGCTCAGAGGCCTATATCGGAGTGATGATCGACGACCTGATCTCAAAAGATCTGGATGAACCCTATAGAATGTTTACATCGCGTGCAGAGTACCGCCTGCTACTTCGCCAGGATAATGCCGATCTCCGCCTCCGAGAATATGGCTACCAGCTGGGTCTGATCGATGAGGAGCAGTATAAGCGCTTTAGAGAGAGAAAAGAGAGTATCGAGAGTGGAATCAGAGATCTTGAAGGCGTTAAGCTCGAGTTTGAAGGAAGGTCGACCACTCTCGCCAAACTCCTCTGCCGCCCTGAGTTCACCTATGCAAGCCTCCTCGAAGCCTTCCCCTCCAAAATGGAAGAGCGGACGCGCGATATCAGCGCAGCGATCGAAATCGATCTAAAATATGCCGGTTATATCAATCGCGAAAGGAAGAACGCAGAGAAGCTAGAATCCATCGACTCCATCTCCATTCCGGACAGTTTTGATTTTCAAAAAGTTGTGGGATTAAGAAATGAGGCGCAAGAGAAGTTAACCCATCACCATCCGGGCAACTTGGGCCAAGCTTCACGCATCTCAGGGGTCTCACCAGCAGACATCTCGATTCTCCTGGTGTCGCTAAAAAGATAATTCTTTATAGTGAAAAGTGATGAAGATGAAACCAAAAAAACTTCCAACTCTCCTCCTGATCACTGCTTCACCTACCACTCGAGCTTTCTTTGAGATCATCACGGATAAGTTGGAAGAGTACGCTCTCATCTGCGTAAGTTCAGAGATCGAAGCCTTAGACTATCTAACTAAGACCTTCATCAGCTTTATCGTCATCGATGAGAAAACTCCCTATGTTGAACTCACCCCACTCTGTGAGAAAATCCGCTCTTTGAACGGCCATCGTTACTCCCCCATATTGATCATCACGGGCCACCTTAAAAAAACTTTCACGCGAAATTTAATAAAAGCTGGTGCGACCGATTTTCTTCGAGAACCTCTAGACGAAGATGAGTTTTTACACCGCATGGAGATGGCGAGTGAGTCGATGGAGACGCAGCAGAAGATCACAACGCTTTCTACTAGCCTTTCAACAGCTGCCGCAAGTGGCATATCGATGCACGAGCGGGCGATAATGGATGACCGCGCCACAAAGATCATAGAGGTTGCTCTCAACGAGAAGTCTGCTCTCTCTCTGCTGCTCATGGAGATCGATCAATACCAGAAGTTCCAGAAGAGTCGTGGTGAAAAAGCCGCTCACGCCCTCTTAATAGACTTTACAGAGCACCTGCAAAGACTGATACGCATCCAAGACCTTCTCTTTAACCAGAACCATGGGAAGTTTGCACTCTTTCTTCCCAAAACATCGGAGAGAGGATCGCAGCTGATCGGTGAAAACATTCAAGAGTACCTAGAGGGAGAGACCTTCTCCGCTGGATCCATTCGGTTTAACCTCACCACTTCGATTGGAGTGGCGACACTTGAGAACGCCGGAGATGTGACCAGAAGCCCTGCTACCAATTTAGAGCGTCTACTCGCAGCGGCGTCACTCTGTTTAAATAGAGCTAAAGAAACGGGAAACTGTGTCGTTTCCCACTCCAAAAAGTGAGGATAGTTATGAAAAAAACTCTGATTTTTGCCTTATTAACCTTCTCTTCAATCGCGGGGGCAGAGCAGGAGCCAATCTACTCTGTCTCGTCATCTCAATTTTTTACAAAACAGACGAAACCCGCAACGCATAAACCTTCAATTGACGACGTCGTTGCTGCGAAGAGTGGACATGTGAAGGGGCAGAGTGAAGTGATGATCATCACTCCCGCGTCGCGCGCAAAAGATATACATAGCGCCTTTCAATACTTAAGGACGATGAGCCCCGCTACAAAAATCGGTGTGAAACTGACAGATGGCTCGATCATTTCAGAAATTTTGGATATCAATGTGATGCCAGGAGGAACGATGATCATCTTTAAAATCAATACGATGAAAGGAGAGAAGTACCGAGTGGTGAAAATTGAACAGATCGATAGTTTGACCCATGTCTGATAGGATCAACTTCCTCCATCTAAAAGAGAGCTCCATCTTCGATCAGCTACAGATCGAGGAGGCGCTGCTGCGCAATGATGATGAGAACTGGTGTATTGTTAACGAAGGTTCATCGCCCTCCATTATTATGGGTATCTCTGGCAAGCCGGAGGAGTTAATCGACCTTAAAAAAGTTCAAGCAGACCCGCTTCCGATTATTAAGCGATTTAGCGGTGGAGGAACGGTCATCGTCGATGATGACACCCTCTTTGTCTCCTTCATCTTTCAAAAGGCGGTGCACGACTTCCCATGCTACCCCGAGCCGATTCTTCGCTGGTCTGAGGCGTTCTATCAAGAGGCCCTTTCTATCCCTAACTTTCGCCTCCGCGAGAATGATTATGTGATTGGCGAGCAGAAGTGCGGCGGAAATGCCCAGTATATAAAAAAAGAGCGCTTCGTCCATCACACAACATTCCTCTGGGATTACAAAGATGAGCTTATGGATTACCTACTCCACCCTCCAAAAACACCAACCTATCGCAGTGCGCGTACCCACCGCGACTTTCTCTGCACCCTAAAGGGCCACCTCGACTCAAAAGCCGCTTTCGTCTCTTCCATAAGAAAAAATCTCTCAAAGCGCTACCAGCTCTCCGATGCCTCCCTCGAAAGCGTCACCCCCCACCTGCAAACACCCCACCGAAAGACCACAACCTACATCACTTAAGCTGTGACCCCCTCGAAGGCAAGGCGCAGTGCTGGACCTCAAATTGTGCGGACAGTGTCCGCAGAATTGAGATTTTACATTTCTATGGCCTCTAGGATGGTCTTTGCTAGGGTGGCGGGATGGAATTGCAATGCTTGTTCGCTCTCTAGGAAGGTGCGGATCTGCGCGAGGTACTCTTGATACTCTTCCTTGGAGATATTTTGGATAGCTGTGACCATCTCCTCTCTACTTCTAAATTGTCGGTAGTCGATATAGCATTCGGGGGGGATGAACGCTTCGATGTTTGTCGCTCCGTAGTAGATGGGAATGGTTCCGGTTACAAAACAGTCAAAAATTTTCTCGGTGATGTAAACAGGCTGCTTTGTGTTTTCAAAGCAGATGTTAAATTTGTACTGCTTTAGGGTTTCGAGCTTATCCGCGACCCTTCCCTTTGCATTGCGGTGCCCTTCCCATAGACGTCCATAGAGATCGAAGAGTCCCTCTTCTTGACTATCAAAAAAGCTTACAAGTTCTCTCCTTGCGCTGTAGAGCTCTTCTTTAAAATCATTAAACTTGTAGTTGGATGCGATCATGCATAGGAGTTTTCTCTCTTCAAAGGGTGGAAGATTCTGCTCCATGGGTCTTAGATCACCATTGCATATTTTGAAGTAGCGCTCTCCATCCACCAGATCGTCATTCCAAGTATAGATTCTATCAAAGAGCTGTTGGACATCTTCTCGATACATGTCGAGAAGTACGGAGGGAGGCTCCCACATCATAAGAATGCGCTTTCCTCTGGGCAAACGGCCGATTTTAGATTTGGAGAGATATGAGTTATAATTATAAAAGACGAAGATTCTTCCCTGATTTTTACTTAAGAGAAAGTTGGTAAGCCTTTTCAGATAGTGGTGTCTTTTTGGAAAACCATTTAAATCGAGCCAGACTCCATGGTACCCTTTTTCATCCGCTAGCTCTTTTAGGCCTGGATAGAAATTAAAAGGAGACCAATCTGGGACGTCGCGTCCATAGGGCAAAAAGACGATCCGCTTGTTCGCCTCTCTTCTCTCTTTTACAGCGATGAGAGCAGCTGCAGTAATCGAAAGGGCAAGAATGAGAAAAATTGTTTTTTTCAGCACACCAACACTCATTAAAAGAGAGAGTTCTTTGGCAGATAGTTTAAGATTGTTCTATCTTCAACAACATTGAACTCATCTATAAACTCTTGCATATGATCTAAACCAACATTTCGTTTCTCTCTCAACTTTTTTTCTGGTCCAGACCAGTAGTGATGGATCCTGAACTCTGATATTTTGGGTTTTTTGTGCTTATACTCTTCTGTTAAAAGGCCATTGTGAATGTTACAGAGCTCTACTGCTTCAGGACGGTAGATACTCTTTGTATGTCGATGCCATGCATGGTTATCAGGAGCCCTTAAAACAAGTTGCTTTGTCATGAGCTCATCACTATTCACATCCCAGAGATTAGAGGTGCCAAAAACTAACCAGTTGAGCTCGATAGCTCCCACTCTCCCCTTAGAGGCTTTTTTCAGCATCTTCTTAAATGAGGCGACGCCCTCAACTGGGACGATAAACTCATCAATATCAATGACCGCTACCCACTTAGCTCTTCCCAATGCTCGATTTTTTAGACAGTCGTTAAAGGCCCCTCTCTGATAGCCGATCCAGTGGACACCATCACCCTCACTATGGATCGCATTCTCTTCACAGGATTTCCACTCAATTAATTCGACAAGCCCCTCTTTAACATAGGGGTGAAGCACCTCACGGAAGTTGTCTGAACTATCATTATTATAGAGGTAGAAGTGCGACGCACCAAGAACTTGGTGATGGTAGTCGATCCACTCCTTAAGATAGGGAGCTTCATCTTTAAACATTACGCAGATGGCAAATTCATCTTCATATCGATCTTTATAGAGGGAGTAGAAGAGGAGGGGAAGGGCTAAGATAAGAAGAAGAAGTGTGGTTTTAAGCGGCTTTTTCATATTCAGAATATGATAGAGTTGCCACCCATTTTTTTCAAGAGCCTGTTTTTCTCATCAGCTCTGTGAAAAGCTATGCAGTCTGTTTTTCGAGTCGCCAAAAAGGTTTCGAAGGGAAGGTTAATAAACCTTTCCGAGAGAGCTTCTTGGATGAGTCGGAACACAGATGCAAAAGATTTTGTGGAGATGGTGAAAAATGCAGGCTAGGAGTTGAAGATGTCTTTGACTGCCTGCTTGCTCACTTCGCGGCCGATGACAGCGATCGACTCGGTTAGTGGGATCTCTTTTGGGCAGACTTGGACGCAGTTTTGTGCATTGCCGCAGTCGCTAATGCCGCCCTCTTCCATCAGGGTGTGAAGGCGGCTTGCCTTCTCCATCTCTCCTGTAGGGTTGAGGTTGAAGAGCTGCGCTTGCGCAATGGGGGCGGGCCCGATAAACTTGGACTTTTGATTGACTTGAGGACACCCTTCTGAGCAGCAGCCGCAGGTCATGCAAGTCGATAGAACGTACATCGTCTCCTGCTTGGTGGGGCTGATTTTTGGACCAAATCCTTTGATAAAGGAGCCGTCAGCTGAGATCCATCCTTCTACTTTTACTAGATTGTCGAACATGGAGGCGCGGTTGACAACAAGATCTCGAACGAGGGGGAATTTGGTAAAGGGGGCGAGGGTGATGGTGTTACCGCCGGTCTTTTTTAAGATAGGCTCTACGATGACGGTGCAAGCTTGGCGTGGCCGTCCATTGACAAGCATGGAGCAGGAGCCGCAAACCTCTTCTAGGCAGCCCTGTTCCCAAGCGACGGGAGTCACCTTCTCACCCAGGCGGTTGACTGGATTTTTCTGGATCTCCATGAGAGCGCCAATGACATTGAGATAGGGAGTGATCTCGATTTCAAACTCTTCCCAATATTGGCGACTAGGATCGCCGCGGTAGATCTTTAATATAAATCTCTTGGACACTGCTCTCTCTCTCCTAAATCGGAAGTTGAATGTTTTGAGGGATATTTTCCATATGCGGTTGCACCCGTTTAGCCGTAGCGTAATCTCTTTTTACTGGTTTGAGGTAGGGCATGTCAATCTCTTCATAGGTGATCTTTGGCTCGCCGCTCTGAGAATCGTACTCTGCAATGGTCGACTTCAGCCACTTTTCATCATCGCGCTCTGGGAACTCTGGTTTGTAATGGGATCCGCGGAACTCATTGCGAAGAAGAGCCCCTTTTGTGATGACGAGAGCGAGCTCCATCATCGACGCAAACTGATTCGCGAAGACATAGGTCTGATTCATCAGCCCGCCTTTATCATCGAGAGAGATGCGCTTGAAACGCTCACGAATCTCTTTGATCTTATCAAGGGTCATCTGAAGATCTTTGTTGTTCCGCTTTACAGTGACATACTTGACCATATAGTCCGCGAGCTCTTCGTGCAGCTTGTGTACATTTTCATCTCCTGTGCGACTTAAGAGTTCTCTCTTAAACTCCTCTTCTTCATGCAGCGCTTGAGCAAATGAAGCCTCTGGAATGTCGTCATAAGATTTGGTGAGGGTCTCGAGATAACGAGGAACCTCCACGCCACAGACGAGCCCCCCAAAGATGCAAGAGAGTAGCGAGTTGGCACCTAAACGGTTGGCACCATGGTATTGATATTCCGCTTCTCCTGCAACGAAACAGCCTCTTAGATTGCTCATCTGCCTAAAGCGCTCGAGTCGATCGGGTGCATCTGCCGCGGGCCAGTCGACCCAAGCGCCACCCATGGAGTAGTGCACTGCTGGTGCGATGCGCATGGGAACTTTGCGCGGATTCTCTCCTGTAAAGCGCTGGTAGATGTGGAGGACAGATTCGAGCTTGTGGAGGGTCTCTTCGGGGAGGTGGGTCACATCGAGAAAGACCTCATCACGCCCATCTGCCCCTAAGCCAAGTTCCAGAACACGGAGGATCTCTCTCGAACCGATGTCGCGGGGGACTAAATTTCCAAATGCAGGATAGAGCTCTTCAAGGAAGTACCACGGCTTTCCCGTTTCGCCACAAGGGATGGTACGCCCATCTGAACTCTCTATCGATTTGGAAGAGTCGCCATAGACCCAGATACGCCCTCCCTCTCCACGGATCGACTCTGACATGAGGCGGAGTTTGTCACTCCCAGGGATAGCTGTAGGATGAATCTGGATGAACTCGCCATTTCCATAGTGCATCCCCTGCATATAGAGTCTTCCATTCGCTGCCCCAGTGCAGAAGGTGGAGTTGGTCGACTTTTTAAAGATCAGTCCAGGGCCGCCGGTAGCGATGATTACAGCATCTGCCTTGAGGATATCGAGGCGCAGGTTGAAGAGATCCATGATGATAACGCCGCGCGCACCCCCCTCTTCATCTTTAATGAGCCGCATGAATTCATGGTGCTCAAACTTTTCCACCTGCCCCTTAACTTCATAGCGCCGCACCTGTTCATCGAGAGCGTAGAGCAGCTGCTGGCCCGTTGAGGCGCCGCAGAACGCCGTACGGTTGTAAAGCGTTCCACCAAAACGACGAAAGTTGATATTCCCTTCTGGCGTTCGGTTAAATGTGCATCCAAAACGGTCCATCATCTGAATGATGAGTGGTCCACATAAGCACATCTCCAAAATGGGGGCCTGGTGGGCGAGAAAATCTCCCCCTTTAATCGTATCATATGTGTGGATGAGAGGGGAGTCCTCCTCTCCCTTGATGTTGACGGCAGCGTTAATTCCGCCCTGTGCACAGACTGAGTGGGAGCGCTTGACTTGCGTCACCGAGATGATTTTTACATGGCATCCATTTTCAGCAAGGCGCATCGCAGCTGACAGTCCAGCTAACCCTCCTCCCACTATGATCACTTCTCTTCTACGGGTCATTCTAATTCCTTAAATTAATGAAATAGGTGCCCCATATCGACGCGAGGCCTAAAAAGCCTACGAGCAGCATGAGTCCAACGCACACGTTGACTGCCATCGACTGCGAGCGCATCTTTAAGACGATGCCCCAACTGATCATAAAGGTCCAAAGCCCATTGAATCCATGGAAGACTGCGGCCAAGACAAAAATCGTGTAGAGGATGGCTGTGAATACACTTTTAAACGCGTCGCGTACGATTAAGAGCGTGGCGGTTCCAAAGTCTGGTGCTTCTGCAATGACCTCTCCAGGAGAGAGCGTACGGTACTCCATTCCTTCTAGATAGGCCTTTTGATCTTCCCAGTTCTGATAGCGGCTCAAAAGGTGAGAGACACTCGCGCTATACTCAGAGGTAGAGCCCTCTTGAATCCGTTTTGCATCCCGGGTGACTCCTTCCATTTCAGGAGCCTCAGATTCAATGTGGCGCCGCAAGCTATCTACTGCTTCTTGGTCGTAGAGTTTGACCCCTAAACGGTCGGCGACCGTATAGAGACCGGAGTCGATGGTGATCCGCACAAAGAAGTCCTCTTTCTGCCCCTGGTCGACTACGACGGGATACATATAGAAGCGCATAAAACCTACATGCGCAAGGATGCCAACAAGTAGAATCCATGAGGTGATCCGCTGCAGAGAGTAGGCGTGATTGCGCGGAAATTTCGTTAAGGTGGGGAGGTTTTCTTGAGTCGGTAAGGAGTTCATCTTGGAGCTCATGAGCACTCCTATCCCCCATACCATATGCAACAGGAAGGGTACTCCCAGAAGAACGATCTCTATGACTGGCAGATAGGGGAGATTCTTGATAAAGTTGACTGCGCGTATGAAACCTTCGCCATTCTGCCCAATGAGAAGCGCCGCTTGGGAGTTGGTTAAGAGATGCTCGATTAAGAAGATTACAATCCACAGACCAAAGAGAGAGTGAAGCCTTCTCCATATAAAGGCGCGTGGAAGCGTCTTAAATTTTACACCCATTAACATTCCTATTGCTCCATCTATCT
The DNA here is from genome assembly GCA_011065165.1 of Chlamydiota bacterium. Lineage (GTDB taxonomy): Bacteria > Chlamydiota > Chlamydiia > Chlamydiales > Simkaniaceae > JAAKFF01. The sequence continues at coordinate 10,685 of JAAKFF010000001.1, forward strand.
TCCCTTAAAGCAAAATTTGAAAGAAGAAAAAAATCCAAAGATGCTGAATCCCATTAGGCCAAAATCAAAAAAACTATCTATGCCATAGAAGAAGTCATAGTTTTTTGGCGAAAGAACAATTTCAGTTATTTCAGATTACTAGGGTGGTTGATTTCACACTAGGCAAGGTTAGATCGAGCTAATACAGGCTTTTCCTATTTGGTATAATGGTAAGTCCTATAACTCTTGACAAGACTTCCTTTTCGTGTAAGGAAATCGTCACATCCCAATATTCTTATTCTCAGCCATTGGATGCACCTTTTTAACCAATTCTAATCGATTAAGCATTTGTTTCCACTGATCTGTGTAGTAATCTTCCAGCTCTTTCTGTCCTAATTCTTGATAAGCAGCTCCAATGAGTTCTAATGCCTTCATGGAAAAGTTATTATCATCCGGGAATAGTTCCGTGCTCATGGCTAAAGTCTTTATCCCATATTCAACAGTTTTTTTTTGATTTCCCAATTTCATATTGATCTCGGCAAGTAGAATTAATTCGTTCACAAGTTCTACATGGTCTTCCTTGTGTATCTGCTTAAGCAGAGTAAGAAGGGTCTCTCTATAAGTCAGAGCTTCACTATATTTTCCTGTATTGAAAGCGTTCGTAGCAATGGTATTTAGAGTTTCTATTGTTGATAGATGATTAGAAAGGGCTCTCTCTTCTCTCGACGCAGTAGATTTAGAGCTCTTTAATTGCAGAGAGCTCTTGACCAAACCACCATTCGTGAAGCAAAATTCCCTGAATTTCCCTACAGATCCCCCTAATGCATCGAATCCCCTTCTAAGGATTGAACTATTCGTTCTATCGACAAACTTTTTCTCCAAACTCAAAAACTTGGTCATTGATATGATGTTACCATCTATCTTCGCAAACATATTGGAAAATAAGATAGAAATAAACTCATCAAGTGCTTGAATGGCGTAGATAAAAGTCTCATTAGGCACCATTAATTTTATTGTTTTCTTAGTTTTAGTAAGATAGTCATACTCCATCTGATATTGCTGGATAGCTTTATCTGCTTGTGCGGTTTTTGCTATCGTCCTTATGTTTTTCTCTTTGAGTGCCTTTAACTTCTTGTCTCCTTCTTTAATTAAACTCGTATCGTTCTCTATGGTAGCTTTTAACTCTTCAATGGTTAGGGGAAGGTGAGCTTGTTCCATCAATAGTTTGTCTTCTTTTTTTTTCGCTCTCGATAACCTTCCTTTATTAATTTTAACCCCGATGTTTTGACCAATCGCTATTAGATCCGATATGAACGCAGCTCCACTCTCCCCAGCTTGCAGCTCCTTCTCTCCATCTTTGATCGTATTTTCTTTCTTAGCTTTAATCTTAAAAACTTTAGACTGCATTGAGTCAACAGAGCTGTGCTGTCTTCGTACTACTACTTCCATTTTAGACAAGCGTTCTTGTTTAACTGAGAGTATAGCTCTGTCTTTATTCTTTTTCTGTGATGCTTCAGTTTTCTCTTGTATTAGGCTCTGATATTTCGACTTACCCCTGCTTAAATCATGGTTGTATTTTCTCCGCTGATTTAATTGCATATCCCAATTTGCTTTAATCTGCTCTAGTTTTAATGAAATTTGTTCATGATATCCATTTACTGCTACTCCAAACCCCGCAATACCTTTAGAAAATTCATGGATGGCATCTCGAAATTCCACCATCTGTATCCTTCTCTTCTCAAACTCTTCCCTCATTCTTCTGAAGACCGCATCAATATCACCAATGGTGGTTTTCAACTCCTCAGTGTTGATCTTCTTACGATCTAAGCTCATAAGAAAAGCCTTTTTATGAGTGGGGAAAATCTTATCACAAAATTCAATTCCTAGGCTCAGATCTCTAATCAGATATGGAGAGAACTCATTTTTGTATGACTGAAGAGCTTTTTGGAAAAGAGCACCCGGAACGATGAGGTTTTCATAAACACGCATTTGTTCTAAGTGACTCTTTCCTAAGGAGAAATAGTCTGCAACAGCTGAAATATTGAGTTCAATGTCGAGAATCCCGACAGCTTGTGCGAAATTTTTTGGGTAGAAAACTTGTAAGTTTTCTCTTATCAGTTTAATTGACATTTTTTCTTATCCCTCATGTTTTCTAACATTTATAATAGATAAAATCCTTGTGTGCTGAGCAACCATTTCGATACTTTTCAAACTTGCTATAGTTCTTCCATGAATCTTAGCTCAAAAAGAAAGATGCCAGCATATTGTATTCTTTACAATTTTTTTTTCAACACGAGCCGTTGTGCATAGTTCACCTACTATTGATTAGGTCATCACTACTTTGTATCTACATGTCAAAAAATTGAATTGACAAAAAAAATACCATACATGTAAATTATTATTTTTCGTACATTAGTTGTCAAAAAAACAGGGAGATCCAAAATATGAGTTTTGTAGCAATAGTAAACGAAGGGAATTCTGAAAACTTATTAGCACTTGTTCATCAAAAAAAAACGATGGGCGCTTTCAGAGGTGAAGGGCAGGTAGTTGACATTCTGGATATGACTCTTTCAGTAGAATCTCTAGCGAATTATTTTTTCTTAAAAGTAGCTGACTTAAAAAACCTGAAGGCTGAAGAGTCTATAGTCAAACCAGGGATTGCCTATCAAAACACCGTCTATGACTATAGAAATACATTTTATCCCGGGATGAAGAAAGCCCTTGGCCTGGGAGTCAATTTTTGTACCGAAATGTTCTCTATGTACAAAGAGATGTTTATGGAAGAATTAGACAAAAAAGAGTATTCCAAAGGGGATCTCAAAGATGTCTTGGATATGATCAGCAAAGATTTGACAGAGCTAAAAACTGGGTTTGACAAACTGAAGATACAGAAAGATCTCTATAGTAAATCTATAACAGAATTTTCTCGAGGCTTAGGCACTTTTAGTGTCGCTGTGAAAAATAGCATCTCAGCTTGTACCGATGGGGTAAAAGATGCCGATGCAGACAAAGATAAGCAAATAAAGCTCCATATGGAGACCAATGAATCTTTAGACAAAACAATCGCTGAAATTTCTAAAATCAAAAATGAGATTGATGCCACTAACGCAAAACTATCTGAGAGTCGCGCATCAATCCACAGCTTAGACCATTCGATCGTAGATTTGATATTTGCAATAGAAGGTAATAAAACTGACATTGAGCTGCAAGAGACATATAAAACATATCTGAATGAGCAAATGTCTTATATCTTATCTCAAAAAGACAACTTGCAAATCAGAAAAAGTGCTATCGAGGATGCAATTTCGAAACTTAGAAAGTACCGTAGGACTCTTAAGGCTAATTTAAGAAGTGAGGTGGCGAACAGAGAGAACGCGAAAAATGGTTTCTGGAATAGCCTGAAGAGAGTTGCTGGATTGAGCACCGGTGATTCAGCGATTGATGAAAAGTTTAATGCAATAGAGAAACAGACTGACGAGGATCTTGACTATCTTGAGAAACAACTGGTCACTATGGGTGAAACAATTGATAAAACAGACAGAGAAATTGGAATAAAGCAACAAGAATTATCAGAACACCAAGACCAAATTAAGGGTACAGATGCAAAGATCATAGATATAGAAAAAAAGATTGTAAAAATAAAAAAACAGCGAGTAAAACTTGATATTGATAAAGCAAACATCGAAGAACAGATGGTCCGTCTTGAGAATGGAAAGGTCTTCTATCAAAAGGTACAACTCGAGGCTGTTAATAAGAAAAAAGTGATCACCAACAAAATCGTGGAAATTCTTGAATCGATCGAAGGCTTTGAGGACAAGGCAAGAAGATTTAGTGATTTGTCTTCTAGACTAGAAAACATGCAGCCTAACCCAAGATTTCTGTACACAATCAAAAAATTGAGTGTCTTCTTTGATACCTCCTTAATTGCGCTGTTTGCTGAGTTAGAGGGCGGATTAGATTGTATAAGGACCCCGCTTGGAAAAGCAGAGCTTTTTACTGAAAAAAATTTGAAGCTTGAGTGGCTGAAAAAACCCTTCCTTAGAATTGAGAAGCCTGTCGGTGTTTTCCATCAAATCTGTTTAAGAACGGAGAATGACACTGCCCCATCTATTGACGCTATACAACAGAAAAGTATTCAGCCTAAGGCGATTGAGAATTGATCCATTTAATAGCTGTGCATGTTTCCTTAGGAGGCCTTGCACAGCTCTACTCTTTAGATATGTTATCAAAAGTAATACTATTCAGTAAGGTGGAGGAATAATGACATTAAAAATTATCAGTAAAAATTTGAAAATTTATGACCCTAGTACAGTCGGGCAACAAGTTGATTTTCTTGAAATGAATCTATCAAGAGCATCGGTTGCGAATTATTTTTCTATAAATGAGAATCAATTATTGAAAATCCATAATATTGAACAAGATCTCATTGTTTCCGGAACTCTATTTCAAAAATCACTACAGATATACAAAGAAGAATTTTCACCCAAATTGGCCCAAGATATCAAGCTTGGAATGGTTTTTTGTGATCAGACTTTTCCCATTCATAAAGCTACTTTTTTACAAGTGGTAGCCGCGGAAACGATAGATTGTGAAGATTTACAACGAACTCTTAAGGAGATAAACAGCGTATTTGAAAAAATGAGGAGTGTTTTCGAAATACAACAAAAAAAGATGGTGGAATTTAGAGAGTCATTCAATAAGTTTTCATTAGGGATTGGAGGAGTTGGGGTTAATGTGAGGGGACGTTGCAGAGTACTTTCCAAGGGAATAAAGTTACTTACCGATCAATGGGATAAAAGGGGAGCAAAGTATTTACAAATACAAAATCTCCTTTTTGTACAATCTACAGAAATAGCAGAACGCAAAAACTGGATTTATACTCTTGACTTTAAGTTAGATAATCTTCTTATAAAACTAAGAAATAGCAAAAACCGCCTTGATTCCTTGGGAAGCTTGATTGGCGATAAACAAAATCAAGCCACAAACTTAAGGAAAGCCTATGACCGAAGCGTTGCCGAAAAGCAGAACACAAATCAACGTCTTAAAAAAGAGACCAATTTGCTGTCAATTTTCGCAGTAGGGCTTGAGGGTTTTTTAGATAGTAGTATTTCCAAGGCTGCTCTTAAAAAATTCACCGAAGCAAAAAATCGTTTAGATTCCTTAAAAAGAGAAAAAGCCCATCTTCCATTAGAAATTGAACGGTTAGAAAAAGAAATTAAAAATTCACATACCAGAAAGCAAGAAATTCAAACTCAATTGGATAAAATGCATCAACTCCGAGGACAAGCTAATGATCGAGCATCTAGATTGTCAGCAGATCTTTTGGAGTTACAACAGAAGTTCATTCATCATAACGGCAATCTAGAAAAATTGAAAAAAATGGTACCAAATGAAAACTTTGTCCACATTGTTCAGACTTTGAATGAGTTCATTTCAACAAAATTTTCTACTATGTTTGGGGAACTTGATACTGATCTCAAACTAATGAATAGCTCACTCAGTTTGGAAAAAAAACTTCTAGATAGAAGTAAAATTTCTATCCTAAAGAGGGGTTTCGAGATCATTGAGAGATCAGTAGGAGAATTTAGGAAGTTTTGTGTCAAAAATGGTGGAACAATAAAAACGACTCCACATCCACAGTCCAGAAAATCCATTTTACCCAGACAGCGACGCACAAGTGCTATGCAGCTCCCATCAATTAAGCCCTTGACTTACAAAGCAAGAGGTCTTATCAGAAATGGAAAATTTCTAGAAGCTTTATGTATTAGAGAACAAATTCTGGATTTGATTAAAGCTATCCATAGCTCTGATCATAAAGATATTGTGGCTGCATTAAATCTCATTGGTGCTGTTCACATGAAAATGAAATGTTATAAGAAAGCCACCAAGTACGGTTTCAAAGCACTTGAAATGAATATACGGCTCTATCCAGAAGGTGACAAAAGTATTGCTCTATCATGTAAGAACCTTGCAAAGGCATATCGACTCAATGGAGATGACGAGCAGGGAAAGATTTATGAATCGTTGGGAATTAAAATGCAGAAGCAGCAAGAACAGATAGAAAACAAAATAACTCTATGATCCCCATCATCTCTAATATCATTTTAGGTGTGAAAAGGGACTCACTTCATACGGAAAGAGAGTATGTCAAGCTTGGGCAGATTGTTTCTACTGTCAGTAAACGGAGATATGTACAGCTCTTACTGCTTCCCATAATTGCCAAACTGATGGCAAGAATGACTTATAGGATGAGGTAAATTACACTCACAGCCCTGATGCATGTCGCAGTTTTTCACGAAGACCATCTAGAAAGGGTTGCAAGTCTAGGAGGAAGAAGTTGCGGGCGTTATTCTGGGTGATCTTTGCCACTTCAGCTAGGGGAACGCCTTTAACATTGGCGATAGTTTGGGCAGTCTCACGGATGAAGCTGGGCTCATTGGTCTTTCCGCGCTTGGATTGCGGGGCAAGATAGGGCGCATCTGTCTCGATCAAAATATGATCGAGGGGGATCTCTCTCATGACTTGGCGCAGCTCTTCGGACTTTTTGAAGGTGATAATTCCGCTGAAGGAGATGAGCCAACCTCTCTCGACTCCTCTCTCTGCCTCTTCTAAGCTCCCTGTGAAACAGTGTAAAACGGCTTTACCTTTCGGGAACTCCTCTGTGGCGATGGAGAAGAGGTCTGCGAAGGCGTCGCGACAGTGGATGACAACTGGGAGTCTGCATTCAAGGGCTAGCGTGAAGTAGCGCACGAGAAACTCCTGCTGCACTCTCTTAGGTGAGAGCTCGTAGTGGTAGTCGAGCCCTGTCTCACCAATCGCTACCAGCTTCCCTTCGCGCGCGGCCTTCTCAAAGTGGGGAAAGTGGAGTGCCCCCTCTTTTTCGACATCATGGGGGGTTGTCGCACCAGCGTTATAGACCCACTTGCACTTCTCGGCGAGATCTATACCGCGCTCAAGGGTCGTCTTATCGGTGCAGATATTGATAATCGCGTCGACCTCCTCTCTCTCTGCACGAACTAGCACTCCCTCTATCTCTTGAAAGAGGGGATCGCAGGTAATGTGGGCGTGGGAATCTAGAAACATTGACTTTCCTTGACAAATAGCTCACTCTATCTTATCACACTTTTAGATAATTATAGGAAATATATGGGGACATTTTTTCAAGCGTTCGCGCACGCCGACTTCTTCGGAAAAGTGATTTTCTTTGCTCTCTTTTTAATCTCTTGTCTCTGTTGGGTCTTTCTTATTCAGAAACTGTTAGTGGTAAAGCGCGCTCTGCAGAAGTCGAAAAAGTTTCAGCGCCACGTAGAGAGAAACAGGGAGGAGATTCTCAATCTCACAACGCACGTCTCGAGTCCTTTCTGCATCCTCTACCACTCCTTAAAAGAGAAGACTGTCCAGCTTCTCGACAAAAACCACTATTTCTCTGGAGAGCTGGGGGGACATCAGAATCACCTCTCCTTTGCAGATATGGAGTTTCTCGGTTCGCATCTTCACGCCGCCGTCGTGAAGCAGAGGGAGGCGATCGAAAAGAACCTCTTCATTCTAGCGACGACTGTCACTCTTGCTCCTTTCCTTGGGTTACTCGGGACTGTCTGGGGGATTTTGATCACTTTTGGTGAGCTGCAAGCTGGCCACTCGGCCTCCTCGAATTCTGTCATCTTAGGTGGTCTCTCTACTGCCCTCACGACAACTGTGCTCGGACTGGTGATCGCCATTCCTGCACTCATCGCTTATAGCTATCTGAAAAACCTCAGCCGTTCTTTTACAATGCAGATGCATGATTTTAGCCACTTCCTCATCTCTACTGTTGAACTCCAATACCGCAAAGTAGATGTCAGATGAGAAGGTGGGGCGTTACCTTCGATCGTGATGACTCTCCCGATGAAGGGAGTGTCAACTTAACTCCACTCATCGATGTTGTCTTTGTGGTGCTCATCATGTTTATTCTGGTGGCTCCCTTGGTCGAACTCGACCGGATTAACCTCGCTCCTGCAGCAGAGGAAAAGAGTCCCGACATGGTCTCTTTTCAAGACTCCGCACCGATCAAAATCCACGTCTATGCCGACAACACCATCTTCCTAAATGGAACGGCTACTAGCGCTATTGAGCTCTCCACCCTCCTAAAACGCGCCTACAGATTGTACCCTGACACGCGCCCTCAGCTCTACCATGACGAAGAGGCCTATTTTGGCACCTACCAATCTGTTAAAAACGCGGTTGAATCCGCGGGATTTGAAGCTTTAGATATCATTTTGAAGTCGAGTTAATATGCGCTCTAGAACGCTGATTTTCACTGTTCTCTCTCTCCATCTGGCACTTTTCTTTTTTGATTTCTCAAAAAAGAGCACGCCTCCTCCAAAACGCTCTCTCATCGTCAACACCTATGTGCAGCCGCCTCCGAAAAGGTACGCTCAGAAGCCGACAAAGAGAGCGCAGCCAAAGAGAAAGCCACGCGCCACCACGCGGAGACAGAAGGTGCTCAAAGAGCTCGGCGAGATCCTTACAAAACTTGAATCAAAGCAAGAGGAGCTTCCTCCATCGCCCCTTACACTGCCTAAGTCGATTACAAGACTCCAGATTGACGGTGAGGAGGTGAACTATTTTTCTCTTCTCACGCAGAGACTAAAAGAAGCGCTTGAGCTCCCAGAGGTTGGCAGTGTAAAGTTGGAGCTAACGCTGCAGAGCAATGGACGCGTAATAAAAGTGCATGTTCTTCTTGCAGAAAGTGAAAAAAACAAGCACTATTTAGAGCAGCAACTTATGTTTTTAGGGTTTCCTCCCTTCACTAGTGAATTAATAACAGAGAGAGAACACACTTTTGTGCTCACCTTTTTCAATGAAAAATAGACTCTTCCAGCTACTACTATTAACCACTCTCTCTCTCTTTGCGTCGGATGGAGCAGAGTCGCTACTCATCTCTCTACCAACGCGCCATCACCTAACCCCAGTCTCTGTCGCTCCTCTTCCCGAAGTTGATAGCCATCTTGAAACGTTGCGCAGCGTACTCATCGATGATATAAATCGAAATGGAAGTTGCACTGTCAGAGAAGATGGTGAAACATCAAAGTTTTTCATCAAAGTAGAGTTGATGGGAGAAGAGCTGCTTGTTTCGATCACTTCAAAAAAACTTGGACTCAGGCAGACGCTTCCTCTTGCAACGATCACGGGTCACGCCTCTTCAGATAGGCGCGTTATCCATCGGGTCAGCGATCATCTAACAGAGATTATGACAGGCAAGAGAGGAATCGCTAGCACAAACATCTTATACGCCCTTCAACTCCCTGAAAGGAGCGAGGAGGGGACGATTTGGAAGTCTGAGATCTGGGAGATAGATTATGATGGCCATAATGCGCACCAGATCACCCACGAAGAGAGCTACTGCATCACCCCTCTCTTCTTCCCTGTTGAAGGGGAGTTCACAAAGAACAAGTTCCTCTATGTAAATTACAAACTCGGTCAGCCGAAGATCTACATAGGATCTCGCAAAGAGTCAAAGGGGGTTCCTTTTGTCAAGCTAAGGGGGAATCAGTTACTTCCTGCTCTCTCCATGAGGGGGGATATGATCGCTTTTATCTCCGATGCAAGCGGCCGCGCCGATCTTTTTGTGCAGGCCTTCAGTCGTCATCATGGACTCTTGGGAGTGCCCATTCAAGCCTTCTCTTTCCCTCGTTCTGTTCAAGCCTCACCCACCTTTCGTCCCGATGGAAAAAAGATCGCTTTTGTCTCTGATAAGGAGGGAACGCCGCGCATTTTTTTGATCGACACCCCTTCCCCTGGCAAGCGCAGGCGCGCTCGGCCTCTATGCATTACTAAAAAATATTCGCAAAATACCTCTCCTAACTGGTCTCCTGATGGAACGAAATTAGCTTATAGTGCTATGATTGATGGAAGTAGACAGATCTTGGTGTATGATTTCCTATCGAGAGAAGAAATTCAACTGACTAACGGGAGAGTTCACAAAGAAAATCCTAGTTGGGCGCCAGATAGTTTGCATATTATCTACAATACAGTGGACCTTTCTTCTTCAGAGCTGTATTTAATTGATATTAAGCAAAAAGTGTCACTACAAATTACCAGTGGAGCTGGGAAAAAACATTATCCGGCATGGGAGCCGCGCCAAATATGAGGATGGCATGAAAAAGATTAGTTGGATGTTCATCGGTATGGCCTTTCTGATGGTAGGCTGCCAAAATTCTTCAAACACCGTCTGGGAAGATACCAAAACGATGGGGCGCTATCTCCACCGACAGGGACAACTCCTCTGGAACCAAGATGTCGACTCTCGTCTGATCGAATCGGCAGACGAATTTAATGGACCGCAAGAAGAGGAGTATATCCCTCTCAAAGATGAGGATTTAAAAACTCAGTTTGCTGACCACTCTGTCTCTCAGCCTAGAGAAGTTCCCGGCTCAATCGGTGGCGCTATTCCGAGTCTATCTGAGTTTCTAACACCTAACTCGCGCCTCGGAAAAATTTTTAAAAGTATCTACTTCAATAGCGATGAGCATCGTCTGCGCTCTAAAGAGTATACGCGTGTTGTGGCAAATATCGCTAAACATATGAAGAGCCATCCCAACCTCTACATCTTTGTCGCTGGACATTGCGATGAGAGAGCCTCAGAAGCGTACAACCTCGCCCTTGGTACGCGCCGTGCCAATGCTATCCGCAATCTACTCGTTAAGAGAGGTGTAAATTCCAATCGCATCTACACAATCTCATTTGGAAAAGAGATGCCCAAAGAGTTGGGACATACGCAAGAGGCGTGGTCTAAAAACCGACGCGTTGAATTTAAGCTCTACGAAAAAAAAGGTAGTAAATGAGAAAGCTTCTAATCCTTCCTCTACTCCTCCTCACTGGATGCGCCTCCTTAAGCTCTTCAAAGGGGGAAAAACATCAGATGGAGCTTACTCTCCATAAGGTGCGCACAGAGGTTGAAGATATCAAACACGATCTAAACACTTATGAGATCGAACACCATGTCCTTGAAGGAAAACTCATCGATCAAGAGCAGACGATCATCGCTTTAAAAAATCAAGTCTCTGAGCTAAAATCTGGAAAGCTCGAATCTTTCTTAGGAGAGCTTCAAACGGTTCAAAAAAAACTGAATCAGCTTACAAAGAAACAGAGCAAAATCGTCTCTGATATCCGTCAGCTCAGCTCCCATGCCAACGACACAACCACCGCTCTCTCACAATATAAGGATAAGATCGCTCAATTTGAAAAATCGATCGCCTTCCAAAACCAGCAGATTGGAGAGCTCGTCAAGCTCAAAGAGGGCGTCGCAAAACTCACTCAACTTGAAAACCAGAAGCTCTACACCGTAAAATCAGGCGACTCCCTAGAAAAAATCGCGCGTGAACATGAAACGAGTGTGGAAGCATTAAAGAGACTAAACCAGATGACCACGGATCTTATCGTGATCGACCAATTACTCAACCTTCCATGAAATAAAGGGTAGAATAGAATGGCGCAAAAAAAGAGAATCATCCTCATCGAAGATGAAGAAGATATTGCAGCCCTGATAAAGCTTCAAGCAGAGCTTTCTGGGTACAAACTCCATGTCGAAGTCGACGGAATTGATGGATTTCGCGCTGTTCAGAGAGAGAAACCCGATCTGGTCATTGTTGACGTCATGCTTCCTGGTCAAAATGGGCTCGATATCTGCCGAAAAATTAAACAGAGCGCAGAGCTTAAGACTATCCCCGTTATTATCTTAAGTGCAAAGAGCGAGGAGATTGATATCTGTCTAGGTTTAGAACTCGGCGCTGACGATTATATCGCTAAGCCATTCTCTCAAAAGGTCCTGTTTTCTAAGGTCAAAGCCGTACTGCGACGAGGAAGAGAGGCGGACAAATCTCATAAACTCATCTCATTCGGAGAGTTCACTCTCGACATCAGCCGCTATCTTCTAAAGAAAAAAGGGGCGCCCGTAATGATCACCCTCTCAGAATTTGGCATCCTTAAAAGACTCTTAACGAATCGAGGAAAAGTGCTAACCCGCAACCAGCTTCTCGATGACATCAACAATGACGACGCATTTATTGTAGATCGGAATATCGATGTCCATATTGCAGCCCTTAGAAAGAAATTAGGACCCAACTTTGATTGGATCGAAACCGTACGCGGCGTCGGTTATCGCCTGCGTGATGACCCCATTCCACTGAAAAAGTGAGCCAAATCAACATCCAAGCGACCCGCCGCTCGCTCCGCACTATTCTTTCGATTATTTTTTTAAATAACTTGGGACTCGCTGTAGTCTATCCGATTTTTACCTTCCTTATATTGGAACCCCATCAGATCCTCCTTCCCGCAGAGACACCCCTCTCCCAAAGGATGGTTCTCTTGGGTATTTTGATCGCAGTTTTCCCCTTCGCCCAATTTATCGCAACTCCCGCCATCAGACGGCTCTCCGATGCTAAGGGGAGAAAATTTGCGTTTACCCTCACCCTTCTCGGCGAAGCAGTAGGTTTTTTATGCACAGGAGCTGCCATCTTGTTCATGAACTTCTTCTTACTGATCGTAGGAAGGGTCGTCTCGGGTCTCTTCGCAGGAAATATCTCCCTCTGCCTTCAGACGATCTCCGAGAGCAGCTCCGACGAGGAGCGTCGCATTCATAATTTCAGGATCGTCTCTAATGTCATGGGAATCAGTTTTGTGATCGCCATTGTCATCGGAGGGATCCTCTCGAATAGGGAGCTTAACACCTTCTTTAACTCTGCCCTTCCTTTCTGGGCTGTCGCCGCATACTCTATTATTAATATCGGGTTAGTGCAGCGCACCTTTATAGAACCCTCTCCGATCAAAGGAGAGTCGATCAAATATTGCAGGGGACAGCTATCGCAACTGATTAACATCTTCAGAACAAAAGAGTTAAACCTTCTCTACCCCCTCTTCTTCTTCTTTATGCTCGGATGGATTATCGCCCTTCAATTCCTCTCCAGCTTTCTCATCGTCCACTTTGAAGGGACAAAAATGATGATCACCCTCACCTTCATCAGTGTCGGCTTAGCTTGGTCTATCGGTACGATGTGGGTAAATAGACTTATCGTTCGCTATCTGAGCTCCAAGCGCATCCTCTTCCTCTCCCTCCTACTCTCCACAACTTGCCTCTTTCTCGCTTCCGAGATCGACAACTTCCTCCTATTCTTCCACTTCATGGTGATTATCGGACTTTTTGCATCCTTAGCATGGGCCAACTGCCTCTCTCTTATTTCTGCAAAAGCGCCAGAAGATCAAAGAGGAGAGCTCCTAACCCTAAATCAATCTGTTGCAACACTTTCAATGGCTATTGCCCCTCTTTTTGGTGGATTGATCGGACTATTTGACATTCGAACCATCTATCTGTTTGCAAGTGGCTCTTTATTAACATCTCTTATCCTTTTAACCGTAGTTAGTTTGAAAAATGCAAAAAAATAGTTCTAAATCATTGTTAAGTTTGATAGATATTTAATTAAGAAGAAGAAAACTTTCCGTGTCAATCTTGTAATGACCGGATATAAATTATACAACTTTCTAAAAAAGAGGTCATTATGATTAAGAAATCCTCAGTTCTAGTCTTAGCCGCTGGAATGATGCTTTTCGTTGGATGTGAATCCAAAACTGGAACCGGAGTTCTCGTCGGCGGCGGTACAGGTGCTGTGATCGGCGGTATTGCTGGTGGTGGTGGTGGTGCCTTAATTGGGGCTGCAGCGGGAGTGGTTGCCGGTGGACTTATTGGGGCATACCTTGATAACCAAGATCAGAAAAATCTGAAAGAAGAGAGCCCACAGACCTACAGACGTGTTGACAATGGGGAAAAACTCAGTGTGAATGATGTGATCAATATGTCGAAATCAGGTATTGACGATCATAAGATCATCTCCCTCATTCAGAAGACTAACAGCCACTACACACTCAACAGTTATCAGATTGATAAGTTGCGTGATGCTGATGTCTCCGAGAGAGTGATTAACTACATGATGTATAATACCTAAGAAATTTTTCGAAGGAGCATCTCTCAAGATGCTCCTCTGTTTGAAATTTTTTTTTAGAAAGGCTTGAACTATAGTAGAAGATGCTGCACACTCAGATAGTTCTTCTCGATTTTTTTGGACCGTATTTTAATGAGCGTTAATGAGATAAAAAAAGATACATTCTGGCGTTTTAACCATGAAGGTTTTCAAAAAAACGTCGAGGCTAACTGTTTAAATAGCCTCAAACAATTTAAGAAAATCATGCGCTCCTACATCTTTTTTCATCTCTCATTCTTAGGTCTTCTTGCAGCTGAAGTCACCGCATTTTTCCTCTTTCTTACACTACTCTTCCAAACCTCACTCATCGCCTTCTCTCTCGCTGCCATCTTACTCACTGGATTCACCTACCTTATTCTTCTTTTCTACTTTCAGACGAAGAAACCTGAGCAGCTCCTTGAGCTCCGTAACTATTTTATGCTTCTCTGCAAAAAAAGCCTGCCGAAGTCTCTCTTGCACTCAGAATATCACCTCTCCCTCGCCAATGCCGCTTACCGTTTTGCCACTCAGCTCAGCAGAGAGGAGGAGCCGCTCCACCCCTTTAAGCCTTCAGCCATCTCGCTAAATCATCTCATGAGAAAGTTCACCACCCTCTGCCACCGGAAAGATATCCAGAGGATGAAAGAGGTGCTCTTCATCGTCTCTATCAATGAGCATATCCAGCTCATCAAGAGTGCACCTACAGATCTCGAGGCGCATGCTTCGCTCGCCAACACCTATGTCGCCCTCTCACGTCTCTACCAAGATAGCGAGAAGAGTAAACTCCATGCAGCAGCGCAAAAGGCGATCCAGGAGTTCAAAATCATCGACCACTACTCGCCCGAAGATCCTTGGGTCCACGCCCAACTTGCCTCCTGCTACCACGACCTTAAGATGTTTGATGATGAGATCAAAGAGTACGAAACCATCCTCCAGCTCTGCCCAGAGGATAAGCAGATTCTATTTCGCCTAGGTATCCTCTACTTCCAACAAGGAGAGAACGCCCGGGGCCTTCAAATCTACGAGACACTTCAAGCCATGCAATTCTCGCGGGCTGATGAACTCATCGATTTCTACGACGCCAACATCAAGCAAGAGTACCATATCACTTCGCTCTGACAGTGCGATTCTGCTCCATCTGTCTTAAAAAGCTAGGCTTTGAGCCACTTGCAAAACTCCCGACGGTTGCTTCCTGGTCTCTTTCACCAATTTGGCTCTTTGACACAAACACTATTGCCCTGAAGGGTATGTGACTTTGTGTCAAAGAGCCAAATTGTCAAAACATCTTCAAGAATCAACTGATCTGGAGTTCTGCAAGTGGCTCTTTGTTCGAATATACGCAACATCAGTTTGATAAATATCTGATGGCGAGTATAATCAAAAAAAAATCAACGACGGTGTGGGCAAAAACCCACTCGATGTATCGGGTAACATAATGATAGGGACACGTTCTATGTTAACTTCAATTTTTCGTATTTGCTTTATACTTAGCGTTTTTCTCCTTGGCTTCACCGGTCAACAGTTAGGTGCCAAAGAGGTGGTTCAATTTACCCATACGCAATCTGATGAGGAAGCGTTTTTGATCAGAAGAATCGCTGAATTCTGGAAAGATGGTGATTTTGGAATTGTAAAAAGACAGATTATCGATTTTTTAGAGAGATATCCTGAAAGTGAATTGAAAGATTATTTTCTTGGGATTCAGGGAGACATCTATCTGCAAGAGAACAACTATAAAAAGGCTCTCTCCTCCTATCAACAGATTAACGATTACGCCGTGGTGGAAAAGACCATTCTGAATAAACTTCAATGTTACTACGAGTTGGATCTCTACCTTGAACTCTCAAATGATGGACGTCCCTACTTATCTAGTAGCTCTGCTGATATCCAAGGAAGAAGAGAGGAGCTTAACTTTTTAATGGGAGAGGCGCTCTTCAGACAAGCTCTACAAGAGGAGAGCCTCGATGTCAAGGTAACGCTCTCTCGAGAAGCGCGCGACTACTATGAGGACCTTCATGGAAGCGAATACTCTGATATTTCGGAATTTGCACTTGCTGAGATCTCTGGTATTTTAGGCGAGTACGAGAGTGCATCAGAAGCTTACCTCCTTCTCTCTCTAAAGCATCCAGATATGAAAGAAGACCTCCTCTTTCAAGTCGCCTCTTTGCAAGCAAAGTTCAATAAGCCGGAAGCTGCTGAGACCTTTCGCCAAGTGAGGGAGATGGATGGGGAGCGCTCGGAGGAGGCCTCCTTCAACTTGCTGGTTCTTCTCTTCCAAAACGGAGAGTTTGATGAGCTCATCTCTTCCTATGAAAAAATTTCGTTGCACATTCCTGAAGAGTTCCAACCTACGCTCAACTTCATCCTAGGAAAGAGCTTTTTTTCCACCGATCGCTTTCAGAGTGCACAGGGCCCTATGCAAGAGTATATCGACTCGACATATACCCCGTCGGACCAGTTAAAAAATGCACTTCTTATTCAAATGACATGTGCACAGCAGATCAATGATGAAGAGCTCTTTAATCGCACGTTTGAAAAGCTCGATTCCCTCTTTCCAAATGATGAAGAGATTCCAAAAGCACTATTCATGCATGCGATGATTCTCAAAGAGCAGGGTGCCACTAGCCGTGCCGATGAGAAACTCAAACTCATCAAGGAGAACTACCATGATTTTGGAGGCCAAGAGAGTTTCGCCTTCGAATATGGCCTACTTGCCCATCAAAATGAGCGCTGGCATGAGAGCTATAGAGCGTTTAAATCATATGTAGTTCAGTTCTCGGAGAGCAGCAGAATCGATGCGGGGTGGAAGCTCTTTCTCTCCTCTTCACTTAGCCTCTATAAACATTCTGATGAAGCAGATGAGAATGGCTATAGTAAATTTGACTTCTTCATGGATCTACAGTTGATACTCAGCCACGCGGAGTTTTTCACCTCTGAAGAGATGAAGGATTACAGCCTTCTCTTTTCCAAAACAGCGTATGAATTGGACTATTATAGCGAGGCCCTCCGCTGCCTTCAAGAGCACCTCTTCACCGTCGTGACAGTGGAGTCAGATCCTCAGGCTCTCGCTGAAGCACACTTTATTGCAGGCCTATGCCATGCTGAATTGCAAGCAGACAGCTCTGCATTTTGCATGCACCTAGAAGAGGCGATAGCGCTCAGCCCCGAGCTCTACGACTCGCCAGCAACCCATCTACAGCTCTACAACGCTTATATCTCCCTAGCAGGATTCGGAGAGTCGGGTAAGCTACCAAAAGAGGCAGAGCAGCAGAGAGAGTTTATCGACAGTGCTGCAGAGCATCTGCAAGTGGCCTCTTTGAGTGGAGAGCTTACTATTAAGGATGAAAACCGTCTCTGGCTTGCCAACCACTACTATTCCAAGGTTAAAAAGCACCATGAGAGCCCTTGGGCCCTTGAGAGTTCGAGCCACCCTGAAATCTCTAGCGCCATCGACCGTGCTAGCGTCCACTACCAAGCGCTACTCTACAGAGAGGAGAAGCTAACAGAGCTGAGTGCTGACAACCTCCACCTTGAACATGAGATCCTAAAGCTAGCCAAATTGCTAGAATACAAAGGAGAGCATGGCAAGAAACTGACCCTATTAAAAAATCTACTCGAGCAGCAGAGTGAAAAGCCCGAGCTCAACTGGATGTCACAAAAGCAGGCGCTCTATGATCTCGCAACGGCCTATGAGGCTCTTGGGCAGAGACAAAAGGCGTGTGAAACCTTCAGCTTTATCAAAACATCGGCAAATCACTTTCCAACTTCCCTTGCATACAACGCCTCTCTTGAAGCGGCGCGTCTACACTTCGATCTATTGGAAGATAGCTATAAAAATGAATCGAATGAGGAGGTTCTTTCAATCCTAAACGATCTCAAGGAGCTTCAAATTCGCAAAAATGCAAGTTCGGAGCCTACCCACTTGGAGGCCGCTCTCGAATATGCAAAGATCCGCGCACAGATTTCGAGTCCCGATGAGCGTGACTCTCGTTATCTCTTCTTCTTAAACCGCATTAAAGATGACTTTAACTCTCAAGAAGATTTGGTGACCCAAGATTATCTTATGGAGATCAGCAGGAATGGAGAGAAGCAACATCTCTTTGACTCCTATATGAAGTTTATCGATGCAGAAAAAATTAGGCTTCATGCGAAGAGCATGTTCCAACAAGAACGACTCGGAGAGATGGAAGAGCTTCATGAAACTGCTCTTAATCTCTATAACGAGATCAAAAACAAACCTAATACTCCACGAGACCTATGCGGTAGAATCGCAAGTAGCATTCAAGAGATCAATGCACTGAATGCCTATTAATCACTGTTAGAAGAGAGATAGTATGGAAAAGTTTTCCACCTCTTCACATAAAAGCAGACCGCTACTGTTTCTATCATTAGTGGTCTCGCTTGTGCTCTATGTTGGTGGATTTTATCCTCACATCATGGCGGGGGAACTCCCTATCCATGAGATGGCAGTTGCGCCTCAACTTGAGTCTATTAAACTGCCTGTTATCATCACCGATCGCGCTACGATTCCGGAGTTGCCCTATCTTGTCTACGACCGCGCTTCCTTTGCTATCGCCCCCTTTTCGCCGCCGCTCATAGCGAACTCCCTTACAGCGCCGAGTGACTCTCCCTTTACTGGTAAAAAATGGATCAACTTCAGCCGTGGTATCGCCAGAGAGAGCATAAGAGGGCTCGCTCCACTTCTTCTCCTCCAAAATAGTTCCGTCCCCGACATCTCCTCCCCCGGATTAGAGGAGAGAGCAGAGAAGCATGACTTCGTTAAAGAGATGTTCAGCTCTCCCATCAATGCAGAAGAGCTCCCAACGACTGCTACTGTTCCATTTAATATCAGTGCACTGGCACAAAATTCTGCTCGGTTAGAGCGAGAAGAGGCTCCCCTACTCGCCCCTCGAAAAGAGAGCTGTCAAAAGCACAGCTTCGACAGTGACGCTTACAACTTTGCTATAGACGATCCTCTCCCATCTACAGCTCCTCTGGTCTTTCACAAGGTTCCAAGTAGCGAGCAACCTCTCTCTGACTCGCCGCGCGCCGCTCCCAAAGAGCACTTGAAAGCCACTCAGAGCACCGCCACTGACTATTTTTCTTCCTTAGAGAGTTTGGATCTATCAGATCTAAATGCCGATTCTAACAGAGCAGAGATCAGCCCTAGAGTCGAAGAGAAGCTGAAGAGCTCACTACCAGAGAGTTCATCCTTTGCACTTACCCACGAGATACCCTCCTCAAAGAGCCCCTCCTTTCTCTTTCAAGAGTCAGAACTTTCGGTAGCAACCGCTCCTATGGGAAGAGAGAAGCTTCCCCCTTCAAAAAGAGCGCTTCAGAGTGAGATAGAAGGGCGTGCACCATCCCTCAACTCTATGAAGAGGGAAGCTGCCCCGATTGAACTCTCCTACCCCCCTCGCAAGGAGCTTTTTTCCATGCCCTCAACGAAAGAGAAGCTCTTCAACGCCCCCTCTCTCAAAGTTGCAGCGCACTCAGAGCCCTCTCCTTTTACCTATCTTGAAAGCGCCCCGCTCTTTCAACTGCAAGAGAGCAACCACTTTAGAAAAGAGGCTACACCTTTCACAGGCAGCGCGATCGCCCTTCACACTCCCCGGATCTCGACAGAAGTTTTTAAGATGCGCCGCCCAGCGCCACCTTCCCCCACAAAAGAGACGCTGCGCCTGCGCTTTCAAATAGAGCCCCCCCATGCACCCGTGAACGCACCCCCAGGTACAGTCCCTGCTTTTGCAGCGCTGTCGCTATCGAATGAACTCCAAATGATGACTCAATCTCTCGAATTCCACCACATGCTGCCTAGCAGCAGATCTCACCTCGACCTTGCGCTGGAGAGAGAGCCCTATCTTCCCTCCCTTAGCATGGAAGAGTATCCCAGCTCCTCCTTCCATCCTACAGAGGAAGCTGTCTCGCCCCATCTGAAGGAAGATCTATTCGTCGTCGAAATGGCGACTCCAAAGCGCACCCCCTCATCTTTTGAATTATCGAAGGGATCTCTTAGTGTTCCCTTGCGCCAACAGCCAGCCTCTTTTCAAAAACAGATGCCCCTTGCGTCGCGCTCCCCTCTAGCAATCAAGAGCGAAGATCGACTCACCAGACAGATAGAGAGTGGTGAGATTGAACCCCACTGGCCGCCCACTGTCGAAGAGCAGAGCACACCCCTTGCTGTGAAAACTCTTCCAAGCCCCCCACTCTCCGATGGCAGCAACAACCCTCCTCCCCCTCTCGATACAAGAGAGAGGGTCGCTCCCCAGCTAAAATATAGGGAGAGCCGAGAGAAGTTGGCGCACGCCAAGCGCTCTAATAGAGAGCTCCAAGAGCTGCCGCTCAGCATGCCCATGCTCAAGGATCGTGAGCTCCTTGCACTCGATGTGAAAGTGCCACTACCCCAACGAGAGGTAGAGCAGACTCCCATCATGCAGCCCATAACTAAGCCTAGGCTCGCTCTCCATCGTTTGGAGTTTCCTATTCTTGCCCTCGAAGCTGAGAGAGAGCACCCGCTTAAAATCCAGCAGTTTGATCTAAGCAAAAAGAGGCTCCTTCGTGATAGCGCTGCACTAAAAAATTTCAGCCTTCCCTATTTCAAAACAGAGAGCATCAGCCCCTCAAAACAGCAGACGCTTCCCAAAGAGGCGTTTGAAGGCTTCTCCTCTCCAGAGTCGATCATTGCCATGCTCCCAAAAACCGTCAACTATCCTAATACGAGAAGCTTGATAGAAAAAAATCCTGCTCCCTCTACAATCCGCAATGCGCCAGCCCTCTCCCTCTCTGAAGAGAGAGTAGAGCTCAAGGCCCCCTCCCTCGATGGTGTCCACTCCCATGCTGAAGAGATCGTCGCTGAGTATAATCAGGCAAATCGTAGTTCTGCAGAACCGATCGCCCTTGCCAACCCAAAACTCGAAACAGCCCCAGATAGCGCTGAGCTCTCTACACTCAATCAAAGCTACCGCTTTACTCAAGCGCACCTCTCAGAAATCCCTGAGCCATCAGCCTTAAAGACGATCTCACTGCATAATGAGTTTGAGACAGAGGTACAAGTTGCACCCCGTAGAGATGGGAAAGGGTACTACTTCGCACTAAAAATGAAGCCAAATGAGCGGCTCTACTTCGAATCACCTGAGCAGAACGTAATCTTTGTGATCGATGGATCGAGCAGCATCAAGAAACATCGATTTAACGCCTATAAAGATGGCGTCCTTCGTGCTCTTCCCTATCTGAAAAAGGGAGACACCTTCAATATCCTTGTTGCAGATGCTCAGATCAAGTCGATGCAGAGCTCGTCTATTCCCTCCGGAAGAGGTGCTGTCGCCCATGCACGTCGTTTCTTAAGCTCTCGTTCCTACAGAGGCTTCTTCACTGACTATGACTCCTTCGATCTGCTTGAGCAGGTGACCCCCTATCTCGACTCGAAAATGAAGAACGTCATCGTTCTGATCACAGATGGCCACTCCCTAGGAACGATTAAGTACCATAAAGAGGATCTCCAGAGGCTTGCCGCTGCGAGCCATGGCAACTTTTCCGTCTTCACCGCTTCCGCAAGTAGAGAGAACAACCTTACAATGCTCGATCTAGTGAGCACCTTTAATGATGGGGAGCTGATGCATTCTCAGACAAAAGCCTCCTTTCCCCGCAAACTTGCGATCTTAATCAAACATATCGGAAATTTTGTGGCTAAAGAGATTCACATTCAAGTTGCAAGCAGAGGTCGAGAGAGTGGAGTGGAGTTTTATCCCAATGAAGAGACTCTCCCTTCTCTCTATTCAGACCGCCCCTATATGGTTTATGGCAGTGTGAGAGAGTTAAAAGATTTCGACCTCATCATGCAAGGTCGCAATGGTGATCAATGGGTTAATATTAGAGAGCATATCTCCTTCAAAGATGCAGAGAGGGCCACCTATGCAATGAGACGAAGTGTCGCTCTGCAACAAGCGTATTCATGCTACGACACCTACCTTCAAAAAGATGACACCTCCTTCTTAGCAGAAGCTGAGCGCTTCTTAGCCCCCCACTCGATTCCTAGCCCGCTGCGATGAGAATCACAGGAGGCTTCCTTAAGAACCGCTCCATTCTATCTCCAAAGGGGTTATCGACGCGTCCTACATCAGAAAAACTCCGTCAAACCGTCTTTAATATCTGTCAGAATCAAGTCAAAGAGGCCCACTTCCTCGATCTCTTTGCCGGAAGTGGTGCGATGGGAATCGAAGCGTTGAGCCGGGGCGCAGCGTCAGCTACCTTCATTGAAAATAACCGCTCCGCCCTAAAGGCGATCAGAGATAACTTAGATAGCCTCGATCTGACACCGTTAGCTACTATCCTTGCTGGAGATGTCCTATTGATGGTAAAAAAACTCGAAGGGCGCTCGTTTGATCTGATCTATGTCGACCCCCCTTATGAGAGAGCTCTCCATGAAAAAACGCTACTTCTGATCGATAGCCTCAGCCTTCTTACAGAAGAGGGAACTCTCTTCATAGAAGAGCTCTCACTCGAAGAGCTTCCTCTCAAGAATTTGAAGCTTAGAAAGAGGAGAAAAGCGGGGAGCACCTTCCTCTATGAGTTCTGTTTCACTCCATGAATAAAGTGAGTTTCTGTCACCTTTCCATCAACATCATAACTCTTCTTCACCCCTTCTAGCTTTCCTTCAACGAAGAATTGCTCAAGGCGAGGCTCTCCTGAATCGTAGTATTTGTTGAACTCTCCATGCTGCATACCACTTTGGTACTCCGCTTTGAAGATCAAGATACCCGACTCATTCCAATGCTCAGCGGTGCCGTCTAGTAGCCCCTCCTTATAAGAGTAGATACTCGTCAGGCGACCATCTTGAAAAAAGGTCTTCTCTTCACCCTCTTTCTGATCATTGACAAATCCCACCTGCTTGTGCACTTGGCCACTCGGATAGTATTGGTTGGAGGGTCCTTCACGCAGGTCATCTTTAAAAGTTAGACGGATCGCGAGGTATCCATTACGGTGGTAGAGCTCAGCTTTGCCCTCTTTGATTCCCTTCTTATATGTCGTCACACTGATTGTCGCTCCTGTTGGATCATATTCCGTCGCCTCTCCATGAAGAAGGTTCTTTTCGTAGTGCGCTTCAATCGCTTTAATCTTCTTTCCTTCAGTCATATCTAGAGGATAGTAGACGGTGTGAAGACCTTCGCGCTTATTAGCTATATAGTGGTAGACGATCTCCCGTCCTTCCTGATCCTTCTCTATGTGGGGGCCTTCGAGTTTCCCATTAACATACCTGGACTCTTCACGGAGATCTCCGTTCTCATCCCAGAGGGCCTTCAATCCTTCAAACTTACCATTCTCATAGCTGATCAGAGTCTTCGTGATGCCTGAGGGGTAGTAGGTCTTCTGCTCGCCATCAAGCTCGCCCTTCTCATTGAGATGGTAGAGGTTTGCTACGGTCACTTCAGAGCGTTCATCAGTGGGGAAAAACTCCTTCTGCAGCCCAACCTGCACCCCTCTCTTTTTATTATGGATAAACGCTTCACTTCCATCTTCAAAAAATCCCAGAGAAGTGCCTTCGACTAGATCATCCTTAAACGTTTCAGAGAGCTGCACTTGTCCGCTCTCATAGTAGAGCTCATGCTTCCCCTCTCTCTTTCCATCGAGGAAATGGAGGATCTCAAGCTTCTTGCCATTCTCATAGTAGGCGACATGGGTACCAATCGATTTGTCGTGGTCAAAGGCCCCCTCAAAGAGAAGCTGACCTCTATCGTTCCATCGACGGAAGGTCCCATCCTTTTTCCCATCTTCATAGCGCTCTTCTATAGATAGCGTTCCATCTTCAAACCATTCATTTTGATTACCATGAAAGAGAGAGTCTTTGTAGTGTTTACGCATCTTCATCTGGCCAGTTTGATGCCAGTCGGTGAAGGTGCCCACTTTATTTCCTTCATTAAAGGTCCCTTCAAATGTTAGCGAGCCCTCTTCATTCCATTCTTCGAATGGACCGTGGCGAAGTTTGTTCTTATAGGCACCATGAAGCTTCATCTGACCTGAAATATAGAAGCGTTTCTGCTCCCCCTCAAACTCTCCACTCAGATAGTGGTAGTCGGCTCTAAGCTCTCCACTGGGAAACCAGGCGCGGTAGTGACCATCTACTTTCCCATCAGAGTCTCTCATATACTCAGCAACTTTCTGACCATTTTCATCGAACTCCCGGATCGGCTCTTTTAACATTGAATACTTGTCATAAGTTGCCATGAAAGCCAACGTCCCGTTAGGGTGTTTCTTCCAATGTTTACCGATATTTTTTCCGTGGTCAAATTTGAACTCTCCAGCAACTTTTCCATCCTCGTTAAACCACTTCTCTTTTCCATTTTTTTTCCCATCAAGATAGTTGACGTGATAGCTCTGCCGCTCATTAGAGTGGTATTTGATGTGATCTCCAGATGGAACGCCTTCACTATACTCTTGCAGCTCGATGATTGAATGGTTTTCATCATACCTTACTATTGCAGGCTGACCTCCAGAGGAGTTTAACTTCCCCTCGTGATAGAGCCCTTGAGTCTTCTCATTTCCGTTCTCATACCACTCGATCAGCTTCCCATGAATCAACCCGTTTGAATAGGTGATGAGGAGCTCCCGCTGCCCTCCGGTAAAGTAACGGCTATAGTCTCCCTCGAGCTTTCCATTCTTATAGTTGCCTGCAGCAGAGGTC
This sequence comes from Chlamydiota bacterium, assembly GCA_011065165.1. Taxonomy (GTDB): domain Bacteria; phylum Chlamydiota; class Chlamydiia; order Chlamydiales; family Simkaniaceae; genus JAAKFF01. The sequence goes on from JAAKFF010000001.1 coordinate 35,330, forward strand.
TCACCATTCTCATGGTATGAGGTGATCCTTCCATAGGGCTCTCCCTGCTTGAAGGTTGTTAGATGGTTGAGCTTTCCTCCCTCATAGAAGATCTTCATCGATCCATGTAGAAGCCCGCGATCGAAATAGGAGATCCGCTCAACTTCACCTGTTTCGCGGAAGCGCACATTTACGCCATGGGGAACATCTGTCCTCTTCCATAGCTCATGGCCAGGAGAGCCCTCCTTCACAACAGTTAGATCGGTCTCTTCAAGTGGCCGCCCATTCTCATAGAAATAGATCCGCTTCACCGACTCCTCAACGCCCAGCTCGTTCTCCATGTAGAAGACGACCAGCTTGGGAGTACCAGTTGGATATTTCTCAGCTATGTGAGGGCGCCATTCAGGCATCCGATTTTTCAGTTCCGTTGCAATGGGAGTGATTGGACTCTCTTCTACTTCTTGACCGAAGATCATCATTGGAATGATTAACGCGATAATGAGGAGGCTTTTTAACATTTTTTTTCACCTGAATTTTTTTTCTAATTATAGCCCAACGTGGAATTTTCTTTGGGTATATTATTGCAAAATATGCAATATTTCTACCCATGCCTACTCTTTCAATTGCGATCAATCCTATCTTGGAACTTATTCAAAAAGATCTACTTCTCCTCTGGCCACTCCATCCTCGAACCAGAGGTGCGATAGAGAAACAAGGAGAATCTTTTGTTGAAAATCTAACTGCTCCCCTCATCGGAAACCATTGAGTATGTTGCCAGAAAACACCAAAACTCAACCCATACGTTTAAAATTTCCTCGGCTCTCTCCATTATTCCGATCAGATTTTTTACAAAAAATTATTGCAGGATTGGGAAGTCGTGCCATTGTGATTGTATTAGGCTTTACCACGGCTGCTTTTGTTGCTCGACAATTAGGTCCAGAGGGCAGGGGGCTATTAGGTGTCGCGAATACAATTACCGCATTAGGAGTACAGCTAGGCTTACTGGGCTTCAATAGAGCCAACATCTTCCATGTCTCAAAGAACTCTTCTCTATTGTCAGTCATGATCACAAATTCACTTCTGATCAGCTGTTTAGTGGGAGGATTAGTGATGCTATTGCTATTTTTCTTTCACCATACCCTATTAGGAATTGAGCCTCTCCCCTTGCCACTTTTAACCCTATCCTTGGCCATCATCCCTTTTAATATTTGTTTTTTACTCTTCCAAAGTCTTTTGAGCGGAGTTCAAAATTTTAAACACCATAATCTCAATGAGATTCTATTGAAATCAGTCTCGACTTTCCTTATTCTGACAATCATCTCTATGGGAACGCTAACAGTGTTGAACGCCACTCTCTTTCAGGGAGTTGCTATCACTGCTTGCCTTGTTTGGACGTTTAGGACATTTTCTAAATCCATCAACGGCATAAAAGCTCCCTCTCTCTTTCACATTAAAAATAATTTTTTTTATGGAGGAAAATCCTATCTTGTTAGTTTTTTCACTTTGGGAATCAAGCGCGTGGATGTTTTCTTTCTTCAACGTTCCCAAGGTTTTGAGCAAGTGGGATATTTCTCTGTTGCCCTCTCAATCATTGACATCCTCTTTTTATTCTCGATCGTCATTGCAGCTATCTTATATCCTAAACTTTGTGCAGAGTCAGACATCAGGAAAAAGTGGGAATTGACTAAAAAAACAGCCCTTTATTCCACCATAATTATCCTTTTTACAGCCCTGGTCGTGATGCTTTGGAGTACTCCTATACTTTGGATATTTGGCGTCCAATTTGCCCCTGTCCATATGATTTTAGTCTATCTTCTCCCGGGCTTCATCCTCCTTTCAATTCAACATATTATGCTTCAATTTATTGCCTCGATTGGGTTTCCCAGGAGACTCGTCTTCATTTGGGTAATCGCGCTGGGAATAAAGCTTGTTGCAGGTTCAGGTTTGATTCCCCAAATGGGAGTCAAAGGAGTGGCTATCTCTTGGACAGTGGTTTATCTCTTTATTTTCATCTCCCTTTCAATCAGTATCAAATCCATAATTAAAAAATTAAAAAATAACCCTGAATCAAAAACATCTTGAGAGACCAATGACAAAGCAAACGCTCATCATTAAACATCGTTTAGGGATCTCGAGCCATAGCCAAGAGAACGAAACCGCAATTGATTGGGAGACGTTAAAAGAGTGGTGCATGTCTGGAAAGATCTTTTATAAGTTCCGCAGTTATGGTGATGTGATCTTCTGTACTGTAGATAGCATTCCAAAATATCGCCGAGCATTCCTTTTAGGATTGTGCGCATACTTCCTTAAAACTCGGAAATCTACGATCAAATATGGTCGTAGTGAGGAAGTAAACATCTCCCTCTCTTTTCTTCTTAAACGCACTTTTATTTTAGTAAGAGACCTATTAAGAAAACCCTTCTTTCTAAAATCACTAAACAAAACATTTGCACAGCTCCATCAAAACACGCCCAACTCACTCTCATTACCCCTATCGGGAAACCCCTATTATTTCAGAACAGACTTCCTTTTCCATAGTTTAGCTGGGGGACCTGTTGCACATATCTCCGGAGTCCTCAACACTTTAGAAGAAGAAGTGGGAACCCCTCCAATATTTCTTACTTCAGCAGTAATTCCTACGGTGAGAGAAAAGATAAGATGCCATCTCATTACTCCTGAAGACAAGTTTTTGGATTATGCCGACTTTTCACATTTCGCTTTTTCTGAAACTTATTCAAAAAAAGCAATAGGTTTACTGGAAAAGCATCCCCCCCGTTTTATCTATGAACGTTACAGCATCGGAAGCATTTCAGGAGTAGAGCTCTCTCAAAAATTCCAGGTACCGTTTGTTTTAGAATATAATAGCTCTAAAATTTGGATAGCGAAACACTGGGGAGAAGCTCTCAAACATGAAAAACTCTTTCTAACCATTGAAGAGCTGAACTTCCATGCGGCACAACTGATCGTTGTTGTCAGCGAGCCCTTAAAGGAGCAACTAATCTTAAAAGGAGTCGATGAAGAAAAAATCCTTGTTAATCCGAATGGAGTGGATCCAGAAAAATACTCTCCCACGATTGATGGGACAGCGAGAAGGAATGAACTGAAACTAGCCAAAAAGATTGTGGTTGGATTCGTCGGAACTTTTGGAAAATGCCATGGGGCAGAAGTGCTTGCAGAAAGCTTTGGAACACTCATCAAAAGATATCCTGAATATAGAGACAAGGTTCATCTAATCATGATTGGGGACGGAGTTACCATGCCGTTGGTTGTGGAAATGATTAAAGAGTATCACATAGAGGATTATGTCACCTTGACAGGACTTGTTCCTCAAGCCGAGGCACCCCACTACTTAGCTGCTTGCGATATTCTGGTTTCGCCTCAAGTGCCCAATGGCGATGGATCAAAGTTTTTTTGCTCTCCCATTAAGGTTTTCGAATATATGGCCATGGGGAGAGGAATTGTCGCCTCCGATTTGGATCAGATCGGAGAAGTCCTCGATCACAAGAAAACAGCCTTTCTTGTCAAACCAGGAAATCAGGAAGCACTCCTCCAGGGACTTAGAGTCTTGATCGACAACCCTCAATTAAGGAATGAATTGGGGAGAAATGCACGCGAAAAAGCAGTAAAAAACCATACCTGGAAAGAGCATACCCACAAAATGATCAAGAAGCTCAACGAACTCTGTCCCCCCGCCCTAAAGTGAAAGAAGTGTTGTAGAAATGGGTTGATTGAACATATCATTTGTACTTATTATGTTGGATTGGAGTCCTTACACCAATGAGTTCTCATTCAAAACTGAGCAAACTACTTTTTTTCTTTTCTTTTTTTACAGCCATAGGAAGTGTTTCAGCTTTCGTTTCAATCGAACAACCGCCCATTGCAACGGCTTATACACCCAATTCTATTCTTTCCAATCCGCCACCTGGTAATATTTACTACGCAGGAGATAGGCCGAGGTATTCTACCTGCTCAGGAGTCGCTTGGTTTGGAAACTACGGACATCTAGCTGCAGTAAATAAAATTTCCTCTTCCATTCAAATTTATAAATTTAATGAAATCAGTTGCTCCCTCGAACTCATAAAAAAGTTTCATAATTCATCTTGCTTAAACCTTTCAGGTCCTGAAAATTTAGCTTTTTCGAATAATCGGCAACTTCTTGCCATTCCAAATGTAGGAAATGGTGATGTAAATGTTTATAAATACGATTCAAATTCTTCTTTTTTGAATCTTCCATTTGAACGTCTTGCCACCATAAAAGGTAACAAAGCCCACGGAGCTACATTTTCTCCAACTGGGGAATATTTATCAGTTTGTTTCATAAATCATAACTACCAGCGAGGAGAGATTTGCACCTATCGCATTATAAGCCAGAGGAATAAAAATATTAAAATCTCGAGGACTCAAAACCTTCGAAATCCCATGTATCCATTAAAACCTAAAAGTATTGCTTTTTCATCTGACAGCAAATTTGTTGTGATTGGTTACAGCATGCAGCTCAAGTATAAAGAGGGAGAGAAAAAAGCAGTTCTAGCAAGTTACAAATTCGATGCTAAGCGAGGAATAATAGATCCAACTCCTATCAGTTATATTGATAATTTATTCTCCATTGAAACTCTCTTATTTACTTCTGATTGCTCAACCATCCTTACAACAGATCAAGTAAACGATACCATTATAGCTCATGAGTTCGATCCCAATACTGGAGAGCTTGGAGAGGGCTACATTGTACTCGAAAATCCCGATGCTCAATTGAGTCTCCCTCATGGGATTGCGCTCTCTTCTGATGATAAATTTCTCGCTGTTAGTAATTATGGAGAAGATAAAGTTACTATTTATGCAGTCACAATAAAATGAAGAAAATTTTATATTTTTCAGTGATAAATTTTTTGCTACTTTCATTTAGACTTTATGGGAGTCATTATGAATTATCAATATGCGCAATTTTTAAAAATGAAGCTCCCTACCTAAAGGAATGGATCGAGTTCCATAAATTACAGGGGGTTGAGCATTTTTTTCTCTATAATAACAACAGTTCCGACGATTACTTAACAGTATTGCAACCTTATATCGATTCTTCTGATGTCACTTTAATTCAATGGTCCTATAACTATAGCTTCAATCAATCAAAAGTATGGCTATCAATTCAATCAGGTGCTTATATGGATTGCGTTCATCTATACGGCGATAGGACGACTTGGTTAGCAGCTATCGATATAGATGAATTTTTATTTTGCACAGATGGGCTCAGTGTTAGCACTTTTCTCGAAGAGTATAAAGACTATGGAGGCGTTTGTCCCTATTGGCGTCTTTTTGGCACGTCTAACCTAGAAACAATACCTTCTAATCTCTTAATGATCGAAGCATTAATTCAATGCTGCATCCCTGAAGAGTTCAGGAATAGATATGTTAAGTCTATCGTGCAACCGCGACATGTAAAGAGCTGCGCAAGCGCGCACATATTTTCATATAAAGATGGCTATTTTGCCATAGATCCTAATGGGAATGAAATCACAAGACAGACCGGTCCCTATTGGACAGATGATAAGCTTCGCATTAATCATTATTGGACCCGGTCGAAGGAATATTTTCGGACGCGAAAAATTCCATCTCGTCATAGGCGCAGAAGAGCAGAGACTGTAAAAGTATTATGGAAAATGGCTAATGCTTATAATGCGTGCATTGACACATCCATTTTGCAATTTGCGCCTGCATTACGTGAAAAAATGGGCTATGATCTTATGCCAAATTTCTCTGAGATCGACACACCCTCAGATTAACCTGCCTTTGATCTCTCACATGAAGGCGAGCCAGCATAGTCCAAAGCCCCAAGCGACCGAGAGAAGGCCAAAGAAGATAAAGGTCGTCTCCTGAAGTTTAGAAAGCTTGTGGACCACAGAGGGGAGGAAGAAGACAAGTACGCCCCGCAAAAAGAGCATCCAACCGACAAGGGTGACAAGTATTTCGCTCTTCATCGACCACTCATTGAAATTGGTGATAATAGTCAGACCGATAATGAGATTGATAACCCCACCAAGGTAGAGAATCGCCGGCGTCTTCCGAAATGAATCGGTCACCATTTTCACACTCTCCTTATAGAAGAGCGTCCAGACTCCCATGATGACAAAGATGGGACCAAAAACAGTAGCAATCGCCGCGGCACTAAACATTGAGACTCCTTACTTTTTGCTTAAGAGTAGCTCAGCTCAACAGGAGGGTCAAGATTTTTCTATATAGTTTGAATAGGTGAGTTCCACCTTTTTGCAACTCATAAGTGATTTGATTTGTCCATCTGGTAAAAAGTAATAGGCATCTATGGCGATGGTGGGAATTGCAGGTTTGAATAGGTGAGCGATTCAGTTTTGTCTTTGAAGAAGAGGGTGAGTTTCACCTCTTTTTTGATCCACCCTGTGCCGGTGAAAGTTATGAGCGTAGCTCCCTCTTTGACTCTTAAGTGGGGGATGGAGATGGGGAGGTCGAAGAGGCGCGGGAGGGTGAGCGGCTCATCGGTTTTACGTAGGCAGATGAGCCCTCCCTTCTTCTGCTCGATATGGAAGTCGATGTCGGCGTTTGCCGTGCGCGCTAAGCGCCGCGTTAGTGCAAGTTCATGTTTGAGATGAGAGAGGCCTCGGCTAAACCGGTAGTGGTCGAGCATCGGCCTAACGCGCACAAGCATAAAGCCCCCAATCAGCACTAGAATTCCTATCGCAAGAGAGAGTTCGATTAGAGTGAAAGTTCGTCTTTTTCTTCTTCCCACGGATAGTCTGTCTCGACTCCTTTTTTACTGCAGTAACTTTCATATTTTTCTGAGTAGAAGTGCCACTCACTCTCTTCATAGGAGAAGAGAAATTTATTGCCCCAACCATCTTTCATGATATTATTTGGACGGCGCACGAGATCTGAGCTTTTCAGCACTTTGAAAATCTCACCATAGGGGTCGCTGGAGTCAGCAGAGACTTTATTTTGACTCGCCTCTTCTAACAGCACAATTTCATAGAGCTTACGGGCCGCTTCTTTCGTTTTGAACGCTTTGGCCTGATCGAGGCTTCCACGCATGTTATAGCCGATCACACTTCCTATGATCCCTATAATGAAGATCACGATCATGATCTCAAGTAGTGTCATGGTATATTTTTTTTTCATTGGCTTATCTCTTATTGGATGAATGAACTCACATCGGTTAATGGTAATAGAACTGAGAGGAGAATGACAGCAACAATGACGCCAAGTAGCAAGAGTATGACTGGCTGCAAGAGAGCTGTAACTCTCCCCAGGCTCCGCTCGACATTCTCTTCATAGATAGTTGATAGGTGTCCCATCATCTCCGCAACGCGCCCCGACTCCTCGGCAATCGAGAGCATCCGCACAACGAGTGATGGAATGAGAGGGGATTTGGCGAATTCTTCAGAGAGCCGCTTCCCTTCTATCACCTTTCCTTCCGCCTCGGTAATCACTCTCTCTAAGCTGGGGTGTTTCATCACTCTTTTGGAGAGACGCATGCACTCTAGCAGGGGAACGCTCCCGTTGAAGAGGACGGAGAAGACGCGGCAGAAGCGCGCCATGACTATCTCAATGTAAATCCGCTTGACAACGGGAATGTAGAGCAGCGAGTGTTTGAGACTCTCTTTCCCTCTGGGGTGGCGGAAGAAGAGGATGAGCGAGAGGAGGGCTGCTCCACTCAAAGTAAAAATCACAATGGCGTGACGATTGAGTATGCGACTTATTGTGAGAATGGCTTCGGTCATTGGGTGGAGGCTTCTCCCCTCAAAGAGTTCCGCCATGGAGGGGATCAGAAAGAAGAGAAGGAGGGTCACGACGGCGAGGCAGAAGCAGCCGAGAAAAGCGGGGTAGATCAGGGCTGCGCTCACTCTCTTTTTAAGGGCGTGTTCGCGGTAGATGAGTTTGGAGAGCTCTTCAAAGCTCTGCGTCAGCGTTCCAGACTCTTCCCCTGCTCTTAACATCGAAATGTAGACGGCATCAAAGGCATTTGGATACTCCTTTAGGCTATCGGAGAATCGATGTCCCTGCTTCACCTGATCGCAGAGGTCGAGAAAGAGGGAGTGCATCTTGGTGCTGCGATACTTCTCTTCAAGGGTGTGGAGGCTATCGTAGAGGGGCAATCCCGCTCTCAATAGAGCGTGCATGTCGCGCGTGAAGTTGAGCAGGTGGGAGGAGGAGAGTTTGAGCCGAGCTCCCTCTCTCTTATAGTGCGAGAGCTTCGTCACAAGGATTTTCTGCTTGCGCAAGCGCTCTTTAGCAAGCTCAAGGGAGTCGGCGTTGATCATCCCAAGGCTCTTTCTTCCTCCTTCTGATAGTGCTGTATATTGATAGAGTCCCATATTATGAATAGAGTTCAAGTTGTCGGCTTACGCGGAGGACTTCTGCCGAGGTGGTTATCCCAGCAGCAGCGAGCGCTCCGCCTTGAGCACGTAGGGTTTGCATTCCTCCTTCAACAGCTGCCCTCTGGAGGGCGTTCGCATCGGCGCTTCTTAAGAGCTGCATCTTGATGCTCTGTGATACGGGCATGAGTTCGTAGATCCCGTGCCGCCCGCGGTAGCCTGAGCCGAAGCACGCTTCACACCCTTCGCCTCTATAGAGGGTTTGGGCAGTTATCTCTAAGTCTTTGAGCTCTTGGTCGCTAGCTTTGTACTCTACCTTGCACTGATCACAGATGCATCGAACGAGCCGCTGCGCTAAGATCGCGAGCACCGAGGAGGAGAGGAGGTAGGGTTCGATTCCCATGTCGACCAGCCTGGTCAGAGCGGAGGGGGCGTCATTGGTATGAAGTGTGCTCAAGACTAGGTGGCCGGTGAGAGAGGATTGGATGGCGATCTCTGCCGTCTCTCTATCGCGAATCTCCCCCACCATGATCACATCGGGATCTTGGCGCAGGATATGGCGCAGCCCTTTAGCGAAGGTGAGGTCGATCTTAGGATTCACCCCGATCTGGGCGATTCCCTGGAGCTTATACTCGACAGGATCTTCAATCGTCATCACATTCATCTCTTGTGTATGGATCTCTGTGATCGCGCTGTAAAGCGTAGTCGTCTTTCCACTCCCTGTCGGTCCTGTCACGAGAATAATACCTTGATTCTGGTGGAGGTATTTGCGAAAGGTGGTGAGATCGGTCATCCCAATTTTATCGAGCCCAAGGAGGATGTTACTCTTATCAAGGATGCGCATAACGATCCTCTCACCATAGACAACGGGGACGGTGCTCACACGAAAATCGACCTGTCGGCCTGCCATCAAAAGTTTTATCCGACCATCTTGTGGGAGGCGCATTTCAGCGATATCCATCTTTGCCATCACCTTTATTCGGGTGATGAGCTGCTTCTGCAAGTCGGAGGGGGGAGCATGGCGGAATTGAAGGACACCATCGATTCGGTAGCGAATCGCCATCTCACTATCTAGTGGCTCAAAGTGGACGTCGGAGGCTCCCTGTTGTATCGCTTCGATCAGGATCATATTGAGGAGGCGGATCACTGGGGAGTCATCTTGCTGCTCTAGAAGATCGTACTCATCTTCCCGCTCCTCGGTGAGAAGTTCGCCCGCCTCTCTCTTCAGCCCTTCAATAAATTTGGAGGCCTCACGATCCCCCTGGTGGTAGCACTTTTCAATAGCCACTTCGAGGTGGTTTTGTGGAGAGAAGAGTTCACTCACTTCACATCCCGTCAGACAGCGGATCTCTTCGAGCACCTCTAGATCGTAGGGGCGAGAGATGGCAACGATGAGTTTTCCTTCTCGCTCTTCCAAGGGGATGGCAAGCCTCTGTTTAACGAAGGAGTATGGGAGTTTTTGGACGCGATCTTTAATGAAGGGGTAGTCGGAGAGGTCGTTGACACACTCTAATCCAAACCGTTTTGCAAGAAGGAAATCCTCACTCATCGACATGTCCAAAGAGTAATTTTAAACTATTATCAAAGAGGCGCTCCTTCTTTCGGCTCTTCGCATCTTGTATACGCTGAAGAAACTCTGGAAGATCGCCTGGTCGCTTGATCAGCTGCTTCATGCGGAGCCGATCTAAACCTTCGTTCCCATCATGGATAAGGTGGGGTGTGATAAAAATAAACATCTCGGTCTCTTCATCGGTCATGCGTGAATCGCCGAAGAACTTTCCAATTCCGGGGATCTCCCCTAGGAAAGGAAGTTTGCTACTACTATCTTCTGAGGTTTTTTCACGGAGGCCCCCTAAAATTACTGTCTCACCGTCGACAACACGCACGAAGTTTTCAATATGACGCCGGCTAACAGGTGGTCGGTCTTTCTGTGTTGTCTTTTTTATCGTATCAAAGGTGATGTTGGTCTCTAAAGTGATGAAATGTTTTTCATTGTCGGGATCTTCGGGCTCGTGAATGGTAGGAGTGATCACGATGGTCGTTCCATATTGAGCACGGGAAAATTGCGGGGTAAAGGCTATCCCTTTATTGGTGTCGATCGGCGCTGCACCCATATCGATCGAAATCTCTTCTACAAGGGAGATCTGTGCGGGCGTCTGATTGAGAGTGGTCACTGAGGGAGCCGCATTGATGCGTACATCTTCTTGCGACATCAAGAAGTTGTAGGCGATATCGAAGGCTGGCCAAAAATCATTGGGTTTTTTGCGGAAGATAAAGAAGTCGATGATCCCCCTATTTGCCGTTTTTGGAGAGGTCTCATAGCGGAGGCCTGTCTCATGCGCGTTTTTTGCAGCTGAGCCGAGTCGCAGTAAGTTTAGACCGAAGTTGTTCTGATTTTTGATCCGTTTCTCAAAGAGCAAGACTTCGATCTGTACCATCCGCTTCGGTTGATCGAGCTTATTGATCAGCTCCTTGATCTTCTCTAGAGTGTCGCGTCGTACGACCATCATGATCGAGCCGGTTTTCGGGTAGGGAATAAAGTTCGTTGTAGTGGAGCTCTCTCTCTGCGCTTCGATGGTTGCAGCAACGGCAGTCGGAGGGTGGACCACTGAAGAGTAGGGTGGAGGACCGTAAGAGGGGGGAGAGAGCTGGGGGGTGGGCGCACTATCAAGCGGACGCAGCGGCGGCATCGGATCAGCTCGAGGCCTCGGCTCCTGCCCGTCGATTCCTGAGTAGATCAGCGAGGCGTAGACCTTCTCTAACACTTCAGCCATCTCAATCGGATCGCTATGGCGACAGGTATACCAGAAGACGGTCATCTCCATCGGATCTTCAATCTGCCCTTCGGTCTTTCTCACCAATCTCTCTGCGCGCTCCACCAGATCTTTTGGGCCGATGAGCACCAGAGAGCCTTCGCTCTTTAGGGTTATGATGATTAGATCGTCGCCCTCACCTCTTGTAAGTCCAATGCGCGGCTTGCGGGTGAACCCGCCAAAGTAGGCCTTTATTATCTTCTCCATCTCTTCGGGCTTCATCCGAGAGATAGGGAGAACTCTCGTCACCTTTTCATTCTCTTTTTCCCAGACTGCGTCGTAGAGGGTAAGGAGCTTTTCCACCTCCTCTTTGATAGAGATAATCGCGATTTTGAATCCGACTTGATAGACAAATGTCATCTTAGGATTTCGAAAGCGCTCGAAGAATTTGGAGACGCCTTTGATGCGTTCAGGTGGTGGAGAGAAGATGTAGACGACGCGGGTTTTTGGGGGGAGCCTTGCGAGATCGAGCGGATCGCTTAAAATTTGATCGACAGCGACTAGATCTTGTTTCAGGATGAAGAGCTGACGCGTATAGGAGTTGAGCTCTTTCACTCCAATTCCATTATGGGAGAGGATCACCCCTAAGAGATCGCTCCAGGACTCGCGGGGGATAGGTATTTCAGAGTGGAGGTGCAGCTTCATGGAGAGGACCTCATGAGGAATGACGTAGAGGTAGTCACACGATCCATATTCCATGATAAGCTGGGAGAGCGTCGTCTCATCCTGGTCCCAGAGAGCATACCCTTCATCCTCCCTCTTCGCATCTTCAACAGCGAGCTCACGCCACTCTTCTTCAAGCTCATCGATCTCGGTGCGGATCTGGTTCACCTCTTTTAGAAGCTCGTAATACTCCTCCTCATTCGCCCCCTCTTTGTGATACTGGTTGACGCGTCGATATTTTTCATTAAATTGGTTGCGCAGCAGATGCTGCTGCCTATTGAGCTCATCCAGAAAGGTGCGCAGCTCCTCTTCTTCCTGCTGCAGATGGTAAGAGTCGCGCTTCTCCTCAATAGTCTGGCCATTTAGAGATAGAGTGAAGAGTAATAAAACTAGTATCTTAATTTTCACCTGGCATCCCGTATCGTTCTCGTCCTGACTTCTCTGCTCTTTTCTATTCTGATAGCTTCCTTGCCACCGCCTGCACGTCGAATTTTAGTCGATATCGGCTTTTTTTGGGGAGGAGATTGTTCGCTCTTCTTCGACGAAACAAGGGGAAGCGTCACACTTCGCATCTGTGTCCTCATCGAATCGAAGAGCATGCCACAAAAAACCGCTCTCCCCTCAACCCTCTCCAGCCCATCAAAGACAAAGAGCTCACCCCTCATTTTAAAGGCCAAAACAGCCTCTACATCCTTCAGACTTTTCAGAATGGACCACCCAGTAGCTGTGTGTAGGAGCCAGTCACCTCTCTTCAAGATGGCGGCTTTATTATCGATCCGGCAGGAGATCCGCGAGTGGGTGCGCTGGCGCATCCGGGTGAAAGCTGTCGCGACTCTGAGGCCTATCGCTGCGTTTTTTTCTTTTACTAGCGCTGCCTTCACCCACTCTAGCCCCGTTCTATCCCAAAGTTCCCACTCCATTCTATAGGGTGACAGTGCACTAAGGCGCGCCATAGGATATCCCTCTGTCGCTGCACTTCTCTGCCACCGCCCTTCATTCCAGATGAACGTTTCGCCCTCCTCAACATGGAGGAAGTGCCCTCCCTCAAACTCCAGACGCTGCTTATGGGCTAGCTCCCCATACGCCTCACCCCCATAGATCTCAAAGAGACGGTCGGGCGCCCACCACTTCGCTCTCTTCATCCCCTCAAAAGCCTCCGATAGGGCAGCCGATTTGATCGCCCCTGAAGGATCGCTCTTTAGGGTGCTCTCGATCTCAAAGCTATGAGCCTCATCTAGAAGAAGTTCGCCCGATTCAGAGAGAAGCCGCAGCCCCATCTCAAGCCACACCTCTCCAGACTCATTTAAATAGGGTTTAATCCAGAGAGGAGTCGTATCCTCAGCAAAGGTTAACTGCCGGTCGACATAGGAGAGGTAGAGCTTCTGTCCCGGAGCGACCATCAAAGCTCTGTCGCTCCCTCTTATCCCCATCTGCAGCTTCACGCTGTAGAGGGTGGCATCAGGACGGCTATTTCTACCTAAGAAGAGGATCTCTTTCGTTAGATTTGGAAAAGGAAATCTCTGAATATTAGAGGAGAGAGCAAGAGAGCCCTCACCAATTGCGCGATAATCGATGGTCGAAAGAGTTTTCTGCTCTTTTGTTCTCTCTTCAGCTTTGATCAAAACGGGCTTAGCGGGCTTAAAAAACTCTAGAAGAAATGCGCAGGAGACGATGAGAGAGGCTGCCAGCACAATCCTATTTAAAACGCTTACGCTTTTATAGATAGAGGTAAGAGAGGTATATTTCGCAATCAATGTCAAACTCGCATCGAAAAAAAATTTGAACTAGTTATCACGTTTATTTTATTCAATTTAATGAAAAAATTCAAAGAAAACTAAAAATATCCAGATTTGCAAATAATTTATTTTATTCTAAACTTAGGAAAAGGTGCACTGTAACCATATAGGGTGCGCCTCACACCAACAAGAGCAAAAAATGGATAAAAAACTAAAAGAAGGCGTTAGCGTTCAAGAGCTTGAAAACTTTGGTAAGAAGTATCGATTTGAGATCTTCTTCGTAGTCTACTTCTTGCTTGCTACACTACTGACCTTTTTATTTTTCGGACCAGCATGGAGTGTATTCTTAGCAGGTGTCGGAGGAATTTTGGGCATTTGGCTCCCTAAGAAAGTCGAAAAGGCAGCTAGAGCCGCTTTTCAGTTTGTCTTCAAACAGGAAAAAGCGACTAAGTTGATCCTTGCGGTTGTGGGTGTCATTGTTGCATTTTTCTTGCCCCCACTTGTCTTCTTTTTCATGGGACTCATGGGAGGAACAGGGATGCATGCAGCGGCTTCGAATATAACTACGTATCGCGGAGAGGGGGAAGGCGGGGAAGGACAATAAGCGCTACTGTTTGCTTATATCCTCTTCCCTCGTCTGAATATAATCTAGCAAGGTTCTCTCCTGCACAGTAAAGTGGCTGAGGAGCCGCTGGAATCCCGCTTGCCCAATTTTTTCATCAATCGAGCCGCTATCATCCCATCCGCCATAGTGCAAGATCTCTCTCCACGCCTCTAGCTCGCCCTTGGTATCGCCAAGCTCCCCACAGAGCGTCGCAATCCGCATGAGATTGAAAGCAAAGAGCGACGAATCATCCTTGCCATTTCTCCAAAATGTCTTGTCGTTCAAGAGCTTTTCTTTGAGCTGTTTGGCCTCTTTTAAAGCCTCTTCATACTCTCTATCACTTACCTTTAGAGAGGTCATCGAGTAGTCAGAGTAGTAGGGCTGGCTCGTGCGCTCAAGCGTTCTCTCCACATAGGGGGCAGCCTCTTCCGCCTCTCTAAGAGCCAAGAAATTCTGTCCTATCTGTGGATCGTAGTGGGCGTGCAGCTCAGGATACTTTTTCAGCATCCTCTGAAGATTTGTAAAGTCCTCTCCCTCTTTCTCCAGGATCCGATCCCACTTTAAGAATGCATTACTTGCCACCACATAATCTGTCTCAGCGCGGCCCTTCCGGCCCCCCATCTTAACCATTATTACAGAAAAAATAACAAGTGCCGGCAGCGCATAGTAGAGAACCCTCTTCCAGTTAAAAAGAACTCTCTTTGGCAGATCAAATTCCATCATAATCCTATTGATTTTTCGCAAAAAAGCCCATTCTACCCGATCGCTCCTTTTTCGACAAAAGAGAGGTCGAAATCATAGTTTTGGCTGGATAGGGTGCGTTCTTAATCGGCCAAATC
>JAAKFF010000010.1 GCA_011065165.1 Chlamydiota bacterium
AGCTGCAGAAGGTCTGTCGCAAGCTATCCAAAAGTGAGCTCTCTCGAATTCTTGAAGCAGCCTGCTCTTTCCGACAAAATCGCCGCCACAAGTCGCCGCGCGCACTTGAGCACGCAGAATTTACATTTGAGCTCGTCGCCGATTTTGGTATCTACCGCGATCTGCAGCGTCACCGCACCTTAACGCAACAGCGGCAGACCCTCTCTTGTGACTTGGGCTACTACATCCCACATGAGATTCTCGAGAGTGAGATGGAGAGAGAGTACCGCGCTGCGATGGATCGTGCTAAGGGGGTCTACGAACAGATCGCTTTAGAGCTCCCCGAGGAGGCGCAATATGTCGTTCCGATGGCTTTCAATATTCGTTGGTACTTTCACATCAACTTGCGCGCATTGCAGTGGATTTGTGAGTTGCGCTCCTCTCCTGCGGGCCACCCCTCATACCGTTATCTCGCCCAGGAGATGGCAAAGCAGGTTGCAAGCGTCCATCCTGAATATAAGCGCTTCTTTAAGTTTGTCGACTTTGAAGGGTATGAGCTGGGCCGCTTAGGACAAGAGATTCGCAGGGAGCAGAAGCAGTCGTGAAGAAGAAAGGAAGTATTCTTGGGGGAACACTTCTCATCACTGGAAGTTGCATCGGTGCAGGGATGCTTGGCCTCCCTATTGTAACTGGGCTCGCAGGCTTCTTCCCCTCCCTGATTATGCTCGTGGTTATCTGGCTCTTCATGACAACAACAGCTCTTCTCATGGTCGAAGTACTGGGTTGGTTTAAGAAGCCTGTGAACATGATCTCGATGGTGGGACATACCCTTGGACCCGTAGGTAAACTCCTCTGCTGGGTTACCTATCTCTTCCTCTTTTATGCCATCTTAGTTGCCTATATGTCACTCAGTGGCAACCACGCATCTTTCTTCGCCCACAATTTTTTCAATTTCTCACTTCCGAACTGGGCTGGAACCCTCTTTTTTGTCGTTCTATTTGGCTGGATTGTCTACTTGGGAACAAGAAAAGTCGATTACGTCAATCGCTATTTGATGGTCGGTAAAATCCTCTTCTTCATCATCCTTGTCATCTTTGGGATTCACTATATCACTCCCAGGCTATACCTCTACTGGCAGCCCAAGTATGCTCTTTTCACTGCTCCGATTCTGGTCATCGCTTTCGGCTTTCACAATATGGTTCCAGTTTTGATGCAATATTTGGGAGGAGATCGAAAGCGTGTGCGTATTACTATCTATTCCGGCTCCCTTTTTGCCTTTTTGATCTACCTCATTTGGGAGCTCGTTGCCCTTGGTATTCTTCCGATTGGAGATATCATGCAGAGCTATAGAAATGATATCGATGCAGCGCAGTCGATCCGCCTCTACGTGGGGTCCAATATGATCGGCTATGCAGCGCAATTCCTCGCTTTTTTTGCGATATTAACCTCCTTTTTAGCACAAACCTTAAGCCTCTCCCACTTTTTGGGAGATGGATTTAAAGTGAAAAAAAGAGAGCGAGAAAACATATGGATGTGCGTTTTAGCGCTCCTTCCTCCCTTGATTTTTACTATGTTTTTTCCAGAGCTCTTTTTTAAGGCCCTTAACTTTGCTGGAGGGATTTGCGCTACCCTACTTTTTGGAATCATGCCGGCGCTGATGGTCTGGATTGGTCGCTATCAAAAGCGCAATCTACTGCCAGACAGAGTCCCTGGAGGAAAAGCGCTCCTTATCGCGATTCTTCTCGTCGCCTCATTTATCTTTTTCTATCAGCTTACTGTGATGCTAAACTTTTCAATCTTTCCAAAACCCCATTAAACCACGATGAGAATAAACCACTTTTTTGGAGGCGTCTTACTCGTTGCCGGAACGACGATCGGCGCAGGAATGTTAGCCCTTCCTGTGATGAGCGGGTTCATCGGCTTTTTCCCCTCCCTTCTGATTTTTTTGATCTGCTACCTCGTGATGCTTGCGACAGCGTTCTTCTTTCTAGATGCGAACTTCGCCGTTAAAGGTGAGCCCAACCTCATCTCAATGGTCCATAAAACTCTGGGAGGGTGGGCAAAAGTCCTTAGTTGGGTTGTCTATCTTCTTCTGCTCTACTCACTCACCGCCGCCTATATCGCAGCAAGCGCCCCTCTCTTCACCTCAGCCATCGTCTACCTCACCGGCTACACACTCCCCACTTGGGTCGCACCCTTTGCCCTCCCCCTTATCTTTGGGGGATTTGTCTATTTAGGTACATTAGGTGTCGATCTCATCAACCGTTTTCTGATGTTTGGTCTTGCCATCTCCTCCCTGCTGCTACTAGGTTTTTTACCCGAGCATGTAGAGATAGAACTACTGACCCATGTCGACTGGTCTCCCACTCTACTCATCTTTCCCGTCGTCATCACCGCCTTTGGTTACCATATCATCATCCCCAGCTTGACAACCTATATGCACCACGACCGCAGAAAACTCCGATTGACTTTAGTGATCGGTAGCCTGCTACCACTCGTGATATATATTCTATGGGAGGTTTTGATTTTAGGGATCGTTCCGATTGAGGGAGAGAGAGGGCTCATCGAGGCGTGGCGCCAGGGTGCCTCCGCCACACTTCCACTCACACAAATTCTAACAAACAGATGGATCAAGGTCGGAGTCTTCTTCTTCTCATTTTTTGCCATCATCACATCATTTTTAGGAGTGACGCTCAGTCTCTCAGACTTCTTAACAGATGGAATGAAAATTAAGAGAGGGTGGAAAGGGCGCCTGATCGCCTGCTTACTCACCTTCGCTCCACCTCTTATTTTTGTATTCACCTACAAAAGAGGGTTTATCGTAGCACTCGAATATGCTGGAGCCTTCGTCGCCATCCTCTTGATCTTCTTGCCTGCGATGATGGCGTGGAAACTTAAAAAGCCCCGCTTCTACTCTACTTTTGTGGGGAGGCTACTCATCATTACAGTGATTCTCTTCGCCGCCTTTATAGTCATCGTCGACATCCTGGAACAGTGGGGCACCTTAGCCCCCTTAATCTCGAAGTACCTGAGATGAGCTTTGAGTTAACCTCTCCATTTCAGCCAAAAGGAGACCAAGAGAAGGCGATCGCTGCACTTACAGATGGAATCGAGCGCAAGAAAAAATCGCAGGTTTTACTGGGCATCACTGGGTCGGGAAAGACCTTCACCATGGCCCATGTCATCGCCAATATCAATAGGCCCGCGCTCATCCTCGCCCATAACAAGACCTTGGCCGCTCAGCTCTACCAAGAGTTCAAAAGTTTTTTCCCCAAGAATGCCGTCGAGTACTTTGTCTCCTACTACGACTACTACCAGCCAGAGGCGTATATCGCCCGCACCGACACTTACATCGAGAAAGATCTCTCCATCAACGACAGGATTGAAAAGTTGCGGCTTCGCGCCACCTGCTCCCTCCTAGAGCGCTCAGACGTCATCATCATCGCCTCAGTCTCCTGCATCTACGGGTTGGGGCTCCCCGAATACTTCCGCCAGATGAGACTCACCTTGGAGGTAGGAGGAAATTACCGTAGAGATGACGTCCTACTCCAACTGATCGAGCTGCAATACGAGCGCAACGATTACGAACTCTCCCGCTCCCATTTTCGCGTACGCGGAGATATCCTAGAGATCGTTCCCTCCTATGAAGATGACATTGCACTGCGTATCGAATTTTATGGAGACGAAGTAGAGCGAATCAGTGAGATCGATCCCCTAACCGGGAGAGTCAATCGGAGAGTGCAATCGATCTCAATCTACCCAGGCTCCCACCATGTCACGCCGATCGAAGTGCGCTTAAGCGCCATCGATACGATCAGAGAAGAGCTCAAAGAGCGCAGCGCCTACTTTCAGAGCGAGAATCTTCTCGTCGAGAAGCAGCGCATCGAGCAGCGCACTAGATATGATCTCGAGATGATCAAAGAGATAGGTTACTGCAAAGGGGTGGAAAATTACTCCCGTCACTTTGGGAAGCGGAGCGTCGGAGAACCCCCCTCCTGCCTACTCGACTACTTTCCCGAAGATTTTCTACTCTTTGTAGATGAGTCCCACCAGACCCTGCCCCAGATTCATGCGATGCATAATGGAGATCGGGCGCGAAAACAGTCACTCGTAGACTTCGGCTTCCGCCTTCCCTCAGCCTATGATAACCGCCCCCTCAAGTTCGAAGAGTTCTATCAACACGTTCGCCAAGTGGTCTTCGTCTCCGCCACCCCTGGCCCGTGGGAGCTCAACGAATCAGGAGGCGATCTCGTCCAGCAGATCATCCGTCCCACGGGGCTGCTCGATCCCCATATTGAGATACGTCCCGCCACCAACCAAGTCGACGACTGCCTCGATGAGATCCGTATCGAGACAGAGAAAGGAGGGCGCGTACTCGTCACGACCCTAACGAAAAGACTTTCAGAAGATCTAAGCAAATATCTCTCCGAAATTGGAGTCAAAGCAAAATATCTCCACTCCGATATCGATACACTCGAAAGAGTGATGATTATTAAAGATCTGCGGCGCGGAGTCTTCGACGTCCTTGTCGGCATCAACCTCCTGCGAGAGGGGCTCGATATCCCCGAAGTGACGCTCGTCGCTATCCTCGATGCAGACAAAGAGGGGTTCCTGCGCAGCGAGACCGCCCTTATCCAGACCTGCGGGCGCGCTTCCCGAAATAGCGAAGGGCGCGTCATCATGTACGCCGACAAAGAGACCAAATCGATCGCTAAGACCGTTGCCATCACCCAAGAGAGAAGGAAAGTCCAAGAGGCGTACAACAAAAAGCACAAGATCACTCCCATGACGATCATCAAAGATATCACCGACGATCTCGCCGAATCCTTCCCCGAGTATAAGTTCAAAGACGAGAAAGATATCAAGCCCACCTTCGATCCAAAAGAGATCCGCGCCAAAGTAGAAGAGTGCGAAAGAGAGATGAAGAAGGCCGCCAAAGAGCTGCGCTTCGAAGAGGCCACCCGCCTCCGCGACCTCATGAAATACTACCGCGACCTCCAACTCCTCGAAGACCACCCAATCTAGCTTTGGCGATAAATACCGCTTAGGTAGGAGGAATGAATCTTAAATTTAAAAGGAAATTTTTATCTGATATGTGACAGTGTCAAGAGATTCCAAAGGTATATTAAAAAGGACTTAGGACTTTGTTAGTAAAAATTTTCTCTGCTGTGAAAAAATCCTCTTTGGTATCAATTTCAACCCATTGTAATCCCGAAATATCAAGCGCATAAAAAGAGACGTTTTTGTTAATTAATCTTTCATATGCATCTTCATAATATTTTTGATAATTGCTTTTATCCTCCATCATTATTTCCAATTCTGAAAACAATAACTGTGCTGTTTCACCATCCATTTTTTCAATACCTATCGACTCCCCTATAGCATCTTTAGGATTAACAGTTTTACTAACCTTAAGCACCTTGTTTTGGTCGTTAATAACCACTTTGATTTCTTCAGCATCAAGATTAATGTCTTTGTCTATACATAAACAGTTTGCATATTCGCACTTAATAAGCCTTTCAAGTATTTTTCTGTCAAAAACCACATCTGCATCAAACTTTACAATATTTGAATCCTTACTCAAATCCATTGCTAACATTAAAGAATAGGCGGTATTTGTCTCTGCATATTTGTCATTTGTAACAAAGTACGCCTTTAGACTTCGGAAGTTATTTTTTACATATTCTTTTATTTTTTCTTCTAAATATCCAAGAACAAAAATCACTTCATTTATTCCACAATCCTGAATATGAGATAGCATCATCTCAAGAATTGTGAAATCACCGATCTGTAACAAACTTTTTGGGCAGTTATTCGTCATTGGCTTTATTCTAGAGCCAATTCCAGCAGCCAGAATAATAGCTTTCATTGTGATACACCCATAAAATTATTTCTGTAAAAACTCATGATTAAGAGACGGCTATTTATTAGTTACTATTAGTTGATTACTCTCTAGTTGACATTTCCGTTGCCAAGTACGAATAAGACAGTGCAAAAATTGACCAATGGCAAATATCCAAAGCATCGGTATCAGCATATTGAGAACCAAGGCGAGAGATAGCATGAAGATTAAAACACCCTCGTTAAAAGCGAGAATTTTTCGTTGCTCACCCACAAACCATCGTAGATTTGTTAAAATACCAAAACCAAGCCCAGAAGACGCTTCCTCTCTGCTCTCAGAACCGGACTTTATTCTGGACAATTTCTCTAGGTACTTGCTGTCTCTAGACATTTCAAGATAGAAGGCGAGATATTTTGAATATCCACGCAGTGAGTATAAGGCAATACCAGTTAGGGCTAAAACCAGAGGGAGTACGTTTTGAGATTGAGCGTAAGCAGTATACCCAATTGATCCAAACCAGATGCTAATTTGTACCTGATCTGTTAATTTATCAAAAAAATTTCCCGTTATCGAAGTGGTTTTCCTATACCTGGCCATCTGCCCATCCATACAGTCAAGCACATAACTGCATTGAATAAAGAGCGCAGCAATAATAAAACTTACTTCTCCTCCTGTAAGAATAAATAGAACAGATATGATTGCTGTTATGAAGGAAAATAGTGTAATCAAGTTTGGTGTTATCCACTTAATATCGACTACTGCATAATTAACTGCAATTGCCAGAGGAGATGCAAAAAAAGAGGACCACCATTCATCATTTTTATTCTTTGTTGCCCACAAACGAATCAGTTTTTCATTCACACTGAACTTCCTGACATCAGAGAGCTGCTTTTTTCGTTCTTCTTGAGAAAAGTGCTAATTATCGAATTATCATCGAATATGTTAACCTTTTTTGTTTCTACACTTTCGAAACTTTGCAAAATGTTGCGCAGAGAGTCTAAGAAGAACTGAATTTCATCAAATGTGAGCTCTCCAATATTTCCAACCTGAAAAACTCTGTGCTTAAAAGGCCCTTTCCCTTCGTAAATAATAATTGATTTTTCTCTTAATTTTTTGCGAAATTCATCGATATCAATATGAACTGGTATGTGAACTGTTGTTAAAACAGAAGACATTTCCCTTTGATCAATTAGGAATTTTAATCCTAGCTTTAACATACCTCTACGTAATAGATCTGCTCTACTTTTAAGAGAAGCATAGCGGTTGGAAGGTCCTTCCTTTAATATGTTAACTAGTGCCTGATCTAGAGCATAAAATAGATGAACAGCTGGCGTATTCGGTGTCTGTGAGAATGTATTTATAAAATGATAAAACTTGTATAAGTTCAGATAGGTTGTTTTAATCGGAAGGTCTCTTAATTTTTCAAATTCTTCTGTTTTTCCGATGACAAAAGAGAGTCCAGGATAAGAAGCAATTGCCTTTGAACTCGAACCTGAAAAAAATGAGATGTGACATTTTTCAATATCAATAACTTCTGCACCTGCACTGCTCACACAATCGACAATAAACATCGCATCGCATGCTTTTACTAATGCTCCAACTTTTTCTAAAGAATTTAGCATTCCCGAACTTGTCTCATGATGAACCATAGCAACAATGTCAATTTTGTGACTTTTTAGGTAGGCCTCTATTTTTTCAAAATCAAATTTTTCTCCCCAAGGAAACTCCAGAAGAAAAGTATTTTTATTATGAATCTTAGAAATATTGAACAATCTCTCCCCAAACTCACCATTAGATAAAATAAGAATATTTTTCTCCCCTACCACCGAAGATAGCATCGATTCATTCGCTGCGGTTCCAGAACCTGTAATGACTACAGCTCGGTAGTCAGAAACCTTCTCTACTTCAAAAAGCTTCAGTAAATTATTTTCAACACTTTGCAACAGACAATCAAAATCAGCCTCTCGATGACAAATATCATCATTGCAAATAGCCCTCAGGACATTTTTTGCAACATTTACAGGACCGGGTGTAAACAATAAGTACTTTTTATTTTCTCCATGATTTACCATCTATCTCTTTAATCCTTGATTACCTTTTTAAGTGCAGAACGAATAGCTTCTTCCATTTTTTCAAACTCTTGTTCGTTAATATTTTTCGTAGTTTCAAAGAGTCAGCTGACCATAGATGAGGTCAAAGATTTGCTTTGCATCACTTTCAGGGTCCATCCAAGAAATTCTTTATGGAGGGGTTAATAAAACCATTCTTTTGAGATTTTCTCGAATACTCGAAAAAGAGAGTGCATAGCTCTTTTAGAGATAGCTGGTGAAAAATGCAGGATTGCTCTTCAAAAACTCGTTTTCAAGAGTCACTATACAACTTCTGGAGTATTAAACTCACTCTTTTTCTCTAAGCGGGCTTAAATAACAGTGTTGAGGCGAAGCTTTCCTTGACGATTGATTAGAAGATATTTGGCCATTCCTACTTCGAACTGATCCAGGCAGATTGATCAGGAAGAAGAAGAGAGCCAGGCGCTTTGCAAATAGAGCATTTCCATCTCGCTGATCTGATGCTGGCTAATACCCAAGCCTTCTGCTAGCTCACTTTGAGTCATCTCAGCTTTGTATCGGCATTCGCGGAGCATCAAGCCGCTTTCAGAATACTCCTTAATCTCTTTTTTGATTCAAGAGCTCTCTCCTCCTCTCCTCTTAGAAGGGGCCGGTGAATGTGACGTCGGGGGTGTCGAGGGGGGCGGAGCTGCGATGGTCTAAGAGCTGCTCTAGCATCTGCTGCGCTTTGGAGGGGAGGCGCATGGAGCGGAAGGCCTCCATAGCGATCACCCTTGCTGTTGGGTAGTAGTGGTTGGCGAGCGCCCAGCTTGAAGGGCTGTGGCGGTCGGGATAGGTTACGCGGGATGGGGGAGCTTTAAAATCATTAAACGCCTCTTCGGAGAGGGAGGCGATCACCTCTGCTGCTACACCGCACGACTTCCAGTCGGGGTCGGCGACGAGAAGGCGTCCCGTCTTGCGCACCGATTTGATGAGTGTCTCTCTGTCAAGCGGCTTGACAGAGCGCAGATCGATATGCTCTACCGAAACCCCATGGTCAGCTAAGATTTTGCACGCTTTCCTCCCTTCAATCACCATGTGCGAACAGGTGACCAGAGTGAGGTCGGTACCTACCTGAATGACTTTGGCCTTACCTATCGGAACTTCATAACTCTCCTCTGGAACGGGGCCATGAAGAGCGTGAAGCCAGCGGTGCTCCAAGAAGAGAACGGGGTTATTATCTTTAGTCGCTGCAATGAGCAGTCCCTTAGCATCATAGGGAGTAGAGGGCATCACCACCTTTAGACCAGGGATCGATGCGAAGAGGCCATGAAGCGATTGTGAGTGTTGCGGCCCCTGCCCCCATCCACGTCCGATGACGAGGCGGATCACAAGAGGGACCTTCATCTGGTCACCGAACATATAGTTCCACTTTGCAGCGTTGTTGATGAGCTGGTCGAATGCGAGCAGGAGGAGGTCGGCTCTTTTAAAGGTGAGAATAGGACGCATCCCTTCGATCGCAGCACCGATCGCAATTCCTGTAACCGTATTTTCCGAGAGGGGAGTATTCATCACCCGCTCACTCCCAAATCGCTCTTGTAATCCGAGAGTCGTTCCATAGAATCCCTTGGGGTCGGCGATATCTTGCCCCATCAGAAAGATCGAGGGGTCGCTCTCGAGGAGTTGCGTTGTCGCTTCAAGTAGGGCCTCTGTAAATTTAACTTCTCTCTCCATCACACTTACTCTGCGTAGGGCTTTTCATAATCTAGATCAAACTCTGGGAAGGGACTCTCCTCAGCGAAAGAGAAAGCGCGCGCAATTTCACCCTCTATCTCAACTTCCATCGTCTTCAGAGTCTCTTCAGTAAGGAGTGCGCGATCGAGAAGCTTCTTTTCATAAACTTTAAGGGGGCACTGCTCCTTCCATGCGTTTACCTCTTCCTGGGAGCGGTGGCTCTCTTCACTAGCACCACTATGGCTGCGGAAACGGTAGGTATCAAACTCGATGAAGGCTGGCCCCTTCCCAGCGCGGATGCGAGTTGTGGCAGCCTGCGCAAGGGCAAAAACCTCCTCGACGTCATTCCCATCTCCCTTCTTAGCATAGAGTCCATTCGCCTCAGCGATCTTCACTCGATCTCTTCTTTCGCTCTGCCTGTCAGAGAGTCGGGCGTGCATCGAATAGAGGTTATTTTCGCAGATGAAGAGTAGAGGGAGGTTTTTTAGCGAAGCAAAGTTGAGACTCTCTCCAAACGTCCCCTCTTCCGTCGCTCCATCTCCAAAAAATATCGTGGTTAGGTGGGGCTCTTTTTTCATCGAGGAAGCTAGAGCGAGGCCCACTCCAATAGGAATAGCGTTTCCAGTGATCGCTGTCGAGCCGTACATTTTCGCCTCTAAATCGACAAGGTGCATCGAGCCTGCTCTCCCAAACGAACAGCCCGTCTTCTTTCCATGGAGCTCAGCGATCATTCTATCTAGATTGCCCCCTTTTGCCAGGTAGTGGGCGTGGCACCGATGGTGGCTGATCATCAGATCATCCCCATCTAACGCCTTGCAGACGCCGACAGCAATCGCCTCTTGGCCGATGCTCAAATGCATGGGGCAGCGCATCTTCTGCTCCTCATAGCGCCGCGCAATCTCCTCCTCTACCCGTCGAATTCTGAGGAGCTCATAGAATAGATCAAGCCTGCACTTTTCATTTTCCATAACACAAAAATTCCATGAATCGATGATTCTAAGCAAGCTTAAAACGTGATAGAGGAGGTAAAGTAAATTAATAATTTTACGTTGATGTTTTTCCGAGGTTTTTGTATCATTCCTGTAATTTAGTATTCAACTTGGAGACAAAATTATGAGTGATAGCGTTCAAAACAATAATTTATTTTATGCTCAAGCAGCATTAGTTGGTCTCTCTATACTCCTTGTTGGGCTTAGCCTTCGACACACTTCGAGAACCACTAAATTCTGGTCACTTGCTTCTGTAGGATTGGGAGTCGGTGGTGCCTTCGCCTATGAAAAATCGGGATTGCCTAATGGCGAGGTCTCAGAGAGAACGGCCAGTGCCGCACTCACTCTTTTCGCCGCCTTCAACGCCATATTAGGAGTTCGCATCTTTCTAAAAGGCCGCCTGAATTACGCAATGCCATCAGCTTATTACCCTGTTCTCACAGGATTGCTTGGTGGTCTCGCAGGAATGCAATTTTTTCACTCTCGAAATAATCGATTTTCTGAAAACACTGACCCGCATGGCGATACACAGCCTATCCCGCAAGTCAAACACGAAGAGTAACGAGCACACCATAATAATTGGAAGCAGGCATATAGGGCTGCGAGAGGCAAAGATCTAGAAGCGTTTGTCTTTAACTCAGTCAAGGGGTTCTATAAGCTAGGGCTTGGAGTCGTCTCTTTGAAAGAGTTACCATTAAATCGTGATCCTTTAGCGGGGGAACGGGAATTTCATACTATGAGTTTAAACGAAGTCGCCTGGCACCAAGTTCTTTTTAGGCTAAACTCTAACTTCTACACACCTCAAGAGATTGGTGCTCTCTACTACGCGCTTGAAAGTCATTCACTTACAGATAAGTTTGAATTTGGTTCTGCTGGATTAAGAGTAGACTTGCTCAACTATCTCGGAGGTAGAAACAACCATCCTTATCCTGCAAACAAAATGGTCAAAGAGTATTTTAATTCTCATCCACTTGAGTATATTTGGCTGAGAGATATAGGAGGTGTCGATTTTGAGAAAATGCGAAGCGAGTGGTTGATGGACAGCTGCTTGAGTGTTGAATTATCTCGCGGTTACATCAAGCTACAGTGGACTTTGTCGAACTTCGACCATTTAAAGCCAAAGCAACTCGAGGATTACAACAAAAGGGAAGTTGAGGTTATTCTTAAGAAAATTGAGGAAGACGTATCAAAGTGGAAGGAAGTGGGACCTATGATGCAGATCGAATACAATACAGCTGCCCACAAGCATAAGTTAAAGACCTTCCCAATAACATTTACTGAAGCGAGGATCAGATGGCTTGAAGAACTTAAAGAGTTGACACCACTAGTCAAACTTTATCATTGGTTCAGGGATACTTCCTACGATGAGGGTTCCGAGGAATATATGAGGATCGACGGTCCACTCAGAGAGCGACTAGGCAAGCTCTTTGCAAAAGTAAACGGCGGAGAGAGGGTAGAAGTACTAGATCCAAGGTGGGTAGCGAAAGATCGTGCACGAAAGGAAAGGCGTAGGTGATTTCCTCCTCAATAGACTCAAGTGGCATGAGTTGATCCCTCATATTGCCAGCAGCTTGTAACTTTGGTTTGATCTCTCTTAGGAGATGACGTATAGTTAGAAGTTAACGAGGATGGGTTGGTATGAAAAGGGCGCTGGTACATGATTGGCTCGTAGTGCTTGGAGGAGCGGAGAAGGTCTTTGAGTCGCTTGTGAAGACTTTCCCTTCTTCTGACCTCTACTCCCTAGTGAAAAACCCAGAGAATTTGAAGGGAACGCCTTTTGAAGAGATGGATATCAAGACGTCATTCATCCAGAAGCTACCTTTTGCCAAGACGAAGTACCGCAACTACCTTCCCTTCTTTCCCCTTGCCATCGAGCAGTTCGATCTCGCCGATTATGATCTTATTATTTCATCCTCTCACGCTATCGCTAAAGGGGTGCTGACCCATGCGGATCAACTCCATATCTGTTATTGCCATACTCCAATGCGCTATGCATGGGACTTCTATCAGCAGTACCTGCGTGACTCTAAGCTGAAGAGTGGGGTGAAAGGGGCGCTGGCCAAGTTTTTCCTCCACTATCTTCGGATGTGGGATACGCACTCCTCCGCCCGTGTCGACGCTTTTGTCGCAAACTCCGAGTATATTGCTCGTCGCATTCGCAAGCTCTACCAGATAGAGGCTTCGGTGATCTATCCTCCTGTCGATGTGGACTATTTTGGTTTAGAAAAAAATAAAGAGGAGTTCTATCTGACAGCTTCTCGCCTTGTTCCCTATAAAAAAATCGATCTGATTGTGGAAGCTTTCGGAGAGATGCCGGATAAGAAGTTGATCGTAATTGGCGATGGCTCTGAGATGGATAGAGTGAAGGCGAAGGCGAAAAAGAATGTGGAGATTTTAGGCTATCAGAGCAATGAAGTGCTGCGCAGATATCTCCAGAAGGCCAAGGGCTTTGTCTTTGCATCACTTGAAGATTTTGGTATCCTCCCCGTGGAGGCTCAAGCGTGCGGAACTCCTGTGATTGCCTTTGGAAGAGGGGGAGCACTGGAGACGGTATTGGAGAACAAGACGGGCGTCTTTTTCCGTGAGCAGACAGTAGCGAGTATTATGGAAGCGATAGAAGATTTTGAGAGAAGGGAGTTTGACCCAGAGCTCATTCGCAAACATGCAGAGAGCTTCCGGGAAGAGGCATTTCAAAAACAGTTCAAAGCGCTTGTAGACGAGAAGTACAGAACATTTGTAGAGGCGCGATGAAGAGCATTATCTTAGCGGGTGGAAGTGGTAGGCGCCTCTGGCCGCTCTCCTCAAAGAACACTCCTAAACAGTTTCTGGATTTTGATAGTGGGGAGTCTCTGCTCCAGCAGACGGTGAAGAGATTTGCTCAGGACGAGGTGCTGGTTGTCACCAATCAGGAGCACTATCGAATCACTCTAGAGCAGCTCGGCCCATCCTATGGGGATTCGATTCTTGTTGAGCCTGAGCCGAAGAATACAGCTCCTGCGATCTGCCTTAGCTTGAAGTATCTCTTAGAAAAAACAGGAGCTCCAAAAGATACTATCTGTATGGTCTCTCCATCGGACCACTACTTTTCGAATGAGGAGGAGTTCAAGCGGCTTCTTCCAGAGGCAGAGAGAGCGGCTGCAAGTGGGGCGATCGTCACTTTTGGCATCACTCCGACCTATCCTGAGACGGGATATGGCTATATCCAGACAGGGGAGGGAGAGAGCCCTCTTCCCGTCAGACGTTTTGTTGAGAAGCCCGACTTAGAGAGGGCACAGGAGCTCCTCGATGAAGGAAGTTGCTACTGGAACGCTGGAATTTTTGTCTTTCAAATCAGCCATTTTCTTGCTGAGGTGCGTGAACATGCAGCGCAGCTCTATGAGTGGTTTTTACTGCCCTATGATCAGGCTCTTAAGAGCTTTACATCCCTTCCATCGATCTCAATCGACCACGCATTGATGGAAAAAACCCGGCGCATCCTACTCATTCCCTACCCTTCACGCTGGTCTGACTTAGGCACGTGGGATCGTCTCGACAGCGTCTTGCCAAAAGATGAGAACAGTAACTTTTTGAGTGGTGAGATCGAAGCTGTCGACACAGAGGGGTGTATCATATTTGGCGATGGGGTGACAACAGTGGGGGTGAAGGATCTTCTCATTGTAAAAGTTGGGGAGAAAATCGTCGTCTGTCATCGCAGTGAGATGCACCGTCTCTCCAAACTTCGGGCAGTTGAGAAAATAGACGCAGGTTAACCTCTCTCTCTAACTAGGGATGGGAGATGGAGGTAACCTCCATCTCTTATCAGGTCTGGAAAAAGGTCCGCATGGGAAGGTTTCTAGCCTTTCCTAGGGAGCTTCTTGAGCGGGTCGGGAGAGAGATGCGAGAGATTTTTCGGGCAGTGGCGTTAGATGGAGATTAAAAAAGAGGAATGTTAACCATGTCAGATGGTGGTTCATGTTGTGGTTTGTCAGGGCGAAGAGGGAGAGTTGAATCAGTCCGATGATGGTGATTTGGCTGAATCGACTTCTGCTCTTAAAGATGGAAAAGTGGTTCTGGCTAAGGTAGTAGACAAGTGAAACAAGAAGTAGAAGAATCCCGACAACTCCTAACTCGTAGAGCAGTTCTAGATAGACGTTATGGGTCGAGATGTTTGCTCCAAAACCGGTTCCGAAAAAGGGGGAGTTCCCCAACTCATTAAAGCCTTTTATCCACTCTGTAACTCTTATCCCTGTCGTTCCTGATGTAAAGCTAATGCTTTTAATTCCCTCGATGGTGAGCTGGATGATGTCGAATGAATAATATTTCAAAATCATTATCGCAATCGCTCCGATGCAGAGGAGTTTTATTGAAAAACGGCGTATCCCCTGCGAGATAAAGCAGAGGTAGATGGAGCTGATGATGAAGGAGTAGTAGGCGGCGCGGGTGGAGGTAAGGAGAAGTGCGATGAAGGTTAGGACGCTGAAGGTGTAGAGGGAGAGGGAGAACTTTTTTCGTTCTGCGAGTATGAGAATTAGGATGGTAAGGACAAAGCTCGCAACGATGCCATATTCATTGGGGTAGGAGCCGGGAGAGAAGCGCAAGATGCCACTCCCAATCTGCGCTTCCACAGATAGTCGCGAGATAGACTCAAAGGAGATAGCCCCAATATAGTAGCCGATATATAGAAGATACCCAACAAGAAGTGAGAGCAGAAAACCGGTCAGGTAGAGGATCAGAATCGGCTTTTTTTCTTCGCTACGCAGTGTGAACGCTGCTCCAAGGATAAAGAGATATTGCGAAATGAGAAGTCCGGCGCGGAAGAGGGGATGGGCATCACTGCCTACTTGCTTGTTTTCTGTAAAGTAGGCGGAGATGAGGATGTAGAAGAGGAAGGGGATGAACGTTAGGAGTACTTTCCAGTGAGCAGCTCTCATGCGCAGAAAAAATATGGGGAAGAAGGGCAAGAAGAGGTAGTAAAAGCGAAAGGGTTTAGGCAGGAAGGAGGGAGTAAGCAGAGTTCCAAGCGGCCCAAAAAAGATGAAGCAGTAGAGTAGAAGACGTTGAACGCTATAGAGAGAGATTCTCATCATTCTGGGTTGATGTGCTTACTGAGGATTCCTGCGAGCTTCATCATGTCGATCGGGTCGGAGTGACCAAATACTTTTTCTAGCTTTTTGTCGGGAATAATACGTCTCTTATTATTGGGATCTTGAAGATTTTCAGCTTTTATATACTCCCATATTTTTTTCATTACTTCGCCGCGAGTGAGCTCTTTTGCGCCGACAACGGCGGCGAGTTCGGGGGAGAGAGGAAGGAGGTTCCCTCTCGTTTTAGTTGTTTTTTTTGCAGCTTTTTTCTTCGTTGCTCTCTTGGTCGTCTTCTTCGTCGTCGTCTTCGTCGTTTTTTTTGCTGCTCCCTTCTTTGTGCTCTTCTTTGCTCTCTTGACATAGGCTGTCTTCGGATAGTCTCGATATTTGACTTGCAGGTCATCGATCTGGTTGACGATCACATTGCAATCGGGATAGTTTGAGCAGCTGAAGAAGGTCTTCCCCCAGCGGCTGCGCCGTTGTGTAATCTTTCCGTCGCATCCAATGGCGGGACAGTCGGGCATATCCTCGGGAATCGGCTCATCTTTTTTCGGAATATTGATAATTCCCTTGCAGTCAGGATAGCGTTCACATCCCAAAAATGTACCAAACTTTCCAAAGCGAATTTTCATGGGGGAAGAGCATTTGGGACAGGGTTGGTCCCAGTCAAAATTGTCCGCATAGTCCTCTCGCTTGAACTCTAGTGATTCGATGGAAACGGTGAATTTGCACTCTGGATAGTCGGAGCAGCCGTAGAAATATTTATCGCGTGACCAGATCTTTTGGAGCTTATTGCCGCACTTTGGGCAGTTGATATCGGTCATGAGTTTTGGGACAAAGGCCTCTTTCTCAGCCTTTTCGAGGACTGGAATGAACTTATCCCAGAAAATTTTCAGAAACTCTTTCCAATCTCTCTTATTTTCGGCGATCTCATCCAGATCGTCTTCCATCCGCGCCGTGAATTTGATATCCATGATGAGATTGAAGTGATTTTCCAACATTTGAGCGATGATCTTTCCAAGCTCTGTGGGTTTCAGGGTGAGCCGCTCTTTTACGGTATAAGCGCGGCTTTGAATCTTATTCATGATCGAGGCAAAAGTAGAGGGGCGTCCGATTCCCAGTTTTTCTAGCTCTTTTACGAGTGAAGCCTCTGTAAAGCGGGGTGGGGGTTTGGTAAATGATTGAGTTGACTCTACTTCAAGCAGTTTCAACAGCTCTCCTTCTTTTAGAGGAGGCAGTAGTTTGTCGAGATCTTGCTGCTGCTGCTTCTCGACGTCGCTATCATCTCTCTCTTCATAGACCGCGAGGAATCCTTTGAATTTGATGATCGAACCTGTGGCACGCATGATAAGATTTTGATCGGTCTCAATATCGAAGAGGACGGTGTCATAGACAGCAGGGGTCATTTGAGAGGCGAGGAAACGCCTCCAGATGAGGAGGTAGAGCTTATATTGGTCGATAGTCAGATGGTTTTTGATGGCGTCAGGTGGGTGTGTTAAGTTTGTCGGGCGGATCGCTTCGTGAGCATCTTGCGCGCTCTTCTTAGAAGCGTACATATTCGGTTTTTCTGGGATGTACGCCTTTCCATATGCGCTGTCGATCAGCTTGCGCGCGGCATTGATCGCCTCCATCTCCACCCGTACTGAATCGGTACGCATATAGGTAATCAAACCCTCTGTTCCCTCGGATCCGAGATCTATCCCTTCGTAGAGGCTCTGCGCAATTCCCATCGTGCGCGAGGCAGAGTAGCCGTAGTGGCGGCTCGCCTCCTGCTGGAGAGATGAGGTGATGAAGGGAGGGACTGGGCGCCGTCTCTTCTCTTTTTTCTCCACGCGTGAGACTGTAAATGAGGCGTGTTTGAGTTGAGTAACGAGCTTGTTTGCCTCGATCTCATTGGGAATGAGGGCGACTTTTTTGCCTTTGATCTCCTCTTTCTCGATCTTTTTTCCATCGATGGAGTGGAGGGTGGCTGAAAAAGCTCGCTCCTTGGGATCTCCTTGCAAGATAGTAGAGATATTCCAATATTCTACAGAGTTGAAAGCGTCGATCTCGGTCTCTCTGTCGACAACCAGTTTGAGTGCTACGGATTGCACGCGCCCTGCTGAGAGGCTGCCGCCCGTTCCACTTCGTTTAATCCTTCGCTGCAAGAGAGGAGAGATTTTATAACCGACCATCCGGTCGAGTAGGCGGCGCGCCTGTTGCGCATTCACTAGTGAGATATCGATCTCTCGAGGGTGTTTGAGCGCTTCGGTGACGGCAGCTTTTGTAATCGCATTGAAAGTGACGCGCTTAACAGTTGGGCCCTTCGGCAAGATGTGCGCAATATGCCATGCGATCGCCTCTCCTTCACGGTCGGGGTCAGGGGAGAGATAGACCGTATCGCACAGCTTCGCCGTTCTCTTTAATTTTGCAATCACATCTTTTTTATCGGGAAGGTTCTCATATTGCGGCGTAAAATCATTTTCTAGATCAATTCCAAAGCCGCGTGTGGGCAGATCCCGAATGTGACCGACCGACGATTCGACGAGGTATCCACTACCCAAAAATTTTTTGAGCGTCTTGATCTTCGACGGAGACTCAACGATGATTAGCGTTTTTCCTTTACCCATAACTTCTATAAAATAAATTGTAAGCTTTTCAGACTACTTAATTCTACTCATTTAATTCAAGTGGAGAGAAATATAGGTTAGCCTGCAGTTCACTTCATCACCATAAAAATTTCCCATTCTTTAGCCTCTCTATTCGAATCGTAAAAAGAAGGTATTGACTATTGTGTTGTATATAGTCCACATTTAGGGTTAGATGGAATAATTTGAATTAGATAACAAATGAGGAGAATATGGGACAACGTTCAATAAAATATGATGAGGATTATCTCTATCGACGTCTTCTTGATCCAAAAAAAGCAGCATCATATCTTAATGAGTGCTTACAAGATGACGATCCAGCAGTTTTTCTTATTGCATTTCGTGACGTTATAAAAGCGAATGGAGGAATGAAACAATTAGCTAAGGAGATTGAATGTGATCGTTCTGGGCTCTACCGCACGTTTTCGGAAAATGGGAACCCTGGGATCAACACTCTTGTTGATGCGATGTTTATGTATGGACTTGAGATTCAAGTAAAACCCATCAAGAGCGCTAACTTGTCTTTCACTCCAGCTCCCTAAAAACCTCTTCTTCTTTGTCTGCTCGAAAATGAGGGTGGGGAACTTTTCTTGTTGATCGAGAAAACCAAATCGCATAAGTTACCAAACTTGAAAAGATCTTTTAAAGAGGGAGCGAGTGATGAAACGGTTTTTTTTCATTTTAGTTCTAGTCAGTGTAGGGTTCACCCTAGGCCTCTCATATCGATTAATCCAAAAACAAGTTCGAATAAAAAATCTCCAAGCCCACTCTCCGAAGGCTGTCTATGCGACGCATCCCATATTAAAAAATTCTCCCTTTGTCATTCTGGTCACAGCTTATAATAATGAAGCGACTGCTGAAAAGACTCTTCTATCGATCCTAGACCAGAAGTATGAGAACTTCCGCTTGATCTACATCGACGACGGCTCTGATGATGGGAGTTATGAGAAGGTGCAGGCGTTTTTAAAGAATCATCATGTTGGAGAGCGCGCGCAGCTCCTCCGTAATGAGGAGCATCAAGGGAGCATAGAGGCGCTCTACCGGGCCCTCCACAGCTGTGAGAGTCGAGAGGTTGCGCTTCTGCTGGAAGGAGGCGAGTTTTTAGCTCATGAAGAGGTCTTAAGCCGGCTCAACCACTACTATGCCAATCCCGATGTCTGGCTCACGCAGGGGGATGCATTGGACTACCCTACTTATAAGAGCGGGGCAGAGAGTCGGAGAGTGCGCTCTTTCTACACGGGCCTCTTTCAGCGGATCAAGCTTCAAGAATTTTTAACCGATGGAGCGTTTCTTTCGGGATCGAGCGAGCGCATCATCAATGGCCCGCTTAGGGAGCTGTCAGGGGCACATACCTTTTTAACTCCTGACACCTTCTATATTAGCGGCGTTAAGAGAGCTCTAGCACAGGGGGGGAGTCGGCAGCGCATCGCTTATGCTCCTTTTAAGGATATCCCCACCCACAACTTCATTCAAGATGATGAGCATGTTGATATCGTCGTCTTCTCCTACAATCGCCCCTTGCAGCTCTATGCCTTTTTGGAGTCTGCACAGACCCATGTCCAAAATCTCTATCGCCTCTATGTCATCTACCGCGCTGAGAGTGACCAGTATGACGAGGGCTATAAGCGGGTAAAAGAGGCGTTCCCAGAAGTTATCTATATCAAACAATCTTTCGAAACCCCCAATGAAGACTTTGCATCGATCGTCTTGAATACGGTCTTTAAACATCAGATGTCTACAGCACGCTACGTCGCGTTTGCTCACGATGATAGTATCATCCGAGACTCCCTAGATATGAGAGAGGCGGTTAGGCTCATGAAGAAGACTGGGGCGTATGGCTTCTACTTCCTCTTAGGAAGTCACATTGACAAGAGCCCGGAGAGTGCGATCACTATTCAAGAGGGCGTCTTTGCCTGGCAATTTTCCAGTGGCGTGGGGAGGTGGGCCTCTCCAAACTCTGTCAGTATGACCCTCTTTAAAAAAGAGGAGATCTACCCCTATTTTCTCTGTATGAAGTTCCATAACCCGAATATTTTGCAGGCTCTGTGGAATGAGCATGCAGATTTATCCAGAGTTGGGCTATACTATGACCGATCAAAAGTGGTGAACTTGCCGCTAGGCAGAGTGATGGACCATGGAAGAGATCTGCTCACCTCGTTTGATCAAGGATTAAAGATGGACATTAAGCCCCTAACTGAACTTGAGAATAGCGAAACTGAAATCAACTATGAGCCTCAATTTATCGCGAGGTAGCGCATGAAGAAAGAAGTTATCATTCTCCTATTTATCTGTCCCATCGTATTCTTCTACGTCTTCTCTCACACTATGAAGTTCGGTAAAAGAGATCCTAAAGTCCATGTGACACTTGAGGACTCCTTTGAGAAATTACAGGGGAGTGAGACAGAGAATTGGAACTACATTCAGACCAGACGCGATTATGACGATCTTGATCGCTATAAAGCGCTCTATAAAAAAAATTACAAACACCAGTTCAACTCCAACCCAAGTTTTAAAATTCCCAAGAGCGTCCACATCATCTGGATCGGTCCCAAATCGTTTCCCTCCGACTCCGTTGAGAATATTCGCACATGGATGGCTCACCACCCTGACTGGACATTCAACTTCTGGACCGACCGCAAGCGCCCCGCCCCTTGCAATGGAATGAAGATCTGCATGCTCGATGATTTCAACTTCGAATTCCTAGAGGAGAAGTATGAGGAGTCTAGTAATTGGGGAGAGAAAGCTGATATCTGGCGCTATGAGATCCTCTATCAGCAGGGAGGGGTCTATATCGACCATGATGTCACCTGCTTCAGACCTTTTCATGGGCTCCATACCGGCTACGACTTCTATAGCGGTCTAGAGATGCCCCATGAAGGGATCGACTCCTTGGCGCTTACTGTCGGAATTAGTATCATTGGTACTAAGGCTAGACATCCCGTTCTTCGCAGAACGATTCAACTGGTTCTCGATCGATGGGACGCAGTGACCAAGAAATTTTCAACCTCCGATCCCCTCGTTCAAGCGCGCCGCGTTACCCATCGGACGCTCATCGCGATGACCTATGCCAGTAGAACGGGGTTAAACCAGCCTGGAAATATCGATATCATCTTCCCAGCCTGCTACTTCTACCCCAAAGGAGCGCTTCCCAGCTTCTACTCCGTCCACCAATATGGAACCACTTGGAATAACCTTAATGAGACGCCCGGAGAACGCTTTTTCCAGAAGAAGTTGCGCCATCTTCGTAACCGCGATGCCAAGATCATTCGAGTGGAGTTGATGACACTATTTGCAATGATCGGATGTTTTATCTTATACTTCCTGATCAATAGAGAGCTTAAAAAGAAGAGAAAACCATGAAACTATTAAAAATTCTTTCTATTCTTCCTCTACTCCTACTGATGACAGCTTGTGACAGAGATACCCATGTCAAACACTCCGATGATTTCACAACGCTCATGGGCTCGTCAAAGAGCGTATGGAAGTTTGTCGAAACCCATGAAGACTTTCAAAATATCAATCAATTCACGGAGTTATACAATAGAAATAGTGCGTTGCAATTCCTCAGTCAAGAAGAGGTTAAAATCCCAAAAGTTGTCCACTTCGTCTGGCTAGGGCCTAACCCCTTTCCCAAAGAGTCACTAGAAAATGTCCGCTCTTGGGTCGACCACCACCCCAACTGGACCTTTAAGTTTTGGACCGATCGCCGCCGCCCATTGCCCCACTCCAAGATGGAGCTCCACCTCGTCTCCGACTTCAACTTCACTAAACTTGAAGATTGCTTCCATGAGTCGGATAACTATGGCGAAAAATCTGACGTTCTCCGCTATGAGATTCTACTTCAAGAGGGTGGCCTCTATGTCGACCACGATGTGCGCTGCTTCAAATCTTTTGCCCCCTTCCACAAGAATTTCGACCTCTACTGCGGCCTAGAACCACCTCACCAGCCTGTCTTGAGCAGCTCAATCTCCATCTGCAATAACATTATCGGCGTCCGACCTGGACATCCTGTGATGGGAGCTGTCATCGATCGAGTAAAGGAGCGGTGGGAAGAGCTCGGC
Organism: Chlamydiota bacterium; assembly: GCA_011065165.1. GTDB lineage: Bacteria > Chlamydiota > Chlamydiia > Chlamydiales > Simkaniaceae > JAAKFF01. The sequence continues at coordinate 22,344 of JAAKFF010000010.1, forward strand.
AGTGCCTATCCTGGCAACGACAAAGAGTCGATCATCTACCGCGTCGCTCAGCGCACCTTCATCGCCTTTGAGGATGCCGTAAAGGCCGTTGGAGATAAGGGATCCAATAAGGATATCGTCTTTCCTGCTGCCTACTTCAACCGAATCGATGAGGATTTCGCGCTCTTTGCCCACCACTACTACGCTTCAACATGGTTTGAAGATGAGACTAAGTTTGAGCGCAACGTACGACGGCGTCTGATCTCCATCTCTCGAAAGAACAACCAAATTCTACTCTTTAACGCTGTGATTTTATCAGCCAATTTAGTGCTGTGCGCCTGTCTCATCGGCCAATACCGCTCCATCCGAAAGCTAAGAGAATGATCACAATTGATAGACTTAAAGAGTTAGGGGAAGAGGGGTTGATTCCTGGTCCCCAGGAGTCAGAGGGTGACTTTGTAAAGCGGGTTGACACCCTAAAGAAGATCTTCTCTTCTCTAAAAGAGGGAGAGTATGAGCCACTCACATGCGACTTCCAGGGGCTTGGAGCAGAGCCAAAGTGGATTCCTCAGAGCTACTCCAACCGCCGTCTTCTTCCGTGGCAGGGAGCTGCAGCGTGGATCTTCAATACAGATGATGGCATCCAATTTCCAATGGTGCAACTGCGCACAGGCTTCAAGAGAGGACACTTTCTCTTCTATAGTCGCGAGGAGGTCCTCCGTCATGAAGCAGTGCACGCGATGCGCCTCACTTTTAACGAGCCCCGTTTTGAAGAGATCCTTGCATACTTCCTCTCAAAGAGTCGATGGCGCCGTTTCTTAGGTCCACTCTTCCGTAAACCCAGCCACGCTCTCATCTTTATCTCACTCATTCTCCTCTCACTTGCCCTACAGACCACCTCACTCTTTTTCTTAAACTCCCCCTTCCTTCCCTACCTAAAAATTGCAGCCCTCCTCCCCTTCGCTGATCTTTCAGTGCGTCTTCTACTGCTGATTAAAGACCAGCGTTTAATCCGCAAGGCCCTTCGAACGCTCAAAAATCTTTTTCCCAACCAGAGCGATCCCTTCCCGATAGCTCTTCGCCTAAAAGATTCTGAAATTGAGCAGCTTGCCACGAGCTCACTTGAAGAGCTTCTCCTCTACATTAAGGGAAAATCTCTCTCCTCAATCCGCTGGCAGCAGATCTTAGCCCAATTTTCTTGACATCACCCCACCCTCCCGTTATTTCAAATAACAAGGGGCGGTTTATTAAAGATGAAAAGAAATAAGATTGAAAAGTCGATTTATCACCGTCTTTTCATACTGTTTATAATATTAATTCTTCCGGTGTTCTTTATTAAAGAGTATCGACTGATTAGGGCGAAGAAGGATACCAAAGTTCTTTCCGCCGAGGCATTCTGTCTAGAGCACCTGCAACCCTACGAAGATAAATCCTTCACATTCATTGTATTAACGCAAAATAACGTCGATTCTGTCGAGCAGAACTTCCACTCCATCATTAAACAAGAGTATCTCAACTATCAGATCGTCTATATCGACCAGGGATCTACCGATGGGACCCAAAACAACCTTAAAAGATTGATCTCGAAGCAGAGTCGTTCTATCACTCTGATTGAGTGCGAGAAGAATCATGAACTCTACCAGAAATATTATGAAGTCGTTCAATCCTCTCCCGATTCAGAGGTTATCATTCACCTCTATGGCAGCGATTGGCTCGCTCATGATGATGTCCTCTCCAGCCTCAATACCTCCTACTCCAACCCAAATGTCTGGCTCACCTATGGGCAATACCTCGACTATTCGAGCTACAAAAAGGGGATCTATAACCCACGGCCAAAACAGATCCTCCATAAAAAACGCAGCCAACGCGCCCCATGGGTCGTCGCTCCATTTAAAACTTACTACGCCTCTCTCTTCAAAAAAATGAAGATCGAGCCCCCCACCTTTCTATCGATTAAAAATGATAACGCCCTCCTCCGTCCGATTGTGGAGTTAGGTAGAGCCCATGTGCGCTTCATTCCCGACGTCCTAACTATCCATAGAGATATTGCGCCCAATAAAAAACGGGGGCATAGAGTAGCACTTATGGCAGGAAAAGTGGCGCAGTTGGCTCTCACTCAGAAGAATCAGAAGATCACAGATCTCATGATCCTATCGAGGGGCACCCCAGAGCGGCTCAAGAGCTGCCTCGAATCGAGCCTCATCCACCTTCATGGCATCCATCGCATCAACGTCCTATACGACTGCGATGAAGAGAGCTTCTCAGGCTATGAGCGCCTAAAAGAGCAATTTTCCGACGTCAATTTTATCCGTCCCGTTATCTGCGCGGATGCTGGGTTTAAGAGTGCCTTTCTAAGTGTGCTCTTAGAAAATTCCTCTCCCTATCTCATCTTAACCACCGATGAGGTCTCCCTCAAAGAGAGCGTTCCCCTCTCAGCATGCGTTGAAGCGATGCGGAAGACGCGCGCCTATGGCTTCTACCTTCACTTAGGAAGAGGAGTAGATGAGGCGCTCGAAGCAGGCGTAACCTCCCAAGGAATCTTCATGTGGAATATCCGACAGAATGAGGGCCCCTTCGGTGAGCCAGACGTCTTAAAAATGGGGCTATACCGCCGCCTCGATCTCGAAAAAGATCTGAGAGAGCTCTCCTTCTCATCAGCAGAGAGTCTGATCACCGCCTGGAATCGCTCAACGCACTCCTATCGAATCGGTCTCTCCTTTGCTACTTCCACAACTTTCGCTCTGACGAAGAGAGAATCTTAAGTTGCTTCCGATATTTTGCTACCGTGCGCCTTGCGCAGGGGATTCCCTGCTCCTTGAGCAGCTGAGAGAGCGTCTCATCCGAGAGCGGCTTCTCCTCTTGATCAATTAACTTTCTGAGTAGATCCTTTGCACGTTTATTGGAGATAGCCCCTTCATCCGTATGGAGCGCTTGTGTAAAGAAGGAGCGCAATTTGAGAAGACCGAGAGGAGAGGCGACATATTTATTTGCGATAGCGCGCGTAATCGTCGACTCGCTCTTTCCTAGAGAAGCAGCAATTTCACTCATCGTCATCGGAAGGGGGGTCTGAGTCTCTCCCTCTAAAAAATCAGCCTGCTTCTTCAGAATATAGAGCGTAATCTTCTCCAACGTCTCCTTCCTGCGGCTTAAAATCCTATGGAGCCACCTATCCACAGCGATATGTCGCCGAAAGTAGTCGAGCTCCTCCCGGTTAAGCCTTTTATTCTCTACCATTTCAAGATAGCTCGCATGAACTTGAAAAGTGGGGAGCGAGCCCTCACTCGTCTCTACTCTCCAGCTTGCGCCAACTTTTTCAATGGTGATGTCAGGCGTGATAGGTGGGTTGTGCGAGTGTAGGAAGAGATGGCCAGGAAAGGGGTTTAATGGGCGGAGCTTCGAATGGACGAGATCCCTTAGCTCCTGTCCACTCAGGCGAAAAACCTTAGTGATTTTTTTCAGACGGTTGCGCAGCAGATCGCTATAGTAGTGCTCCACAACGCCGTAGATCACAGAACCCTTGAGCCCCTTCATCTCCAGCTGGACCAGAAGAGCGCCCTGCACCCCCTCTGCACCGAGCCCCGCAGGCTCCATGCGCTGGAATCTATAGAGCACCTCTGCAACCCGCGCTTCCTCCACCTCTAATGCAGCGCCGATCTCCTTTATAGAGAGGGACAAGAACCCCTTCTCATCGAGCGATCCCGCAATATACTCAGCGATCTCGCGCTCCTCACATAGGTCAAAATGGGCACGAATCTCGCCCGAAAGATAGTGGTGAGGAGTCTCAGCCGTCGCTCTCTCAAGATGGGAGAGATCGCGCAGGCCAGGGGAGGTAATTTCTAGGAGGGGATTCTGTTCGATCTCCCTTTCAAGCCAATCACTTAGCTCATCTACGGGCATCTGCAGGACATCCAGCGCCTGACGCATCGCCATATTCATGACGAGACGCTGATTGAGCGCCATGCTTTGATTTAAGGCGTATTGATATCCCACTTCCCCCCCCCTTATACTCCTCCTTATACACTCCACACCATTTACAACAAGGTCGGGGGTTGCACCCCCGCGCCCCCTTGAGCTTCAATCCACTGAAGCAAATCACTTCTCCCTCGGGGGCCCGTACAAGGAGTACTGTGCCCCACTCGTTCGTATCAATTTTCCTCTAGCGCCTTGAAGCCAAGATTTGGGGTGGGCGTTCCTTCGTAGAAAAAGTTTTCTTGAAGAAATAAATGGGATGGCGTTTAATGGTGCAGGAAAAATGGATACGAAGTGAAAGGGTTTAGAGATGAAAAAAGCGATAGGACTTGGTGCTACTCTTCTACTCTTTTTGATCTTAGTGCAGTTTGCGCAGCTGCCTGCGAAGAGCGATGAGCTAACCTATAGGCGTTATCGAGAGGAGTTCGCCCACAATCTCAAAAACCCTCACATAGAGCGCTACAGAGAACTATCCTTTGACTTGGCGGCTGAGAGCCCGTCTGAGAAAAGTAAAACTAAGGAGACGATGTGAACTTATTACCTCTAAGCTTCTTTATCTTTTCCTTGCTTGCAGGGAATGGCGATGTAGAAGGTCAACTGACCCAGAGTGAAGAGTCAAAAGTTGAAACGGAGTTAGTCGTAGCAGAGCTTGAATTTAGCGTATCTGCCGACTAATGTTCGGGTGATGTTAGACTCTAGAAATTCTACATCATAGGTGAGCCCTAGTGATGTCTGGTAGGCCTTTTTGATCAATCCTTTCCCAAAATCTTTATGGAAAACCATCTCTCCACTTTTAAATCCCGTCTCCTCTGCCCAACCATCTTCTTCCACTTCAACCACCTCTTCACTGAGCACGGTGAGATAGCGAGAGGGAATCTCTTTTAGGAAACGACTCGGACACATCACCTTTGAGATGCCCCACATGAAGCGATAGGTAGAGGCGGTCAGATAGAGAAAGCGCTTGGCGCGCGTCATCCCCACATAACAGAGGCGTCGCTCCTCTTCGAGCGATTCGATCGAATCTTTAGAGTTGATATGGGGGAAGAGATCCTCTTCCATCCCAACGATGAAAGTGAGGGTAAACTCAAGCCCCTTTCCATTGTGCAGCGTCATCAGCCGTACGGAGTCGTGGCTCGGGGTATCATCCAGACTGGACTTCAACGAGAGCTCCTCCAAAAACTGGATGAGCGTAGGCCCCTCCCGCTCTTCGCTCCACTGCGCTGCTTTATTAATGAGCTCTTCGAGGTTCCCTCTGCGATCTTGGTAGGATTCGGGATCCTCCTTCAGCACGCTCTCATATCCCGAGAGGTTGATCGCCTCCTGAACGATCTCTTCAAGAGGCGCCCGCTCTTCTACCATGCTCTTCAACGTGTCGATCACTTCTATGTAGTCGTTCAGCCCCGTTTGAGCCTTTTGCGACAGCTTCAACGTATGGGTGCGGCAGAGGGTAAGGATAGGCATCTCCAACTCTTCAGCGCTCTCCTTCAGCTTTGCGATCGTTGCACCTCCAATACCCCGCTTAGGGAGATTGATCGTGCGTGCAAATGCGAGAAAATCCAGGTCGGAGATCGCCATGCGAAGCAGCGCTAAGATATCTTTGATCTCTCTTCGCTGGTAGAAAGAGAGCCCTCCGACTATCACATAGGGAACTTGATACTTTAAGAAGACATCCTCGAAAGAGCGCGATTGGGAGTTCGTTCGGTAGAAAATGACACACTCCTTAAGCGGGATCTGCTCATCACGCGATCTCCGCAAAAGCTCTTCAACGACAAAGTGCGACTCCTGCTGCTCATTGCCAGCGATAAAGAGGCCGATCTTCTCCCCCGCACCTAGATCGCTCCATAACTTCTTCTCATAGCGCGCGTCGTTATGCTGGATCAACCCATTTGCTGCTTCCAGAATAGTGGTGGTGCTGCGGTAGTTCTGCTCCAGCGTGATCACCTGCGCATTGTCATAGTCCTTTTCAAACTCCAAGATGTTGCTGAGGTTGGCGCCCCGCCAAGAGTAGATCGACTGGTCGGGGTCCCCCACTACAAAGAGGTTATTCCTCTTCCCAACCAAGAGATTGGTCATAAAGTATTGCGCTGCGTTGGTATCTTGATACTCATCGATGAGGACAAACGACCAGCGCTTCTGATAGTGGCTCAATCGCTCTTCCGATTCTCGTAGGAGCTTTACCGTCAGATAGAGTAGGTCGTCGAAGTCGAGTGCATTGTACTCCTTGAGCTTACCCTGGTAGCTAATAAAGAGATCCTTTAAGAGTTGATCGTTGTTTGAGTGAAAACTTTTGTCGAGATCATTGGGTGAGAGCAGATCGTTCTTTGCATTGGAGATCGCGGTGCGAAGAGATTTTAAAAGGCCCTTCTCATCCCTCTTGCCCAGCGCAGCCAGGCAATTTTTTAGCAGCTGTAGACTGTCGCTCTCATCATAGATCGTAAAGTCATTTCGGTAGCCGATTACGCTGATCGATTCCCGCAGAATCCGCGCTCCCAGAGAGTGAAAGGTTGAGGTGAGCACACTCTGATCGCTCATCTCTTGGATGCGGCTACGCATCTCAGCAGCAGCCTTATTGGTAAAAGTAAGCGCTAAAATCTCAGAAGAGGGGACACCCACCTCAAGCAGATGGGCAATACGGCATGTTACAACTCGGGTCTTCCCCGAGCCAGCGCCTGCCAGCACCAGCATAGGTCCATCCATATGCTCGGCGGCAAGTTGTTGCTGCGGATTTAGCTTTTGCATCGTCATCACGCAGCCCAGAGTAGCATCTCTCCTTAAAGTCCGTCAATCGTCAAGAGTCAAAAACTATTCCCTCTCGACTCCAAGCTCTAT
>JAAKFF010000100.1 GCA_011065165.1 Chlamydiota bacterium
GAGCTAAAGCTGAAAGGGAAGCGGCGATCGAAGGAGTCCCCGTCTCTCAGCCCGAAGAGGGGGGAGCTATGGGTAAAAAGAGGGAGAGAGAAGAGGGTGGATTCATTGAAGCGAGCGAGCTCAATGCCAGTATGGCTCTTCCTGTTTCAGCGATGCCGCTGTCCCCTATCACTCCCTCTGAAATCACTCCCTCCTACTCGACACTCACACCTGAGGTCTATGAACTCTTCGAGAAGATGGGTGGGGTGATGATCATTCAGCAGCATAGTGGAATCACGACCACTACTATGACTATCAATATGCCCGGCTCCATCTATAACGATGCAAAGATCGTCCTCGATCAATATAGCACAGCGCCCCGCTCCTTCAACGTTCAACTCATCGGCACTCCTGAAGCCGTCAAAGCGTTCCGCGCCCATCTTCCTCAGCTCCAGCAATCTTTTAAACAAGCAAACTACGGCTTCGATGTGAATCTCTTAAATCCCATTCTCTCAACTAGAAAACCATCCCCCCGAGCCCTCCGCCGCAAACACGTCTCCCGAAAGAGGGGTGGCCAAGGTGGCAAACGCGGGAAGCGCTAATCTAGGACGATCCATCTGGAAAAGATGTTGTTTTTTTAATCAATGGATAAAACAATTGTACTCTTCACAGTTTTGCAGTCTGCAGGTAGGGGTCAAAATTGGAGTGTTGAGCTCGAATATTTTCTCTCTAATCCATATTTTTCAGCTCAGAAAAAACTCTTTGGTAGCCTTCCAAATCATTACAGACTGCAGCGCGGTATAGTTCAAATGCTTTACTGTATCGAGTAGAAATTGAGTTGTATATGAAGTAGCCAAAGCAAAGTCGAAAAATAGACTCAACAACAGCACTATCACTTTCAGTTTGGCTACTCTCAATAACTAGATCAATTAGATCGAACATCGCCTCTCTAATCAAATCATTTAACTCCTGAGTCAACTTGAAGCCAATCTCTCCTCCACCCAATATGGCTAGGATTTCTCCATGTGCTTGTGGTGTCGATAGGTCAAAACCTCTTGCTATCTCTTTTTCATTATCATCACCAATATTTAGAATTTTCTCTTTTAGCATAGTTGAAAAAAGTAGTTCTTCCGGTTTCCCAATATCCTTTCCAAACATGGCATCGTTAGTCAGAATTATAACTAAAGTCCCAGCATCAACAATATTCTCGAAAGGAGTTAGATCTGGGCTCTCCAATCCAATACTCCACATCTTTAAAAGCGCATTTAGCGTAAAGGCAGGTTTTACTGCTCCTGATGCGAAATGCTGAACAAGATAGTCCCCTGGAGTCTGAGGTGCATGATCTACTTGAACGGCTAATGCCTCAAGATACTCTTTCAGTTGATCAGTCAAGTGGACAAACTCTTCTCCACTTCTCTCCAAGCTAGGTGATAATGCGCTCAATTCATCTCCAATCTCATAGAGAGCTCTCCCTAAAGCTAAGAGAGTAGGATGATCATAATTCAAATAATCGACTTCTCTTGAAACTGGCATTGGCTTCCCGAAAATTCCAGCTTCCCAAGAGGAGATGTGATACTTCATAAGCGAATTAAGGAAAGCAATCATAACTTTTTTCTGGTATTCGTCCTTGACACTAGCCCCCAAATCTGTGACAGCATCATCAATAAGATAAATCCATGCAATGAAGGCTTCATTAATCAATCGACTTTCTAGCGTCAATGACGCTGGACTAATCGCATCAGAAAATAACTCTACAGCTTTTAACATTTTTTTGAATTTTACCAGACTCTTTGGATCTTCCAATGAGATTTGATGAGCATAATCAGAAAAAAAAGTTTCTATGACCAGCTCGTTGGAATCACGATCAATTAGCAAGCTTCTGATATTTGGCTCAGGAGACCAGTTATCCATCGAAAAGTTTTTACTGGTTAGATATTCAGCAAAGCCTCTTATAGAGTCTTCGTTGATGGTTATCCTGTTACCATTGAAACTCAACAAAAAATCATTGGGTTGTCTATTGAGGGCCTGACTACTTGGCAGCAAGGCAACAGAGAATCCTGGAATGAGTAATGAAAGAAAAAAAAGCCTACGAACGCATTTCAAAAAAAGCCCCACTGATCTATTGTGGAATGATAGCAATAAGTAATTTTATCTCCTAGAAAAACCCAAATATGAGAACCATCACTCTGCTATTCATAAAAGCTCTGTCCAGTCAATAATATGATCAAAATAGTCTTCTTCCACAATCTCCGGTCTAACTCCTCCAACATGAATTAAAACGGGCCTAACCGAAACGAGGTTAGGAATAGAAAGCTTTTCTATCTTTTTCTTAATCTCCTCAATGATCTGCATGCCAATAGGGTACTTACACTGAATCAGATAATCAATCTGACATCCTTTTTTTCGTTTGGTTTTTGTCTGAAAATAAGGCCCATCAATACATTATTGGTTACATCCTTTCCATCGCTAAAATGACAATTGTTGATCTGACGCAGATTATTAGTGTGAGTTTTCGCATCACTAAATCGACAGTTGTCATTCTAGCGATGTCAATTTTTTCATCTGAATCGTAGTCAAATACTTACGATATCCTAATATTCTAGGAAAGGCCGATTTTGAATGTCTGATAACAAAGATATATTTTTTTAAACCCTGTGGTTCAAACAAGACCCCTTGCAGGAAATGTTGATATCAAAGGATTGTAAATGGAGTCATTTTCTTAATATCGATGGGAATTATTTGAAGTTGCTTAATAATTCTTTAGCTTATATGTTTGTTATCGAGGATGGACAAACGGAAAGGTTAAGGTATGTTCCCAAAAACTTCCCCTGCAACAGATGGTGCGCCCAAGAGTGAAGCGCAGAGAGATGAGAAGAGGCCGAATCGCTCCTTTAGTGATGTGATGGCAGCTAGAGAGCTGCCTAGCATGCCAACTAGGCGCAGCACGGTCTTTGACTTGGCTTCTAAGGATAGCAAGAGAGCTAAGCCTGAAAAGAAGCAGAAGAAGAGGGAGGCGGAGAGCGCTCCAATTGTAGTGGTGCAGGAGAGGGCAGTCGCAACGCCACTGAAAACGGAGATGCTCTCCCCGTTGGAAGGGGTAAAAGGGCTCCCTCTTGAGATGCAGGTGCTCGTGGATAAGATGGCCGACTTTGTGCAAATTGAATCTCACAACGGCATCTCAACGACGACTGTATCTTTAGGGATGGAAGGTGGATCGTCTCTTTTTAAGGGGTCGGAAATTCAGATCGACCACTATGATAGTGCTCCCCATTCATTCAATATTCAACTTAGCGGCACTCCCGAAGCGGTCGACCTCTTCACGCAGCATCTAGCGTCGCTGCAGGCAGCACTGCAGGAGCGGCTTGAAAACTATCAGATTCTTCTCCTCACACCGATTTTAAAACCCTTTGAGGTTCGAAAGAGAGAGAGGAAGCGGCAGATGGGCACCAAAAAATCGGAGAGGGGTAAGTTGAAGGATGCACGCCACTCCAACGAATACGCCCTATTTTCACCCTAGTTCAAGTGTTTTGTCTATAACGCGCCAAATCATCATTTGTCGATTTCGCGCGTGAATTACTACGGAAAATCACGCGCGAAAAAGGATTTTGTTGATTTCGCGCGAGAAGTATGCTAAAATACAAATCATGAAAAGATTCATTGGAAGAGAAAATAACCTTGAAGAGCTCAAGGACTTACTTAAAAAAAAATCGTCAAGTCTAGTTGTAATCAACGGGAGACGGCGCATTGGAAAAAGTCGTTTGGCAGAAGAATTTGCAAAATCTTTTGACTCAAGCTATTTCTTTTCCGGTCCTCCCCCAACAACACAAATAACTGCTCAAGAACAAAGGGATGAATTTGCACGGCAGCTTTACAGCTACAAAATTTCTTTAGTAAACAGTAAAGACTGGGGAGATCTGTTCAAATATTTGGCAGATTTTTGCGGAAGAAAAAAGACTCTTATTGTTTTAGATGAGATTACATGGATGGGAGCGCAAGATCACCTGTTTTTAAGCAAGCTCAAAATTGCTTGGGATCTCTACTTTAAAAAGAACCCAAAACTTATTCTTATTTTATCGGGATCAAACTCAGCCTGGATTGAAAAAAACATCTTAAATAGTACAGGATTTTTTGGTCGAATATCTTTAAGAATCCATTTGGAAGAGCTTCCTTTGTATGAATGTCAAGAATTTTGGAATGCAAAAAATCGGTTAATCTCCCCTTATGAAAAATTTAAACTTTTATCAGTTATCGGAGGAATACCACGTTATTTAGAGGAGATACAACCTGAAAAGAGTGCTGAAGACAATATCATAAGGATGTGCTTTCGCAAAAGTGGTCTTCTTTTCAATGAGTTCAATGAAATTTTTTCAGATATTTTTACAAGTAAAACAGAACTGTATAAAAAAATCGTAGAACTGTTAGCTGACAAAAAAGCCACCCTCCAAGAGATTATAAAACATCTTAAACGTAAGAGTGGAGGGGATATAAGTGTACTTGTTGATGATCTATGCAAATCAGATTTCGTTTATAGGGAATATGCATGGAAAATTAAAAATGGCAAAGAGTCAAAAATATCTACTTTTCGTTTAAAGGATAATTACTTGCGATTTTACCTAAAATATATCGAACCCAACCGAAAAAAAATCGAAAGCGGAGGCCGAATTTCAATACTGCCCAATTGGTCAACGATATTGGGCTTTCAGTTTGAGAATCTCGTATTAAACAACTTACCCACACTCTATAGATTACTGAAAATTTCACCCTATGATGTTGTCTGTGCTGGTCCCTATCTTCAAACACAAACAGAAAAACGAAAAAAGTGCCAAATTGATCTATTGATCCAGACAAGGCATCACAACTTATATATCTGTGAAATCAAGTTTAAAGGAGAAGAAATTAACACAAGTATCTTGCAAGAGGTTGAGGAAAAGATCAACCGATTGGAACGGCCTAAGGGGTTTTCTGTAAGAGCAGCATTAATCCATGTGAATGGGGTATCTAATTCTGTGCTAGAAATGGACTATTTCTCTGAGGTTGTAAATTTCGAAGAGCTATTAACACCTCGTGATTCGAAAGATTTTTCTTCCTAATTTGAGGGAAATGACATATCTTATGGATATGAGCACACCGTCCAAAAGTTGGATCAAACAGATTGAGTCTCTAGTCGTTCAGTCGCAAGATCACCCGATGTGGGGAGCGCTTCCTTCATTTCCCTGGGACGGCTTTGCGAAGGAGCTTGCTGCTTCTCTCAATGTGCCAAAACTTAAGCTCTCTGCGGGATCTGCCGGATGGAAAAAGGGGGGGTCTATCCTTTCAGGGATGGGGCGAAGT
>JAAKFF010000101.1 GCA_011065165.1 Chlamydiota bacterium
TTGTGAGGTCAGAAAACATCGATTAGCATCACTCTTTTTTTAGATTTACAATATTTTCTACATTGTTTCAGATTATATCAATTGGGGATCAAACCAACGAGTCTTATGGGAGATTCAGTTGCTTCAGATCGGAGGGGAAGAGCGATAATATAGGCGCCTTTAGGGGGGATTTGAGAGCCGTTTGCAACATTCTCAATGATATATTTACCTGCCGCCAGAATGATCTTATGAACTGAAAATGAGGGATCTAAGCAGTCAGGAGAGAGAGTGTCGATCGCGATCCCAGCTATCTCTCTTTTAACTAACAACTCAGCAGCTTCACTGGAAAAGGCAGGGAAGTGCATCTTTCCGCTTGCATCCTCATTTCGATAGGCGTCTGGATCGGTCCAAAAACGGCTCCATCCAGTGTAGGCTATGAGAAGTGAATTTTTAGGAATGCATCCATACGTTGTTTCGTACTCTTCAATATCTTCAACAGAGAGTTCATACTCTGCATCAGCTCGTGCCGAAAGATCAATCACACATGCCGGCACAATGAGCTGCTCAAGAGGAATATCTGCAATGGAGTCGCCTCCTTGAATGCGATGAGAGGGAGCATCCATATGCGTGCCAACCCCTGCTAGCATTTTCATCTCCTGCACACGAAACATCTGGTCGTAATCACTCTTAACTTCCAGGCAGAAGCCACACGATCCGCTCCACGTAGGAACCTCTGAAGTGAGGGCGTGAGTCAAGTCGACAACTTTAAATTGATCAATCAGCATAAAATAATTACCAACTAAGGATTTACTATTTTTCTAACTCTTCATCTTGAATAGAGATAGGGCTTCCCAGGTGATTTTCTGGTGAGATGACTCGCTTACCACTCTCTTGTTCCAACTGGCTTCTTGCATCCCCAGCAATCTTCCCACCGGCTTTTGCTGCTTTTTTGTTCTCATCAAAACCTCGGGCATCTCGATTTACTGCTATCTCTTTCGTCGAGGCCTCACCTAACATGGAAAAGATCAACTCAAGATCTGTCATGTGATCCCGAAGATTTTCATGTTGTAACTCCTTATGTTGCTTATATTCTGAAGGAGTCATTCCAAACGCTGCCTTGGAGATTTCAGCTGTCAAAATTGCATAGTCTCGCTGAAGGTTGATTCCCCTTTTATCCCATTCATCGGTAAGCTCTTCACGGATCACAATCCCTCGCATCCGCTTTTCGATCCACCCATCTCTATAACCTTTGGCTTTATAGATCGCACGGGTACGCTTTGTTGCAAGCTCAGGATCCTCGATTTCTTGGATACGTTCATATCCCACTTGAGCAAGCCACTTTTTGAAGGGCTCGGCTTTGGGCGAAGGGATAGACTGAATAATCCGAAACACTGTCTTCGTATTTGCAGTATCAGTAAGATATTTTTTTCCATCACTAGCCTCTAGTTTCAGTTGTACCGTTTTTGAGTACAACTGAATAAAACCTTCACTATCAGCTAGTTGTATTTTGAGATTGGACCAATAGCGACGAGGGTTAGGACTTCCGGTTAACACTTCTACAAAGTCAATAATCGAAAAGTACCACTCTCCTTCATGGAAGACACGGCGAATTTTTTTGTCCTCGAAAACAGCGATCTTGCTCGAGGAATTTTGAGGTTTTTTTTCTGAAGTCTGCATCTATTAATCCAATGGGCATCGAATAGAATAAATCTTAGGTGTGTCAATTATAAATAGCAAGATTATGCCTATCTTTCACAAGTCACACACTAGAAATCTGCGAGGGACTCGAAGTCGCACGGACCAAGATCCAAGGGATTTCAAATAGTGGATTGTGTTCTGGGTGACTATCGCTGACGATGAATAAGTTTTGGAATGCATGATTTAGAAATCAAAGCTGATGCCGAGATTGAGGCCTTGCAAGATCAGATTGTTATTTTGGGAACCGGAGGCGTCGGTAAATATCTGTAATTGATTGAACCAATCTTCGATCTCGTAACCAAATTTCAATCCGAAATGAGTGCGGTCTTGATTAAAATTGCAATCCCATCCAAATCCAATAAAGCTGTGAAGCACAAAAGATCCAAAGTTGCGATCTGATGTTTTGACTCGAATTACCGTAGCTAAATTATCGACATATTTATCTCGAATTGACCAATGTCCCCAAAGGTAACCCACCTCAAATTGACCGATCAAGCTAAAGGCATGTTTTCGAATATCTCCAAAACTCCATTTTCCGATCAACCCACCCTTAGGCCCTCCACATTGAAAGGTCTGTTTTAAATTCTCTGAGGCAGTGAGGAAGAAGAAGCCGAGTAGATTGGGAGTTGTCCAAGAAGAGCGGATTTTTTGTCTGATCCACCCCCCCTTTAATCCGATGGATGGTCGGAAAGATAGGGATTTACTGACAGAAAAGAAGCGACCTAGATCCCAATCAAAGATGTTGTAATGGAGATCTAAGCGGGCTCTACCCTTGGAAAAGGGCTCCAAAAATGAAAGTCTAGCAGCTAAAAAAGCTGGAGTAACGGGACCTTTTGTATGATCCTCTGCTTTGGATTGAAACCAGGTATAACCGGCTCGAGTATCCCACTGATCATATTCGAAGTTGTATCCTAGACCAACACGGAAGCCAGGAGCCCAATCAAATACGAATGTCTTATAGGTGGTTTTCACAGAGTTCTGATTGGATTTGAGAGTAAACGCCCAATCTACTGTTTCGCTCGTATACCAATAGAGAGCCTCAGCAAAGACGTTGATACTCCTCATCTGTGCTTCTGGTCGAATAGAAGGGTTTGGCAATCCATCATCTGCATGGATCCTCCCTATGACGATCATAGAGAGAGCAAAGGCTATTTGAAGCTTGGCTTTGAAATGATGTCTAGAGATTACCACTTATTTTCCTCATTAAAAATCGAATCGACAATGTAATGTTACTCCCTGCAAAGTTAAATCACCGTGCAAACGCTGGAGTTGAAAAGTAGCTAACCGGAGTTGATTTAACCAGAATTGCATCTCATATCCGAGCTTTGCAGTAAAGTGCGAGCTCCCTTCATGGAAGTCAGCTTCCCACCCAATTCCCATGAAACCTCGAAACATCAGAGCTCCCAGAGTCGAGTTTTTCGTATTTACAGTGGATTTTTTGGGAAGTGTATTCTTGTATACGTCGTTACAAGTCCATTGTCCCCACATTGTAGCTACAGAAAAGTCACCAAATAGATCGAAGAAATGGGATCCAAAATTATAGACTCTCCACTTACTATTGATCCCTCCTGTAGGCCCTACCCCCCAGAAATTGTTTTTTAAGCGTTCCCGTCCAGAATGGTTAGTGGGAAATATCAGGTCGATGATCAAATCGTGATAGTGTGCATCGATCGATTGGTTGATCCATCCTCCTTTTATACCCAAGAAAGGGCGCAAGGATAAGTTTTCAGATACCCAGTAACTGCGTCCTAACTCCCAATCGAACATATTGAAAAGAATGCTCCAATCGACACTCATGCTCCTCGGAGAATCACCACTTAAGAAGGCTGCAAAAAACTCTGGATGGAGAGAGACGTTAGGGCTAGAAGAGAGAGAATGTTTAGCATCCGTGCGAAACCAAGTCCAATAGAGTACGGTATCCCATTGATCATATATCAGATTATATCCAACTCCAATTCGAAAGCCGTAATCCCAATTAAAATCAAACCCTGGTGCCCCCCAACTGCTTCTATTATCTTCCACCGTGATCACATCAGCCCAGATAGAAGTGACCTCTTCAGAAGCAAACCAGAAGAGAAAATCTGCAGAAACTGCCCAACTACTAGAAGAACTCTCGGTGCGCGTAGAAATATTCGGCAATCCGTTCTGATCATTTGGTACAGCGTAGAGTCGTGGTAGTGCCAATAGTAGGAATATTAAGAAGAAAACTCCTCTTCTATTAGAAATTGAAGCAGAACTCAAGTGTTCCTCCTTGCAAAGTCAAACCACTGTTTAGTCTCCCCCCAGTGAATGAGTAGAACTGCAATTGATCTATCCAAAATTGCATTTCGTAGCCTAATTTTGTAGAAAATCGATAGTGCTTTTGACTGAAATCACCATCCCATTTAAATCCCATAAATACCCGCACCATTGAAGCACCACTATTGATATCCTGAAGATCAATAGAGACTTTTTGATGGATATCATTTTTAAACCGATCACTAAAAGACCAATGTCCCCACATAATAGCTCCAGAAAAATCAGCAAAGAGGCTGAAAAATTGACTTTGACCAGCAAACAGAAGCCATGCGGAATTGATTCCAGCTGCGGGGCCTATACCCCAGAAATTATTCTTGATATTCTCAACTCCAACATTAAAAAACTCAGCGCCCGAGCGATTGGGATTTTTCCACTTTGAATGAATGAATTGATCGATCCACCCTCCCTTTACTCCTATAAACGGACGTAGAGAGAGCGATTTACTAACCCAAAAATTGCGACCAAGCTCCCAATCAAATATATTAAAGCGGATTGTCCAATCGATACTCGCTGACTGATAAGAGGGACCTGAAAGACCAAGTCCTAGCGGATTGCCGACATAAAAGTTGCCTAAATATGTAGAGTGAACTCCACCCGATCTCTCCGATACGTGATCTTCCCCTCGGGTGTAAAACCAGGTGTAGTAGAGTTGAGTATCCCACTGGTCATGTTCCATTCTGTAACCCACACCAACTCTAAGGCCTGGATCCCAGCCAAAATGAATTTGCTGCAGATCATTAGAAGTTGAAGAGTTATCGGTAGTAATGACCTCAGCCCAGCAATCTGCACTCACTTCTTTAGCAGTCCAGACGATAAGGCCGGCAAAAACATCAAAACCTCGAGAGGTTGGATTGAATCGAGCAGATGGATTCGGTAATCCATTAGAATTTTCTTGCACAGAGGAGGGCTCGGCATTCAAAGACGCCATAAATATGAAAAACAGACTGGCAAGGTGACCTATTTTCAAACGCTATCTCCTCAGTAAATAACGCATTGAACATATCACAAATGACAGAAATTTCTCCAACTAAAACCCATGAACCTATTGAACCAGATTCAATGGATGCGAGAGGCCGCCTCAAGCAGGTTGGGCTCGCTTAGAGATTTTTCCTTGGGAGCTTTAGATGTTGTCTGGAGGAGTGCAGGCTACATGCCAAGCGATGACAGCCAATAGATGAAGCTTCAATGTTGAAAACTTCAGCTCGACAGA
>JAAKFF010000102.1 GCA_011065165.1 Chlamydiota bacterium
AATCTGATCGCTCTGCTCCTTTTCGCTCTCATATTTGCTCAAGGTCTCTTTTGTTGGATTGACGATGACGACTCCAGCTCTGCCATCAACGATCACCATGGAAGACTCAAGGGATTGAAGAAGATCGATTGCGACGTTAGCGACGTAAGGGATCCCTTTGGAGCGGGCGATCAGCGCCGCATGGGAGGTCGCGCCACCGAGCTCGGTGATAAATCCTAGAACGCGCCCTTTGGACGCCTCAGCAGTACTGGATGGAACAAGCTCTTTTGTGAAGACGACAGAATCATTTGGAATATCCGCCGAGGAGATCTTCTTACGTGGATGGAGGTTGCGTAAGATGCGCTTTGAGAGATCTTTGACGTCGAGTAGACGCTGTTTGAAAAAGCTATCTTTTACCTTTGAAAAGTCCTCCTCATATTTGGTCATCACTGAACGGAAGACTACTTCGGTATTTTTCATGCGGTCACGAATCTTCTTCTCCATGAAGGTCGTCATGAAGGGATCTTCAAGCATCTGGATATGGGTATCTATAATGGAGATCGCCTCAGTAGAACCCTCTTTGGCTAGGAAGCCTTGCAGGTCATTGAGATCGTCCCTGCTGAGGCGTACGGCGCGACGATAACGCCCCACTTCCTTCTCGATTTCTGTGGAGGCTATCGTAAACTCAGGAACTATCTCTTCTTGGTATCCCTCCAAAAAAAAGAGCCGCCCGATCGCTATTCCCCCGCTGATCGGTGCGCCCTCTAAGACAACTTCCTGAAGCTCTTCAGCCATCTATGCATCCTCTTCAAATCGCGTTTCGAAAGCGTGGTATAATTTGGACAATGTCTGCTCAGCATCGACCCCTTCCACTTCAATTTTCACTCTTGCATTTCTCGGTGCGGTCAGGATCATAATATTCATAATGCTGCGAGCATTGACCGATTCACCCTTATAAGTCAATGTAACTTTTGATTGGCATTCTTGCAGAAGTTTTACGATATAAGTTGCAGGTCTGATGTGCAGCCCCAACTTGTTTTTCACTGTCACGATCTTCTCAAGTTTGCTATCCGTCACTCTTCACTCTTGGGTTCTAAGTAGTGGGTAAGCCAATCTAAGAAGCTAGGGAAGGCGCTAGAATCTGAAACTCTCCCATCGTGGAGAGAGCAGTGAACATTCCCCACCTCCTCATCGATAGTCCAACTCTTGTAAAAGCACTGATAGGTAGAGTCGTGGTAGAAGGGGAAGAGTTCGCGTGGATCGATCTCTTTAGAGCCATATTTTAAGACTCCTTTCCGCGAGTGTATCTTTTCCGTTTCATCTAAGAGAAGCCTTGAGGGAAAGAGTCCGCTCTCTTCGCCTCTTGAAAGCCCATTGTGCACGCGGAAGAATTGCAGATAGTCGAGAGGCAGTGGGAAGTCAAACTGCTCCTTAATTAGCTCTATCTCTCTATCGACTAGGGGCGGCCCCCCGAAAAAGAGCGCCGATTTCAGCGCATAGGTCATATAAACATCCCCCCTAACAGCTACGATCCCCACCTCTTGAACTTTTGAAAAAAAACGGTCTACGAATGCATAAAATTGGGGAGAGAAGGGTAGAGAATTGATCCAATAGTCTCGAATAAACTCTAAGCGTACACCCGGCTCGAGCTTTGAGAGCTCAAACCATCCTTTTGTCAGGTGAGGTGAGGCCTCCCTTGCACCATCCCACGTCAGCTCCTGCTTCTCGTGGAATAGAACCACTTCACTCTCTCCAAAGTACTTACCCATAAATCTCTCATCTCATGGCTTTAAGAGGATAAAAAGTTTTTATACTTTTTTGCAATGATCATGTATAGATAAATGTAGGGGAAGGGTCTATGATTTATACACGTGTCGTCATCATTGGGGGAGGATTTGGAGGCTTAAACGCCGCTAAGGCGTTAAGTAAAGCCAATATAGATGTCCTACTCATCGACAAGAAAAACCACCATCTCTTCCAACCTCTTCTCTATCAAGTTGCAAGCGCTGCCCTCTCGCCTGCCGACATCGCAACACCGCTAAGAGAGATCTTCTCCAATCAGAAAAATATCACTGTGATCATGGGAACCGTTGAGAGTGTCAACAAAGAGAAGAGGCAACTTGTTCTAGCTAGTGGAGATATAATCCCCTATGACTATCTACTCATCGCTACAGGTGCTAGCCACTCCTACTTTGGAAATGATCAGTGGGCTCCACTCGCACCTGGACTTAAGACCATCGTTGACGCCCTCAAAATCCGTGAGAAGATCCTCCTCTCCTTTGAAAAGGCGGAGCGCATGGACAGCATCAAGGAGGCGGAAAAATTCCTCAACTTTGTGATCATTGGCGCTGGACCTACAGGCGTGGAGATGGCAGGATCGATCGCTGAAATCGCTTATAAAACGCTATTTAAGAACTTCCGGCGTATCCACCCTGAGAAGTCAAAGATCTTTCTGATCGAAGGAGCCGATAGGGTCCTCCCCCCCTTTCCAGAGCAGCTCTCCAAGCGTGCCCAAAAAGATTTAGAGAAGATGGGAGTGCGCGTTATCACTGGAAAAATGGTGACCAACGTTAATGAAGAGGGCGTTCAGGTTGGTGATGACTTTATCGTAGCACGTAACATCATCTGGGCCGCAGGAAACCAAGCCTCCCCGCTCCTAAAGACACTCGACATTCCGCTCGATCGTCAAGGGCGCGCGATCATAGAGCCCGACCTCTCGATCCCAGATCATCCCGAAATCTTTGTGATCGGCGATGCTGCGTGCACAATAGGGAAAGATGGCAACCCTCTTCCTGCGATCGCCCCAACTGCTATTCAACAGGGGCGCTACGTTGGAAGAGTCATCCGCAAGCAGATCCCTAAAGAGAAGAGGCGCCCTTTCCGCTACTTCGATAAAGGGAGCATCGCTACGATTGGAAGAAACCGCGCCGTCGGTTTCATCAAAAATTTTCACTTCAGTGGATTTTTTGCCTGGGCAATCTGGGGCTTCATCCACATCTTCTATCTCGTCAACTACCGTAGCCAATTTGGCGTCATGCTGCAGTGGGTCTTCCACTACATCTCAGGACTTCGAGGCGCCCGACTCATCCACAAATCGATCGACGATGAGCTCATTGCTATTAGAGCAAAAAAAGAAAAGAAAGAGTAGGAAGTTTGTGTAGGAGAATGCTATTTTTTCTGCATGAGTGCACTCTTTTGGAAGCGATACCCCGCTCTCTATCTAGCCCTGGCACTATTGATCGGGATCGCTAGCGCCTTTCACATCTATCTGCTCGCTCTGATCCTCCTCATCCCTAAAAAACAGCTCTGGTGCATCTCCCTCGCTGGCATTCTCTATTGCAAGCTCTTCTATCCCAGCTTCCCGCAGAGCTTTGAGGGGGCTCTACTCTTTCATATTGAAGAGGTAAAGCATCATAGCGGCCCCTTTAACTCCTCACTCGTCTATAGAGGAAAGGTGACGGGAGAGGAGTTTCGCCGCATTCCCTGTCGTCTCTATATGTATAGAGAGAAAAACCGCCCCCTCGCCCACTGCGACTATCTGATTCCCGAGGCCTCGCTCATAGAGATCGCTCCCTATCGCTATATTTTAAAAGGGAAAGGAGAGTGGATCCCTATAGCTAAGAGCTTTAGCTTGGCGGAGCGCCGCTTTCAGATCAAAGAGAAGATCAAAAAACTCATCACCTCCCACTACAAAGATAGCCGCGTCCAAGATCTGATGGCCGCTCTCCTCACTGGAAACTTAGAGAACCGTATCCTCTCCTATCAATTTGCTCAAGTGGGGTTGCAGCACCTGCTCGCTATCTCTGGCTTTCACTTTGCCCTCCTCACACTCTTTCTAGCCTTCCTCTTGAAACGCTTTCTTCCCGAGAGGGCGATGGCCGCCTGCTTGATTCTCCTGCTCACCCTCTACTTCTTCTACATGGGGAGCGCTCCATCCATCAGCCGCGCTTGGATCGGCGTGATGATCTTCCTGCTGGGCATGCTCTTCTCATTTAGGCCATCGGCCCTCAATGCACTCGGAATGGCGCTCCTCGCTGCCCTTCTCTTAGATCCCTTAGTCGTCATAGAGGTCGGCTTTCAGCTGAGCTTTGGCGCCACACTCGGCATCCTCCTCTTCTACAAACGCTTTGAAGAGAAGTTAACACTCCTTCTGCCCAAGCGCCCCTTTAAAGAGTTGAGAGCGATGGCCCGACTCGACCAGTGCGGCTATCTTCTCTTGGCCTACATCCGAAAAATTTTAGCGCTCAATGGCGCCGTTCTGATCTTTACACTGCCGCTCCTACTCTTCCATTTTCAAACCTTTCCCCTCCTCTCACTTGTCTATAACCTCTTCTTTCCACTTCTCTTCAGCTTGATGATAGGGGGGCTTATAGTGGGGTTTTTTATTCCTGGAATCGCTCTATTGAATGGCGCCTACGCCGCTTTTTTATTGAAACTCATTGCAAACGCTCCCAAACGGCTCATGTTCCATCTTAACATCACCGAAGCAGCCCTACTCTGCGCTCTTGGGGTTATTCTATTTTTAGCCAGGTTGCTATGGGTGAAGAGGGGGAAGAGAAGAGAAACGTTGCGGACGAACAGATGAAAAGACCCCCTCCCAAAGCGAGCCAGCTAGTGTGAAGCTTCGTCTTGAAGAGAGCATTGATCGGAATGATAAGGGCGATAGAGGCCAGCCGCGATATAACGGCAGTACGCGTCGCCGCTTCCCTTTTGCCATAACAGTTGTCCAAGACGACGATCACAGTGCGGTGGAGAAAGGCTGACGAGATCGAATGGGCGCAGTGAGCAGAGAAGTGAAAGCTCGAATTGCGCGACTTACTGAGAATAAAAGAGGCGCAAGCTTTTGTGACAAAGAGAAGATCGATTGCGACATCGATCTTGACACTCTTCGGTTGGTAGCGGTAGATGATCCAGATGTAGATTCCAAATGCAGCGCTATCGAGAGCAAAATCCTGAAGCCAACTCGCCACTCGGTACCCCTTCCAGCGACAGAGTGTCAACCCAACGGCTGAGCCTATAATAATGGGAAGTGCGATCCTATAGATGAGATCACTGCGGCTCTCTGCCACCGTCTTTCTACTCAAAGCTATCTGACCGGATGAAGTGAGCCATAAGAGGCAACAAGAGCTAAAGTTCGGCGTGCTCGCAAAGCCGGGGCTGCT
>JAAKFF010000103.1 GCA_011065165.1 Chlamydiota bacterium
ATGCTGAGTGAATTAAAAGAGGAAATTGACTCCTTCTATGCCAATGCCCTACTCACTCCTGAGCTTTTGGGTCTTCGTAATGGATGTGAGACAGCCCTATTAATCACACAAGGCGCTCTTAGGAATCGCAACTCCCGTGGCGTCCATCAGAGGCAGGCGTGATAGGTTGCTTTCAAATCTCCAAGTTATGTAGAATACAGGGCCTATTTAACGGGGGGTATTAGCTCAGTTGGTTAGAGCGCCACGTTGACATCGTGGAGGTCAGCTGTTCGAGTCAGCTATATCCCAAATTTTTTAATGGAAAGAAAAGAAGAATTGTCCCAGATACGTCTTACTGCAGCTGAAATAACAGCGGCAGCGGTTGCAGAGTATGCACCCAAATCCTACAAGATTAGTGGGGGAGAGACCCCTTGGGGCTTCTACTACGATTTCGTCTTTAACCTCCCCTTCTCTGAAGAGATGCTCCCTTTGATCGAAGAGCGGATGCGCCAGATCGCTTCGGCAAATCTCGAAATTAAGATCCATGAGATGCTCCCAAAAAATGCAGCGGAATTCTTGCGCCACCATGAGCACCCCTATGCAGCGCACTTTGCGAAGCACTCCTCGGCTCCTCTTGTGCAGATCTACCAAATGGGGGAGTTTATCGACATGATTGAAGGTTCAGCTCTCTCGACGACGAATGAACTTAGAGCCTTTAAACTCTTGGGAATATGCGAGCGCCCCTCCCTCACCTTCCGCGGTGACAAGAAAAAAGTTTTTCGCATCTATGGAAGTGCATTTCAGGAGAAGAGTGAGCTCAAATCCTTTATGAAAGAGAAGGAGCAATGGCTTGAAGGCGGCCATCTAAACATTGGGGAGAAGCTCGCTCTCTTCAAAGTTCAAATCTTCAGATCTCCTGACTTAGTTGAAAGAGCAGAGCTCTTTTGGAGGGGAGAGGGAGAAAAATTGATCCACAGCCTTAAAGAATTTTGGAGAAAGATTCATAGTGAGGAGGGTTTTGAGCTGATAGAGACAAGTGGATCGGATCTAACTGAGTCACATCAAAAATATTATCACCACTCCCCACCTTCTACCCTGCCCCTTTCTATCGCTGAGATGAGAGCTCCTCTTCCGGATGCTGAGATGAACCCCTTAGAAGGACTACTTTCTTCGCAGCATATACATCGGGACACTGCTCATATTTTCTGCTCAAAAAAACAGTTAAGAGAAAAGATCATTTCATCCTTGAAATTCCTAGAGAAAATCCCTACAATGTTCCAATTAACTGCCAAGAGTTTTGCCACTTCTTCCAATGAGTTCAGAAATATTTTAGAAGAAGCGTTTGATGGAGAGGTTGAAAGAGGAGTTAAATCGGAAGTAGTGTGGCAACTTCAAGATGGCTATGGCCGCTTTTGGAGAGGGCCCTCTCTTACTGTGAAAAAGTGGGGGGAGGGATATCTTATTCAATGCACTGCTTACTCCTCACTTGAACGACTTATTGCGCTGATTTTAGAAAAAGGAGAAAAAGATCTATCGCAAAAAAAAGAAATTTTGAGTAAGATTATGACTCTTGATGAATAGGACGATGAAATTTTGAGAATTAACAAAGAAATCCGCGCACTGAAAGTTCGATTGATTGGAAAAGATGGAGATCAGATTGGAGTTGTTGAATTAACTCAGGCGATGGCACAAGCAGATCAGGACGGTCTAGATCTCGTTGAGATCTCGCCCAATGCCAAGCCCCCAGTCTGCAAGATCATCGACTATGGAAAATACCGCTACCAGATCACTAAGAAAGAGCGGGAGAGTAAGAAAGCACAACATCAGGCCAAGCTCAAAGAGATTAAGGTGAAGCCTAATATCGACGACCACGATCTGCAAGTGAAGATCAAGCACGCCCGCGAATTCATTGAGAAGGGGAATAAAGTGCGTGTCACCTGTATGTTTCGAGGTAGAGAGAGAGCTCGTCCCGAACTTGGGCGGCGGGTCACCGACCGGATCGTCGAGGAGCTAGGAGATGTTGCACAGATAGAATCGCCCCCAAAACATATGGGACGCAATTTAAGTTTAGTACTTGCCCCAGTAGGCAGGAAGAAGTAAGGAGGGCATTGTGCCAAAAATGAAGACAAAAAAAGCGATTAGAAAGCGCTTTAAAGTGACTGGAACAGGAAAACTCATGCGATGCAAGCAAGGACGACGCCACATTCTGACAAAGAAGAGCTCAAAGAGAAAGCGCCATCTGAAGAAGCAGACAGTGATGGACCAATCCTTGGCAAGCAAATACAAACGCCTAGCATGCGTGTAAAAGGAGAGTAAAAAATGGTAAGAGTAAGAAATGCAGTCGCATCTAGACGCAGAAGAAAACGCCTTCTAAAGAGAGCTAAAGGTTTCTTTGGAGATCGTAAAAACCACGTACGCCTCTCTTCTGACGCTGTGATGAAAGCCTTGGCTTTTAGCACCGCCCACCGCAGAAAGAAAAAAGGGGACTTTCGCCGTCTCTGGATTATTCGTATTGGAATTGCAGCCAAATCACAAGGAATTTCCTACAGTAAATTCATCAATGGATTGATGAAAGTAGGCTGCCGAATTAACCGAAAGATGCTCTCCGATATGGCAATACAAGACCCTAAAGGATTTGCTGTCGTTGCGGATACCGCCAAACAAGCCCACGCCTCTTAACCAGAGAGACAGTGAGTGCATTAAAAACCAAGATAGGTTGACACTTGGGTTTACAAAGCAAGATCCGTGATCTAAAAGAGGCCTTCGACCAAGAGATTTCTGAGATCGATCACACGAAAGAGCTCGAAGTTTTGCGGATCAAATACCTTGGAAAGAAGAGCCCCATCCAGGCACTCATGCAGGAGCTGCGCGACTGTCTACCCGACCAGCGCCCAGAGATGGGAAAACTCATCAACACACTCAAAGAGCAGCTCTCCGCAGAGATCGATTCCCAATTTCATACACTTCGAGAGAGAGAGCTATCACAGCGCCTTGCGCAGGAGAGAGTAGATGTAACTCTCCCTGGCCGCTCCTCCTTCATGGGCCGCAACCATCCACTTACTCAGATGGTCGATGAAGTGGTTGAGATCTTGATCGGCATGGGCTTCTCCGTCCAATACTCTCCAGAGATCGAAACGGAATACTACAACTATGGAGGGCTCAACTATCCACCCGACCATCCTGCGCGTGACATGCAGGACACCTTCTATATTACCCCTGACATATTGCTGCGCTCCCATACCACCTCAATTCAGCAGCATATCATGGAGAATAGCTCCCCACCTATCCGTATTCTATCTCCTGGCAAGTGCTACCGCAACGAGACCATCACCTCCCGATCTCACGTCTTCTTCCATCAGATCGACGTGCTCTACATCGATAGAGATGTCACCTTTTCAGACCTGCTCGCTACTAAAGAAGAGTTCTACACCAAAATTTTTCGACAAAAGATCGAGCTTCGCGTCCGACCCAGCTACTTCCCCTTTGTCGAGCCAGGTATGGAAGTAGACATTCGCTGTACCAGCTGCGCAGGAAGTGGCTGCCAGCTCTGTAAACATACAGGCTGGCTCGAGGTATGTGGAGCGGGAATGGTCCACCCTGAAGTTCTCAAAGCTGGAGGAGTCGACCCCGAAATCTACTCTGGCTACGCTTGGGGAGGGGGAGTAGAGCGCCTCTTCATGCTCCGCCATGGAATCAGCGATATCCGCCTCTTCACAGAAAATGACAGCCGTTTTCTCTCCCAATTCTCCTGATAGCCTAAATTTTAACCCCTCAAGACAGAGAGTTACAAACCTCTCCAACAGAATGGCTTAGTAAAATCTAGAAAGAGAAAATAGATAGCCTGAAATTTTGCTTAACTCATTGTCAGATCAAACTTGCCAAATTTCTTGCAATTTTAAGGGTTTAAAGATTATACTCCTACCTCGTTCAACGACACGGAAGAGTGGCAGAGTGGCCGAATGCATCTGTCTTGAAAACAGAAGTCCTGCAAGGGACCGGGGGTTCGAATCCCTCCTCTTCCGATGAAGGCTTCTTGAAAATTTGTTAAAATTTTCTTGAATAAAAAATTAATGACCTAATACAATCACCTGTTTTCCTTCGAGAGAGGGAGTAAAGTGAAAAAAAAGTTGAGGTCACGAGGTTTTTCTTCTTTACAGAATTTAAACCTTATTGATATGATGTATGAATCAATTTTTACTAAATAACCTAACCTAACGGAGGAAAAATTATGGGTATAACAATGTCCAAACCTGACATGAGCACAGTCAAAAATGCAACATATAATGCTGCTCTTTCTGCTGCAGCTGTTGGTGCTCTCTACCTAATTGGAAGATTCGTAACAAGTAAATTTGCTGTTGTGAACCTTACTAACACTTTGACTACAGTTGGATCCGCTGCTCTTCTGGGGACTGCTGCTCAAGGTCTTCATACTTCTTTTGTTACTGATGGTAAAGCAGAGAACAAAAAATGGTATTCGAAAATAGCATTTCTTGCTCCTACTCTTATTGGAGCGGCTTTACTATTTAGCTGCAAGCCTTTAACAAGTAGAATTAGCTTCCTAAAAGGTCCTATGACTTCTGGATTACTGATAGGTACTGCTTCTGCCGCTGCACTTCTTGGTATTAGAGCAATGTGGACACCTGAAACTCCATAATGCTTCTTAGGTCGCAAGGCCTTGTTTATGAAGCCTATACTTTAAAGCATGATGATGGGTAATAGAGCCCATCTTCATGCTTTTTTTATATCAATTTCAAAATTGAATGCTCTGACGAATTTTGCTCTTCTCAACTCAGGCGTCCAGTAGAGGCCTACTAATTTCTTTGAAAAAAATTAGTTATAGGGTGTATTCTTCTTTACAAAATTAAGATCTTCCTGATATGATAATCATTTTTATTGAACAAATATCCTTTGGAGGAGAAATTTATGAAACCTACTATGATGAATAGAGACACAGCTATCAGAGCTGGGATGAACGCTCTTCTAGCTACTGCGACTTGTGGGACTCTTTACCTAGTTGGAAGATTCGTAACAAGTAAACTTGCTATTGTAAACCTCACTAACTTTGCAACTACCGTTGG
>JAAKFF010000104.1 GCA_011065165.1 Chlamydiota bacterium
GCGAGCTTCACATCCGAAGTGTGGAGAGCATCGACATTGCCCATGATCGCTTCAATTCCTAGATGTTTGCTACGCGCTAAGATTGTTACAAGGACCACCCCCAGGGCGAAGAACGCAGTAAAGATGAGCCCGATGCTCGCATCCTCTTGCAGCCGGAGCTTCTTGTGAACAAATTCGGTGGCAAAGGTGGTACAAAACGCCGCAATCAGCGCTCCGACAAGTAGGGTGGGCAGACTCAGCGAGAAGAGCTCCTCCCCCTGCCCGACAAGAAGAAAGGCACCCACAACCCCGAGTAGTACCGTATGGGAGAGAGAGTTGGCGACCATCGTCATCTTTCTTAAGACTAAAAATGTGCCGACCAGAGAGGAAGAGAGGGCGATTAAGATGAGAACAACTACCTGAACTTCATCTGGCGCGAGCCCTCCTGAAAAGGCGTGAAGGAGGCGCTTTCCAAAGAGCACAAAAAAACCAAAAAAAGTCTCTCCAGTATAGGGGTTGATCATAGTAACCTGAATTTTGGGTTTATTTTACTTGTTATCAGGAGAGGGTTTTCTCTTAAATTCTCGGAATTTTTACCGAAGAGTAGGGTCAAGGCGCCCTTCTCAAGGGAAAAAGATCGAGAAGAAAGAGAAAAGCCCCTGAGAATGAGGGAAATAAACTTAAAACTCAGGTTCATAACTCGCCACTTGGTATCGGTTTTTGATGGGGATCGTGTTGAGGGTCGTTCAGGAGCTTAGTGAGACGCCTCTCGAGTTCCGGGGTGATGATATGCTCCATCTCTTCAGCGCTATGGTGCACGCGCTCTTCATCAACATCTAAACAGGTAGCAAGATAGAGCTCCCAGAGTCGATGGAGACGAATTAAGTAAGCTGCCCGATTGACACCATCTGGGGTGAGTAGAAATCCATTTGGAACTCTAAGCAGCCAACCCTCTCTTTTTAAGCTAGATAGAGCCATCCTAAGACGGAAGAGCAAGATCGGATTCCAGTGGAGAATCTCTTGATGGTTCATCGGCGTCTCGACACCCTGCTTCCATAGCGTCTTCAAAATATTCTCAGATTGGCAGCGTTTGCGGAAGCGAAAGATGCGAATAAAGCGGACAACCGCCCCTTTTTTTGGAGCAAAGAGGAGTGAGAGGAGGCTGATGGATACTGAAAAGAGAAGGATCATCGGGCCCGTAGGCAGGGTGAAACCTCTATGGCTCCATAGAATAGAAAGCATATTGCCCCCAAACCCGCTCAGCAAGCCGAAGAGAGCAGAGAGTCCCATCAGAGTGGAGAGACGATCGGTGAAAGCGCGCGCTGAGACAGCTGGAGCGATGAGCATCCCCGCCATCATGATCACCCCCACACTACGAATCCCTACCACGATGGCAAGAATCGTCAATGCCATAAGAGCTAGATCGATCTTCCGAAGGTTGACTCCCAGGCTCTGTGCAAAATTGCGGTCGAAGGCGACGAGCTCCACCAGACGAAAGCGGTAGGAGATGAAGAGGGCGATGCAGAGAGAGAGGATGCCATAGATCGCAATGTGACGGTCGGTCATTGTGACAGCTTGACCATAGATAAAAACTTGCGCCTGCTGATACCAGAGTGGATGGACAAACTGAATCCGACTGGCGACGACAATTCCCCCTCCTAAAAAGAGCGAGAGAACTAGACACATCGCCGCATCGAGATGAATTTTGTATTTATGATGGAGTCTGTCGATCGCAAACATCCCTAAAAAGGAGAAGATAAACGCCCCTGCTAATATCACTAAGATCGAACGGTCATCAGAGGGCAATAAGAAAAGCGCACCCAAAGCCAGACTGAGTACAACTCCAGGGAAGGCTGCGTGCGAAAGGGTCTCTCCAAGTAGAGTGCGGCGGCGCACTAGAAGATAGCTCCCCATCAAGCCCGTTGCTAAACACATGAGCATCGACCCCAAAAAGGGCGCCCGATAGATAGGATCGACAAAGAAATGTAACATCAGTTAAGTCCTGTGGCTTTCTCTTTTGAAAGGCGCCACGCCTCATCAAAGAGCACCCCTTTCTGTCCATAGGTGCGACTCAGAAGTTCTGGGGTGAGAACATCGGCGATATCTCCATGGGCAATGAGAGAGGTATTCAAGAGGAGCGCCGAATCAAAATACTCTGCGGCGCTGCTCAGCTCATGGTGGACCACAAGAATGGTCTTTCCCTCCTCCTTCAAAGCGCGAAGAATCGCCATGATCACCCCCTCCGACGCCTTATCCACGCCAGCAAACGGTTCATCGAGAAGGTAAAGTTCAGCCTCCTGCATCAGCGCACGGGCGATGAAGAGCCGCTGCTGCTGCCCCCCCGAGAGTTCACTGATCTGGCGGCCAGCTAGCTCAGACATTCCCAGCCTCCTCAAGATGCGCGCCGCTGCCTCTTTATCCGCCTTTCGGTACCATTTTAGCCCCTTGAGGAATCTATAACGACCCATCAAAACCACATCAAATACCGTAATCGGGAAATCCCAGTCGATACTCCCCTTTTGCGGCACATAGGCGACGCGATGTTTCATCTCAGAGAGTGGTTTTCCAAAGAATAGAATTTTTCCTGATAGGGGTTTGACAATTCCTAGTAGCGCTTTGAAGAGCGTACTCTTGCCAGCTCCATTCGGTCCAATGACCCCCACAAGCCTCCCTTGTGGCACCGAAAAACGGAGATCCCAAAGCGCTGAGGTCTTCTCATAATTGACTGTAAGTTGGTCGACTTCTATTGCCATAATTTTTCTACTTAAGGTTTCTGATGAGAGTCTGGACATTGTGCTCGATCATCTCCATATGAGACTCAGCACCCGCCCCCTCTCCTCCCATCGTATCTCCATAGAGAGGGATCTCAGCGATTGTAACATCGAGCCCCTTTTCGCGGCATATAGAGACAATTTTTTTAAGAGCGTCTCGATTGATATTCGATTCGGGAAAGACCACTTCAACTTTATTTTCGAAGAGAAAATCTGTCACCTCTTTGATATCCATGATCCCCATCTGTCCATCAGGGGCAAGCCCCTCAGGAGCGATCAGCCGCCTCTCCCAATCGAGCTCACCAGGCTCTGCAAGATACTTTCGTGTGAAGTAGTGAAAGGCGTCGTGGCTTGTGACTAAAAACCGCTTTTCAGAGGGAAGGCTCCGCATCAGGCGGACCAATTCACGATCTTTAGCGACCATCTTCTCTTTCAATTGGCCTCCCCGCTCGCGAAAGAGCGCGCTGCACTCAGGGTTGGCTCTCTCTAAGGCCTGCACAATAGGGTCGATCAACTCCGAGAAGAGGGCGATATCCATCCAGATATGGGGGTCGATCTGCCCATCGACAAGAATAAAAGAGTCCCTCTTTTCTGCGTAGACACGATTTCCAAGTGGTATAGCGTTTGGATGCTTTTCAAACTGATTCTTTAGGCTCGCCCCATGTTCTAGACCGAGACCGTTGAAAAAGACAACATCTGCACGAGTAATCTTCTCTCCATCCCCTTTGACAAGTTCGTAGCTATGGGGATCGATATTCCCCTGGATGAGGCTGACATGATCGATCTCCTCTCCCCCAATTGTTCCAACTAGATCGTCTATCATCGCCGTTGTAGAGAGCACCTTCGTCTTCCCATTCGCCTCCATATAGGAGTCGCTTATCCCGCCGCCACCGCAGCTGCAGCAGAAAAAAGTGAGTGAAAGTATCCACAACGTTTTCATCGATCGATACCTCTCAGTAGAGAAAAGGGGTAGATTCCTTGAGAACAACCCTTGTTAAAGACCAGCTGCAGGCCAAAGCGTCCCACTCTAGTAATCTGCTTAATTTCCGTCTCAAAATCGACCATTAAATTCTTCCTATCTGCTGAACATTTAACACAAGGACAGTGGCGCTGCACATCGCTCGCCCGGAAGAGACTTCTCTTCCCATCGAGCCAGTGAATAGAAAAATGATACAGATCTTCCCTCTTTATTTCATCTATCTTCTCATTTTTTAACTCATTTAGAATTTTTTCTGCCGCCTCTTCAAAGAGCGCCTTCTGCTGGAGGGCAGGATCGATCGGAACTTGAGAGAGTAGAGGGATATGAAATTCATCGGCCAACTTCTGGCCGCCACCTTCGCCGAAGAGGGCGTGATGCTCTCCAGAATTTGGATCGATAAAGTAACTCATATTCTCAATGACACCAAGGAGAGGAACGCCCATCTGCAGTGACATCTGAGCCGACTTTCTCGCATCGAGGAGAGAGAGCTCATGGGGCGTTGTGATGATCACCACACCCGAAAAGGGCGCCTGCTGCATAAGAGTAATTTGAACATCCCCCGTTCCAGGAGGAAAATCGACGATTAAGAGATCGAGCGTCCCCCACTCAATCTCATGGAGGAACTGGAGAATGATCTGATTGGCGATAGGAGCGCGGATAACCGAGGCCCCCTTCCCCTTGTGGAAGTAGGCCACCGACATGAGAGCTATCCCTCCAGAGCGAGCCGGCACCACCATGCTATCTCTAGTTGTAGGAAGGCTCTCTTCTGGGAAGCTCTCCCGTATTGAGGGGCCGTAGATGTCCCCATCGAGGATCCCCACCTCTAGCCCCTGCTTGCGGTAGGTTCTGGCAAGCTCAGCTGCCACAGTGGACTTCCCTACCCCCCCCTTCCCAGCAACAATACCCAAGATAAAACGGACATTTTTCAAGTTTTCTCTATTACCGTCGTTAGTACCCATTTTTCCCTCGTTTTCATTGGGGTTGAAAATTTTTCATTACTTTACCTCTCAAGAGGTTATTAACAAAATGAATTCCGAGGCAACAATTAATTCTTGCCCAAAAGATCTGCTTATACTAAGATTCTCTCTCTCGATGCTATTAAACAGACCTAAACCTGGACCGAGATAGAAAATAAACATTGCCAGTAAAATGGAAGATAGTTTATAAATGTGTTGATTATAGAATAGAAATAGTAAAAAAGAAATTTTTATTATTATATGTAGACTAATTTTTTGAATCTGGAGTGAGTTGCTCCAAGGATTGTCATAACAAATTACT
>JAAKFF010000105.1 GCA_011065165.1 Chlamydiota bacterium
GCGGCAACAGCAGCTTCGGTGGCGGCGGCGGCGGTGGGGGCTTCGGAACTAGTTCTGGTATCGGTGGCACCGGAGGCTTTGGCGGCGGTGGCGGTGGCTCGAGTGGTATCGCTGGCTTCGGAGGAGGTGCAGGAAGTACTAGCGCTGGTGGTGGTGGCGGCGCTATGGGCGCAGCGATCTTCCTCCAATCGGACGCAACAGATCAGTCTGAACTCACCATCAAAACAGCCATCTCTTTCTCTGGTAGCACACTCACTGGTGGCACAGG
The DNA here is from genome assembly GCA_011065165.1 of Chlamydiota bacterium. Taxonomy (GTDB): domain Bacteria; phylum Chlamydiota; class Chlamydiia; order Chlamydiales; family Simkaniaceae; genus JAAKFF01. The sequence goes on from JAAKFF010000105.1 coordinate 269, forward strand.
AGCTACCACTGGATCAGAGCATGGGAAAGATATTTTTATGATGTCAGGCAGCTTAATTACTGTCTCCAATCTTACATCGAATTCTACCGTTCCCAACGCTATTATTAGTGATCTTGGGGCAGGCGGCGGCTCGACAACTTTGAATGGCATCACTCTCGGTACAGATAATACCGCGATCTTTACGCTCAAGGGAACCAACAGATATACAGGAGTGACAACTGTCGGTTCAGGTACCCTTCATGTCGATGGATCGATCATTACCCCAGTGCTCGTAACCGGAGGAGTCTTCGGTGGAACTAATACAATGCTTCTTACTGATCCGAGCATGCCAACAACCTCTGGCAACTTAACAGCCACTGGAGGGATGATTGCTCCAGGTGGAGTTGGTCTCTTTGGAAACCTCACTGTGGGTCGTAACCTTGATTTTTCAGCGGGCGGGGGCTTCTTTGATGCCGAAGTTGATAGTGTAAGTAATACAGACAAGATCGTTGTTACGGGCGAGGCATCGCTTGGTGGAACGCTCAGTGTGGATGCCGCTGTGGGTAACTTTATTGTAGGTCAGACGATAACCATCCTCACTGCAGACTTGGGGATAACAGGAACCTTCGATGACGACACCAGTCAGGTCCCTTCATTTTTTAAAGTTAACTATCTCCCTACTGAGGTGCAGCTTGAAGTTGTCTCCCCTCAATTATTTGTAGGTAAGAAAATTGACTCAGGCAACCCAAGGCATGTCGCCAACTACCTCATCTATTTGGCTACCGATGGTGCTAGTGGAGCTCCCGATAGCGTTACTCTCGATAGTGGATTTGGAATTGGATTTGGAGATCATGAGCCAGGTCTACCATTCACTCTTGATCCCAATTCTGATTTAGCGTTTGTGATAGAGGCGATTGGAATTCTCTCTGATGAGGAGCTTAATAAGGCGCTCAACTTAATGCATCCAGCAGGGTTTGGCTCTCTTGAGTGGATCAACATGGACAATAGTGGCCATCTGCTCTCTATTTTTGCGCAGCACCTTTTTAAACTTCCCTGTTCACCAAGCAAGTGCTGCACTCCCAAGGATAGAAAAAACAACGTCTGGATGCAGACCTTTGGCGTGTGGCGTGAGCAAGATAAATTGGGACAGCTGCGAGGGGCTAACTCTGAGAGTAGCGGCGTTGTAGTGGGATATGACAGATGCTCCCCCCACTATTACATGGGCACCGGTGTTGGGTATACCTATACCAACTTCCGCTGGAAGGGCGGAGCAGGCAAGGGGCATATCCACCAAGCACACGGTGGGTTCTATGGGAGCTGCAGAGTCGACCACTTCTCATTCGATCTCTCCACGATGGGGGGATGGAACTTTTATAATATAGGGCGAGATATTTTCTTCTCCGCTCCCCAACATCCCGGCGCTGTGGTGGATAGAGAGGCTAAGAGCCACAACACCGGTATCCACTGGAGCTCACACTTTGGGTTCACTGGAGACTTTAGATCTATCGGGATTCCCCTGCAAATCATCGCGAGCGTCGACCACTTCTACCTCCACCAGCCTCGCTTCCATGAGAGTGGAGCAGATGGGATCAATCTAGATGTGAGGTCAAAAACTTCCAACATGCTCCGCACAGAACTTGCCATAAGGGGCGCCATCAACGTTACCTTTGATGGTGGATGCTGGGCGCCCTACGTCCGCATAGGCTGGGTAACAAAGAGCCCCTTAAGTAGCAGCACCTACCGCTCCAGCTTCCGTAACCAGAGAGGAACCTTTTCGGTCAACACCACCAGCAAAGGGATCAATCAGATCGCCCCAGAAGTGGGAGTCAAAATCACTAAAGGTAATGGCTTCTCACTACAGCTCGATGGCCGCGCAGAGCTCAGCGGCAGAATGCAGACCTACTTCGCAGATCTGCGCATGGAGTACGCGTTTTAGTTTGTTACTTTAGATAATTCTCTGGATTGAAAGGAGAGTTTTAGGAGAGGCTTCCACAAGAGCTGGGAAGGTTTTGGCGAGGGAGGTTAGGATAGCTTCTGCTTGGGATTGTGCGGAGAGTTGCAGCTGCTCATTGATGATCGATTTCATAGCCTCTTCCAACTCTTTCCCATGCTGCTCAGTAGAGACTTCACCATCAAATGAGTGGGCAATTAAGAGATCTCCTTCGCTCCAATTTTCTGTCGTTTCATAGAAGCCGTGGTGGGGGTTCTCTCCTAAGGGGGGATTTTGATTAGTGAGAAAGCGGGGGGCTTTTGCTCCTGTTCGAAGGTGTATTAAAGAGCCGCAGCCGCAAGAGATGAAGGAGAAGTGATCTTCTAGGGGAGTGAGATGGAGAAGCTGAAAGCGAAATCGATGTTTTTTATCAGGAGACGAGAGCAGCTCATTGAGAGTTGTGATGAAGGAGATCGGCTTAAAAGAGAGGCTGTCGTCGGTGAGATATTCGGACGTTATGGCTTGCACCATGCCTTTCAAAACGCCGGAATAGGAGAGTCCTTGGAGGCTCGATTGCATATATTCGGCCATGACAATTAAGTAGGATTGATCGGCAAAACGTAGGAAGTTATAGTAGGAGCCTAAATCTTTTTTCCGGTCGGGTGTTGCCATTCCTATGTCAAAAGCGTTCCATTTGGGAAGAGAGTCGGGAAGCAGCTCTCGATGGCTCTCCTCTAAATGTTCCCACACCTCTTTCATCTCTTCTGGCGTCTTGCTTAGCGCCTTCGATCTCAAATAGGCGCTGATGTCAGTGATAAAGTCGACAATATCTTGGTAGCGATCCTCACTCCGAGGCTCCAGCGCTTTTTTCACAATCTTTTGCAGATCCTCAGGGAGCAGAGAGAGCTGAATCGTGCCATAGCTTAGCTTTCCAACGATGAGTTCAAAAGTAATCACGCCGAGAGAGTAGATATCTGCGATGGAGGTGACATTCATGGGATCTCTCTTCTGCTCTGGACTCATATAGCTAGGCGTGCCTAGAAATTGACCCTGCGCAAAGGGGGGTGAGCTCTCCCTTTCACTGCTGAGTTGGGCGATTCCAAAGTCGATCACCTTTACACTGCCACTCTCAGTGATCAAGATATTTTCAGGCTTCAAGTCGCGGTGGATCACCCCATGTGTGTGAAGATGGAGTAGAGCATAAGAGACCTGCAGAACGACTTCAAGGCAGCTTCGAATTGAGAGGTTCTGCTGCATGATAAACTGTTTGAGTGAGATCCCCTGAATGAACTCCATCGCAATATAGAGCCCGCTCTCCCACTCACCCTGTCCGTAGAGCTTGACGATATTGGGGTGGTCGCTCAGTGCGATGATCTCAGCCTCCTTCAGGAACTGCGAAACCAGTTCGGGATGGGTCAGATAGCGTGGTGAGAGCACCTTGATGACAACAGGAGCTTTATTCTCGGGGTGCAATCCAAGGTATAGAAAGCTCATTCCCCCCTTGCTGAGCTGCGCTTCAATTTTGTAGGGACCGATTTTTTTTGGGAGCTCGTTAAGAGCAGAGACCTGCCCTGCAGTTAGGTTGGGAAGGGTCGATTGCTTATGAAATTTTTCCTGGGCACACAAAGTGGTTACTTGCCGAGTTTGGTTATTTTAACTCCGATGACATCTCCGACTTGGATGAGATCTCCTCTGCCCACACACCTGCCATTGGCGACAAGGTTGACCCCCTTTTCGGGTTGCACACCCAGCTCCAAAATGCTACCAGGTTTTAGTTTGAGAAGAGCATCCAAGTTCATACGAAGCTTTGCCACTTCAACTGTAAGAGATATCGGTACCTTTTTAGGGGAGAGCATCTTCTCCTCTGGAGCTTCTTCAACGGAGATAGACTCTACAGGGGCTTCAACCATCGCCTCTTCGAAAGGCTCCTCGAGATTTTCATCGCTCATTTTATTCTCCTCAAAATAGTGTGCATAGTCGAGAACTTTGATGCTCTCTTCTTTAGGTTTGACCTGAAAGAGGGGAGTGCTTTCAAACTGGAGTTGAAAGGTCCCTTTTTTTAAATTTGGGTAGTAAGAACAGTAGTCGAGGAGGATAAAGTCACCCTCCGTCACCCTCTTCCACGACTCTAGTGACAGCTTCGTCTCCCCAGCGGATAGGCTTAAGTCCAAAAAGGTCTCTTCGTAGAGGTGCGAGGGAATAGAGAAGTTCCAATCCTTCGCAAAATAGCTTTTAAAACTCTCCTGAAAGAGGGAAGGGCAGATAATACGACCCCAAATTGTCTCCTTCTCGCGCTCAATTGCAATATCGATGCAGTAGGAATCTTCTTTTTCAAGAGAGCCATCAATCAGTTTTGGTGTGAGGTTGCCATAAATGTCCATCTTGTCAAAAAGCGAGATCGCCTCCAGAGTGAGATAGCGGAAAAAGCCCTTCTGCAGATAGGGATCGGAGAAACCTTCATTTTTCGCCTTAGGATCGATCGCCCAAGAGGAGAGTTTTGAAAAATCCTCCGACGGAAAGATCAGCGAAAAGCTGCCCTCGAGTGGAGAGAGTTCAATCGCTAACTGCAAGGGACTTCGCCCCATCCCTGAAAGGATAGACCCCCCCTTTTTCCATCCGGCAGATCCCGCAGAGAGCTTAAGTTTTGGCACATTGAGAGAAGCAGCAAGCTCCTTCGCAAAGCCGTCCCAGGGAAA
>JAAKFF010000106.1 GCA_011065165.1 Chlamydiota bacterium
TTGATAGCAAAAGAGCTTCTGGAAGTCGCATCAATAGCAAATTTAACTTAGCTTATGATCTCTCTACGAAGCTTCATTCAACCCTCAAGGATATCTCCATCCATTATAGGGATGATGAGAACCTAGAATTCTATCTAGTTGAGCTTGAGACTAAGCTAAATGCAATGAGAGGAGAGATCAACGGCTTGAAGTATGGCTTGAAAAAGAGGGAGGCTTCTTTTGAACTTAACCTAGGAGAGATCGCAAACGCGGTGACTAAAAAAGCAACCCAACTTGCTGCTCCACTTATCTCCACCTTCGTCGAAAGTAGATTGATCAGCCCTGCGAAAGAGCTCTTTTCAATGTACAAAGATCCCAATGTGGCTCCTCTATTTGCGCGACATGTCGTTGGGGTCCCCTATATCGAGGCGGAGCTAGTTTAATCTAGCGCACAATTTATTTTTTGATTAGAATTACCTGCATGAAACTCATGCAGGCGATTCACCGTTCTAAATTTCGTCCCTGGCTCATTTGGGGGCTTGCTGCCACTCTTGGACTCTTCATATTCCTCCTTCAGGGCACACCGAGTGTGATGATCCCTCAGCTCATGAAGACCTATGATATCGATGTCATTCAAATTGGTCTTCTCACCTCGAGTTTTTTCTACACCTATATCATCATGCAGGTCCCAGCCGGTATGCTCATAGACATGTGGGGACCGAGACGCGTGACAAAGGTGAGCTTTCTTCTCTTATCACTAGCTATTGGATGGTTCGCGTTCTCCTCTCATTTTTGGGAAGGACAGGTGAGCAGGATGATCATGGGATTTGCCGCTTCTCCAGCCATCATCTGCGCTTTCTGTCTTGGGGCTCGCTGGTTTAAACCCTATCTCTTTCCTCTCATTGTGGGGCTTACTGAGTTCCTAGCCCTTGCAGGGGGAGTGATCGGTGAAGGAGGGTTTGCAAAGGTAGTCGAGACGTTGGGATGGAGAGAGGGAATGGTTATCATCGCCTTCGTAGGACTCATTCTCACCTTCCTATCGCTCATCATCATCCACGACTATCCCGACCATGATCAGCCTCTTCAAGACGAGGCGCATTACAAGAAGACTATAAGAAAGACCCTAAGAAATTTCATCAAAGTGATCTCCATTCGCCCTCTCTGGATTAACGGTATCTATAGTGGACTGGTATTTGGAGTCTTTCCCTCCTTTGCAGCGCTCTGGGCCATTCCCTATTTCATGACTCGCTATACTATCAGCGTCGATTTCGCCGCACTGATCGCCTCTACCTACTTCTTAGGAGCCTGCCTTGGAACCCTTATTTTGAGTTGGCTCTCCGTCTATATCATCAAGAAACGTCCCCTAATGATATGGGGAGCGTTCATCGCTTTCCTCCTCTCCCTCTGCGTGATCTACATCCCCCATATTCCCCTTCCATTAATGTTTATACTGGTATTTCTCTTCGGCTTTTCATCCAGTACCTACGTCTTCTCTTTCGCCCTAGCCAGCACCTACGCCACTACTCAAACTAGAGGAGTCGCCATGGGTTTTACCAACATGCTCTGCATCGCTCTTGGCGCACCACTGCTCCAGCCTCTTATCGGCGCTCTCCTCAAATGGTCATCGGCCTCAACGATCAATGGAAGCCTCAAAGCGTACAATCTACACGACTATGCAGTCGCATTGACCCCACTTTCCGTCTGCCTCTTTGCAGCCTTTATCGTCGCCTTCTTTGTCAAAGAGAATCAAGCAAGGCTATCCGAATAGGCATCGAAGCGAGGCCGGCAGTGGGTCTCCTTAATGCAGAACAAACTGACAAGAAGCCCGACAAAAAAGCAGAGTGGAACGACGAGAAGCGCGATATTGTAGGTAGCAGTAGTGTAGAGAGGAATACCGTTGCCAGCTCTTCCTCCGACCCATAGAAGCTGAAGAATAAAACCTACGAGAGGTTGAAAGAGAGCGCCCCCAGCAACAACTGCCATATTGTTTAATCCGACAGCCGTTCCGATAGTGGTCGAACGGTTATTATCTTTTGTCAGCGCAAAAGTGAGGATCTGTCCGCTCCCGCCCACTCCTATGCCAAAAAGAAGAAGAAAAGCTAGAGGGAGAGGAATGGGTAGAAGTAAGAGGGCCGAAGAAGAGATGAGCCCTACAAGGGAGCAGAAGCTGAGCAGTATGCAGCGCCGTCCGAGCTTATCGGAGAGGTAGCCCAAAATGGGACTAGTGATCCCAATGCCGATCCAGACCATCGCCATCGCCAGAGCAGCCTCTGTGACAGGGATCTCATAGCGCACCCGAAGATAGGGCAACCCCCAAAGAGCGGCAAAGACGGCCACTGGCCCCCAGCTGCAGAATGCATATAGAGCTACCCACCAGGTCTGCCCAAATTTCAAGATCACTCTGAGTTCTCTAAAGAGGTGGTGGCGATGGGGAATGTGCTGCTCCTTAGAGGGGTGATCCCTGACCACCGTAAAGCTAAGAAGGGTTAGGCCCACTCCGATAGTGCCTAAAATCATCATCACCTCTCGCCAAGAAAAGCTGTTTAATAGCGCAGCAAGCGGCAGCTCTCCAAGGAGAGCACCCACCGCAGCGAGAAGTTGCGCTACACCCACTAAAAGAGCGAAGTAGCGACCGGGAAACCAGCGCGCCGCGACAACAAGCACACCCACAAAGGCGAAAGCAGAGCCGATACCCATCAAAAACCGGCCGAGCGCAGCATAGTAGAGATCTTGAGTCGTTCCGAAAAAGAGAGCGCCAACAGAGCAGATAAATACAGCAGAGGTTATGAGAGTTCTCGTACTGAAGCGGTCAAATAGGATCCCGACAGGAATCTGCATCAAGGTGTAGCTGTAAAAATAGAACGAGCAGATAATGCCGAGCACCATCGCATCGATCCCAAAGTCGTGCATAAGGGGACGTGTCATGATACTTGGGGAGACTTGCAGGGCCATCTCAAAGAGTAGGAATAGCGCTGCTAAGATATAGATAAAAATTCCTGAAATTCTCATAAATGACGCTTAAACCAATCGCACGCTTCTTCTGCCACCTCTTCGAGTTTTCCCTCCTCTTCAAAAAGATGCGTCGCCCCTGCGATAATCGAGAGTTTTTTCTCGCACTTTAATGCCTCCAAAGCCTCTTGATTCATCTCGATAACGGGACCATCCAACCCTCCCACTAGTAAGAGCGTCGGCGCCTTCACACGATCTAAAACGGGTAGAGCAAGATCGGGGCGGCCGCCACGCGAAACGACTGCTGCAATATCCCGCTTCGAAGCGGCGATGAGAGCGGCAGCAGCCCCGGTACTAGCCCCAAAAAGCCCCACTTTATCATGTTTAATCGAGTCGATCACTCTCACCGTCCTCTCTGCTAGCATCGGAATATCGAACTGGATCCCCTCCACCTGCTCCTCCTCTAGAGTGAGCAGATCGAAGAGTAGTGTTGAGATGCCCCCTTTTTGCAAGACGCCTGCAACATATTGATTTCTCGGGCTGAATCGAGAGCTACCGCTGCCGTGGACAAAAATCACCAATCCCCTCGCGCCATCGACCTCAAACAGAGTTCCTTTTAGCTTTTCTTCTCCAATTTCAATCTCTCTCTCCAACTTATCTCACCTGCTGTTTGCAATAGGTCTCTTTCAGAAGAAAGAGAGAAATTATGAATGCGAGTGTAAAGAATAGGGGCACAACTAAAAAGGCAACTCTGAATGCTGTGAGCGTGTGGGAAGAGAAAGAGGCGAGAACTCCCCCCATAATCGATTGTGCTACGATCCCTCCAAAAATTGCTGCCATATTATTGAGTCCAACAGCTGTACCCATTGAGGTCGAAGGGGTATTCTCTTTGACGAAAGGAAAGGTCAGAATTTGCCCTCCCGCGGCGACTCCAAGCGCAAAGAGGACTACCCCAGCAACAATGAGGGAAGAGCCCGGAAGAAAGATGAGGAGAAGCGATGAGAGAGCTCCGAGTGCTGAACAGAAGTAGAGGAGGGAGAGGCGCCTTCCGATCGCGTCTGAAAGGTACCCTATTAGTGGCCCCGAAATTCCAAGTCCCAACCAGCAGAAGGTGATCATGTCTGAAGCTTCATTGAGAGAGAGCATATACCTTTTTTGCAAAAGCGGCCCACCCAAAACCCCTACAACAGCGATCAGAGGACCCCATCCGAACGCTGCAACGAGAGCAGCCCACCACATTTGGGAAGAGGAAAAAATCTCTCTCACTTGCCTTAAAAAACGACGACTTGTCGGCACGATAAACTCATCTTCTGGATTATCCTGAACGACCATCAGGTACATCAGCCCCAAGACAATTCCAATCGAACCTAGCACGATCATCACAACGCGCCACGATGAATAATAGTGAAGAAGCGCTTCATTTGGAATGCCAGCAGAAAATATCCCAAACGCTCCAACCGTTTGAAGGACTCCCGCAAGCATAGCAAAATGGCGACGGGCGAACCAGCGCTGAATTACGATAAGACCCCCAAGAAAAGCGAAGGTTGAACCGACTGCCATCATTCCCTGAGCAATAAAAGCGAGAGGGATATTGTAGCTCCAGCCAAAGAAAAAGCCTCCCACCGCGCAGAGAAGCACCCCAGATGGAATGACAATGCGCAAGCTGATGCGATCGTAAATAATACCAATGAAGACCTGAACGAAGAGGTAGATATAGAGCGCGAAAGTGCCCATCAAGCCAACCGTGTTGGCGCTGATCCTAATCGACTGGGAGAGCTCCCTCTTCGCAACTTCTGGGAAAACACGCAAGATTTCCACATAAGTTAGAAAGATCAGGATGAGAACGAAAATGAATATCCCATGGATACGGTGTTCTTTCTTCATGAGGAACTGGGTAAAAATAACTTGTTCATTATCTGCTTCGTT
>JAAKFF010000107.1 GCA_011065165.1 Chlamydiota bacterium
AATCTCTTCTTAAGTTTAGAATCTCTTCTCTACCTTGACCTTCGCATTGTGCACAACGCTTCTGCCGAAGAAGTTCGCTTTATATCCAAGTTCGAACAAGAGATCATTTAACCGAGCGACCACCAATTCAGCTCCTAAGCTAAGCTGATTTGTTGTTTTGTGGAAGCTATTCACTGAATAGTGAGACTTGCACGCTTGCTGTTTATATAATCTCGATCTATAGCCAGCAGATGACAATGGAATATTTGCTACCCAACCAACTTGTAGCGTTGGGGTTATACAGTAATTTGAGGAGTAAAAGTCCTGTAAAAATTTGATGAGAAGATTGGGTTGTAAGTAGGCTGTCTGCTTGCTATCAACGACGAGATTTAGACTCCCTGCTCCCGATTCAGTGTAGCGCTTTTCAAAGACATTCAGATAGCTCAGACGAGCTTCGGGTAAGATAAAGAGATACTTGGTGCAACCAGGAAACCCTACTTTGAACTTGTAACCACCATCAACTCGAGCTAAAAGATCGTAACTATCATGACTATTATGGGCAGTTCTTCTTAGACCAGTAAATCTAATTTTCCTATCGATCTTATAATGGTTGTAAGACCCTAGTAGAAGCAAGTTTACATACCAGTTGTCATCTATCCATGCAACAGATGGTCCTAAATAGACAGAGTTCCAATGTCCCTCTCCTGCATTTCTCTTCCAATCGATACTCGAATAAGTATAACCACTTGCAGCAGATAGATTTACTCTGTCACAGAAGAGATGGCTGCCGCCTATCGTAAAACCGTAGGTATCTGCATCGAAGCCGATTTGATTATCGATTCTATCTTGTCGATATAAATTGCCTACAGGTGCTATCCAGATTGCGGTATTTTTTTGATCCCCCTTGCACCGATCACACCAGTGAGACTTCTCTGCATTTTCTACTATTGTATCTGCAACGATTGTCCCTCTTTGTAAATTTACGAGAGGCAAAGCGCCAAATATCGCAGGACTGAGTTGTGGTAGATTTTTACCAAATTGATCGGCTGGCAAAGCTAATAGAAGCCGCATAACGTTTATTAAATCAGGATCAGTAGTTGTCGGAGCAGAGCAGAATAAAAATTCTGCAACAGCTTTTGCATTACCCTTTAAAGAGTCGATGGGAACAGACGTCACTACTCCTGCTAAGATAATATGGACTTGGGCGAAGTTAGATTGATAATTTATATCGAAGATCAGTGGAGAGGTTGATGAGAGTGTAGCGAAGGTGGAGTTCACAGCAGTGACAGCTGTTAAAAATGTAAAACTATCACCAGCTAAATAGAGACCAGGTTCAGGATCCAAAGTAAAGGTTCCATCCAGAAACGCTTCATCGCCAACTATTATCTGATCACGATTTCCATTTTGATCGATCTCAATGATCAAATTCCCTGTTGAGAGCTGAGTAAAATCTCCAGCGAAAAAGATTGTCCCAATCGATAGTCCTGGACTCACAACTCCGCCATTTGTCGTTGGACCTAGAGTTCCATTTCCCGATACTATTGCAGGTGGGTCAATGATGGTTATACTCGAGGATGCTAGACTTGCTCCATCTACTAAGATGAGCTCCCCTTCAGCTATGGTGAGTGGCCCAGTAAAGGTCTGTGTGCCTCTGAAACGTACTATTCCTCCAGTTGTTTTTCTGACTCCCCCGGATTCTGACATTACACCCTGCCACTCTCCCTCTTCAACTTCAAGAATATTCCCCGAAATCCCCAACTCTATCTCAGCGCCGACCTCTCCTATAAGTTCCGTAATGGTTCGAGTAGTAGGAGCAGAAAATTCAAAAGCAAGAGTCCCCGCGGGTCTAATCTCAACCCTTTGCTGCAGTGAACCAAGAGCATCGAGCTCCACCCTTCCCGCTTCAATCTCTACGTCAACATCAACCTCATCTTTCAAAATCAGTGTATCGGGATCATACTTAACGACTCTTCCACTCCCTGAGAATCTCCCTGAATAATCTCCCGATTTGACACGAAGGAAAGATGAGGGATCCTCAGGTAATATTTCCGCACCAGTCACCCCGGTAAGAGCTAATATCGTTCGAGTAGCGTCACCTTCAAGCCTTAGGCTCCCTGTGGCACTGATATCTAGCGCGCTTTCAACAAAGCCATCAGGGCTTAATACTACGGCCCCATCAAGAATTGTCAGTGGGCCTGCGAACGTACAGGGTGCAGCAATTGTCAGCGTGTCAGGACCTCTCTTTGTGAGTGCACCTGGCCCTGATATTATACCAGCAAATGATCCACCAGGAACGTTAAGCACATCACTCGCTGCCTCCAAAACCATTCCTGCACCACCCCCATTAAGGTCGCCTAGAGTTTGCATGACACCAGCAGCAAGAGTCAAAAAGCCACTACCATTAATTGTAACGGGGCTCACGAGTGTCCCACCGGTATCTACTTTGACCTCCCCATCTTCAATACTCAATACGCCCGTCGAAGAGTTTGTTCCTGTAAACGTCGCTACTCTATCAGATCTTTTTGTTATTCCCCCTGGGCCCATTATATCACCAGCATACGTTCCATCTGTGAAGTCAAGAAGATCATCCATACCCATCAAAGTTATGTCAGCAGTGGCATCCCCAGTAAGTGTTCCAATGACTTGGATAGCACCTGCTGCAAGAGTAACGGCCCCCGGACCAGTAATTGTTAAGGGACTCAGAATAGAGCCACCAGGACCTAACATCAGAAGACCCCCATCAACCACTGTCTCAGATAGGTAACTATTCTTCCCTGAGAAGGTCAGCGTTCCAGCAGTTGTTTTTCTGACTCCCCCATCCCCAGATATGACACCTGCAAACGCACCAGAATCAACTACAAGAAAATCACCCGCCCCCATAACTATTGTAGCGGCAGCATCCCCGGTCAGTGTCTCTACATCTCGATCACCACCACCACTTTCATAAACGACACTCCCCGGACTAGTAACGACTAAGGAGCCGTTAATTGAACCTCCAGGAGTAAATTGTAAGATCCCATTATTAACTCTTGTTGGGCCCGTGTAGGTATTGACAGCTGAGAGAATCACTGTTCCTGCACCATTTTTTATTAACTCATTTAATTCAGTACCATTCTTAATAACTCCTGAGATGGTGAATGGAGATAGTGTTGATGCTTGATCGATTTTGAGATTTGTATTAAGACTGATGACAGATGAGATGATATGAGGCCCTCTATTTGAAAGTGCAACATTGATCTCACCGACACCTTCAAGAGTAAGAGTGCCTGCCGTAATTGTATAAGCAATAAAATCAGGAATATCAAAATTCATTTCACCTATGGTAAAAGCACCAGCAGTCACCGTCCTATCCGCAGTAATGATACTACCAAAATCTGCTATGGCTCCAGAAGCATTAGGCACTCCCACGGGGCTCCAATTTCCAGCAGTACCCCACGTTCCATTAGCATCTAGATTCCATGTTGAAGCATGAACAGATCCAAAGGCGATGCAGAGTAATAGGGCAGATAGAGATAATAGTTTACTCGCTAACACGACAAGTTCCTTTCTCTGGTTCGCACTCTATAAAAGAGGTTAGATTATAGATAGAGAGATAGATCTTTTTATGAGGAGTGTCAAGAATTTACGATAATCCATCGGAATTATTCGCTACGCACTTGGTAGAGCCACTTGCAAAATTCCAGATCAGTTGATTCTTGAAGATGTTTTGACAATTTGGCTCTCTGACACAAAATCACATACCCTTCAGGGTAAATTGTTTGTGTCAAGCCGAAGGCGAGCAACAGCTCACAAGAGCCAAATTCGTGAAAGAGACCAAGAAGCAATCATCGGGAGTTTTGCAAGCGGCTCGGTAGATTGAGAATGTTGAGAAGTTGCTCTCCTAGTGAATCAATAGGAGAATCCCCTTGGTTGGCAAGAATGACCACACCGAAATCCCTATCTGGGACAATCCCCATATAGGTGGCAAAGCCAAAGAGCGTCCCCTCTATGAAGAAGAGCTGAGCACCGTCGAAGGAGACAATTTTCCATCCAAGGCCCACTTGAAAATTTTTGAAGGTGTGGTAGGGCGTTTGCATCAGGGAGAGGATCCCATTAAGAGTGGTCCTCTCCTTGCCAAGATTGAAGGATAGGAAAGTGAGCATATCTTGTGGAGTGGAGTAGAGACCACCAGCCCCGATAAAAACCGAGTAGATCTTTTCACTAAGAAGAGGAGAGATGCCGCGCCCCTCTTCATAGCCTGTCATCAAGCGACTCTTCTGTTCACGGGAGAGGGTGAAGATGGTATCACGCATACAGAGGGGAAGAAGGAGCATTTGACGATTCAAGTCAGGAAAAGAGTTTTTGGCAACTCGGGAGAGAAGGTTAGAGAGAAAGGCGTAACCGAAGTATGAGTATTCATATTTAGTGGCTGGCTCGCGAAGAAGCTCATACTTAGAGAGAAAGCGGTACATCTGAGCGACAGAGAATGATGAGCGACTCGAAAGAGTATAGGGCAGATCGGGAAGGCCCGATGTATGGGTTGCCAGATCCCCCAGAGTGATCTGTCTACCCTTATAGGTGGGCACTTTCATCGATTTTGGTAAGAATTTGGAGACGGGATCGTTTAAACTGACCTGTCCCTCCTTTACGTAGTATGCCAAGAGTGCAGCTGTAAAGATCTGAGTGATCGGCCCCAGTCGGAATTCGCTATATTTGTTCACAGGAATGGGAGATTTTTTTGATAGATTTCCTGTAGAGATCACTCTTTGAAACTTCTGCAAGTTCTCTCTCCCTATCACAGCTGCAGAGAGGCC
>JAAKFF010000108.1 GCA_011065165.1 Chlamydiota bacterium
AATACAAGAATAATGATCAGCAAATCCAAACAATCTCTTCACAAATCCCACACGGGGAATTATTCCGAGCAGCTAAAGAAGCAGGAATACGAACGCTGCTGGTGGGAAAACACGAGAGGTTTTCAAACTGTTCACAACTGCCGCTTGATATTCTCAAGACCGAGCATAACAGCCAAGCCGCATTTTTGAAAGCTCTCAAAAATGACGAAATGTCTCAGGCAAACTCCACAGCAGAAGCCCATAAGTTCCCTGTCGAAGCCTCCTCCTATCAACAGCCAAAACAAAAAAAGCTTATCGAAACGATGAAAGACCTTGCGAAGAAGCTTTTTGAAAAATATCCTTGGAAACGCTTCCATATCGACTACGAACCTGATCGAATCACACTTGTGAATTCCAAGTTGGGATATAAGCGATGGAAGATTGGAACAATCACCGTAGCTGAGGGACTAACTCCCCTGGCGGCTTCGCTGGTGAAAATCAACTTACCTAATCCACAATCCCCCCAGACCATTTCGTCTGATAAAAATCTTTACGCCATCAGCAGAACCGTAGGGTTTGCTCAACGTTTGAAGCGCTATCCGGATATCAGAACTGCGTCACAGCGAAAAATCATCGCCGAAAGCATTCTTTCCGACATTTGCGATGAGTTCCATGCCCTAACACAGAAGCGTTGGAATTCGGGTCTCAATAGTAAGGATCTCCAGAAAGGTCTCCCAAAACTCAAGGAACTCGCTACTCTCCTGCAGAGATCTGACACTTACGAGAAGAAAATTCAACAAGATTTCAGTAGGATATTTCTTCTGGCTCGCATGATCGTCGCTAGGATTCGTTCAAAGACGGACATAACTTTCCCTCTCAACAGTCGTAGAGTCGCTCTCAAATCTGCAGTTAAGAGCATCTATAAGGAACTCCAAGTCTACAATAAAGAGCATGGGATCACCATTGATAATGAATGGCTAGGCGGTGAAAAGAAACGCATCCAAAAGTTTCTGGCCGGTATAAGGCGTGATAAAGTACTCAATCGTTTTCGTCAATATGGCAACATTGAATGCAACAACCAAAATATCAAGCCGCATTTGGTTAAAATCAGCGATCGTAAGTGGCCACAGCAAAAAGCTCTGCGCATTCGCGAAGCGGCGAAGACCTTTGCTACAAAAGCTGAGCGTAGCACTGCCCTGAAGGCCCTGGAACAGGGCTTGTAATATTTGAGCGAATGCGCGTTGCAAAATTATGTGATGAGTGAAGGGCTACTCCGGCTACGCCAGTAGTACTCCCCATAGTCGTAGGTGAGCTGACTATCTTTTGGGATGAGTTTGTTAGCAAAGAGGATGATGTGCGTGAGCCCATCTTTGACGACCCAGCGAGAGGTGAGGTTGGGCTCATCGCTGTGGTTGATGAAGCGGGCGAAATTCCCCTGCTCTTTTGCATCGATGATATAGGGGGTCTCTCTATCTGCTGCGACATAGCCGAAGACGTAATCGTTAAAACGGAACTTGCCGAAACGCTTCTTCCGGACAAGACCGAGATATTCGCCGACATAGCAGAGTGCAGGGATATCTTGCGCAGCAAAGACGCCATATCCGAAATAGCCACTGATCCAGCGAATGTAGTAGAGATCTTCTCTAGGGCGCTCCATCGCCTTCTGATGTAGTGCAAGCGTCCATGAATTCATCTGCTTTAAGTGGGGGCGTCTGATCCTTTTTTGACTCTTTTTGATCAGTTTTTCTCTATATTCTGGCCGCTCGAAAATGAGGGAGTCGAGATATTTGATTCCAACTCTCTTTTCAAACTCTTCGATCGGGATTTTATAGAGCTGATCTTCACTATTTCGATAGATTAAAATCGACATCAAAAGAGGCCGAGCAGATGCCACCAAGCGCTGCCTACGGTGAAGTAGATGGTGATATTGATGATGCTAATAAAGAGACCTAACTTCCACCAGTCTGTGATCTTGACATAACCTGACCCGAAATAGATCGGAGCAGGGCCGCAAGCGTAGTGCGTCAGCCCTCCCATTAAATTACTAAAGAACGCTAGCGTGAGTGCGGCGACCATGCTGGGGACGCCTAAGGCGATACTGAGCACCAAGAAGGCGGAGTACATCGAACCGATATGAGCGACGATACTCGCAAAGAAGTAGTGCGAGAAGTAGTAGAGAAGGGAGATCACGACAAATGCTGAGGCCCAGTGGAGCCCCTGAACGTTGCCCTGGACCCATCCGCTGAACCAAGTAGTGAGCCCAAGCTTATTGAGGTAGGTTGCCATCATGATCAGCGTGGCAAACCACATGAGGGTGCTCCACGCCCCCTTCTCCTTGGTGACATCATCCCAACTGAGAACTGCAGTGAGAAGCAAGATCACCAAGCCGATCAGTGCAGCAGTCACCGCTTTCATCTCGATGTAGGGTCCCAAAATCCACAAGGTGACGAGAAAGATAAAGGAGAAGATCATGATCCACTCCTGATGGTGAATAGGACCCATCTCTTTCAGCTTGCTCATAGCAAAACTCTTTGCATCGGGTGTCTCTTTCACCTCTGGAGGGTAGACCTTATAGAGAAAGAGGGGGATGAGTAGGAGACATACGAGGCCGGGAACGGATGCTGCGAGCGCCCAACCTCCCCATGTGATATTGACGCCAACCCCTTTGGCAATATCAGCGATGAGTGGATTCCCCGCCATTGAAGTCAAGAACATGCCACTCGTTATCACCGACCCTTGAAAGGTTACCTTCATTAAATACGAGCCCAATCTCCTGGGATGGCTGTAGGGTTCGCTTCCAAAGGCTCTCGATAAAGAGTTTACGATGGGGTAGATAATCCCCCCCGCCCGAGCAGTGACGCTCGGTATGGCTGGCGCTAAAATTAGGTCGGTAAGAACCATCCCATAGCCCATTCCCAAGGTGCTCCTCCCAAGATATCTCATTATGACGTAGGCGATGCGTTCTCCTAGCCCTGTCTTGATGAAACCGCGAGAGATGAAGAAGGCGATGACGATCAGCCAGACGATAGGGTGGACGAATCCGCTGAACGCCTGCTCAAAGGTGAGTGTCTTGGAGGCAGTAGTCAGGACGAGTCCGATAAAAGCAAATGTACCGATAGGGACAGGACGGAGGATGACACCGATGATGGTAAAGACGAAGATCGCAAACATATGCATCCCTTGCGTAGTTATCCCCTCGGGTGGAGGCAAGGACCATATGACGAGCCCAATAATGATACTAACAGCAAAGGAGAGGAGTTTCTTAATAAAGACCCTAGACATATGATTGACTTCTTGGGTAAAATTCAAGACAGCAAAAGTTTAGAAAGGTAGCAAATTATAAAGCAATGAAAAATACACTTTTTGTTCCTCCGCAGAGGACTCCACACTTCTCTTTTCCAGCTCATCGGATTACCTGGAACCAAGAACTTTCTCACCTAAAAGAGGGGCTCTCTCAAGATGAGTTGGAGCGTTTTTTGGAGCTATATAGCCGCGTCCAAGAAAATCCGTGGGAGAGCCGAAAAGAGATAGAAGAGTTCCGCGAGAAGCATCCCGACCATCCTGGAGTCTTGAATCTTCTCACCTTCATCTACCTCTCTCGCCGCAAAGTAAAGAGAGCCAATAAGCTAATTAAAGAAAATTATGAGAGAAACCCCAACTACATCTTCGCACGTATCAACTATGCAGATCTCTGCCTGAGGCGCTATCAGCAGAAAAAAATTGCCGAAATCTTCGACAATAAATTTAGCCTCTCTGAGCTCTATCCAGATAAAAAAGTCTTTCACGTCTCCGAATTCCGCGGCTTTATGGTCTTGATGGGATTCTATCACTTGGCAATAGGTAAAAGAGAGGCTGCAGAAGGGTATCACTACCTTGCCGCTAGAATTGACCCCAACCATCCAAATACAAAAATTCTTGAAAAGAAACTCTACCGCCGGT
Organism: Chlamydiota bacterium; assembly: GCA_011065165.1. GTDB lineage: Bacteria > Chlamydiota > Chlamydiia > Chlamydiales > Simkaniaceae > JAAKFF01. The sequence continues at coordinate 3,919 of JAAKFF010000108.1, forward strand.
CATTATACAAAAAATTAAGAGCACTGCTGAGGATATAGAGATGTTAAGAGCCATATTATTTGCTGCTATTCTCCTCTTTCAGGTAGGCGTTCGTGGAGAGTCTTACGATCCCAACGCACCGAAAGAGTATGCAGTATTAAGCTTAAGCGCCGCAATCATCGACCACTTCTTCACTATCAGTGATCAGCAGCTCAACTTAGTGACGAATGAGAAGGGAAGCTGGGCACCTATCGACTATGCAACACTCACTTCGATCCTAGACCGTAATCAAGGAGCTTCTAAGATGCTTCCTGGAGGCAGCGGTGCCAATGTGATGAAGGGGCTCGCGCAGCTTGGAGAGGCGTGCGCCATCGTTGGTAAAGTTGGCTCCGATGATAAGGGCGAGTACTACATCAAAAGGATGAACGAGCTCGGCGTCGGAACCTACCTTGAGAGAGGGAGGCTACCAACGGGCCAAGCGATCTGCCTTATTACACCAGATGGAGAGCGCACCTTCCGTACCTACTTAGGAGCTTCTCATAGCCTAACCGACCTTAATCTAGACCCACAGATCTTTCATACAGCTGAACTCTTTCACTTGGAAGGATACCAGTTAGTCGACCAAGATCTTGTGATTCGCACCCTAAGGATGGCAAAAGACGCCAATGTAAAGGTCTCTATGGATCTCGCAAATGTTGAAGTTGTGCGGCGCCATAAAGAGTTTATCTCAAAAATTCTCGATAAGTATATCGACATCCTATTCTGCAATGAAT
>JAAKFF010000109.1 GCA_011065165.1 Chlamydiota bacterium
ATCGAAGCCTACCGCACCTATGGACATAGAGGGGCTAAATTCAATGCTATCGATCCAGATCCAAAAGCACCCGAAGATATCGATGAGCTCAAGCTCGAAACGTTAAACTTCTCAACGGCCGAATTGACCCAAAACTTTCCGACGTGCGGCTATCTAAAGGAGGAGTCAGCCCCTCTGCAGACGATCATCGACGCACTGCAACAGACCTACTGCCTCTCTGTGGGGATCGAATATATGGGAATGCAATCGCCTGAGATGGAGCACTTCCTCCAAGAGAAGATCGAGCCCTTCTTTAGCTTCCCCCTCTCCAAAGAGGAGAAGTTGGAGATTCTACAGGCTTTAAATCGGTCGGAGATAATGGAATCGTTCATCCATATGAAATATCCTGGCGCCAAACGCTTCTCTCTCGAGGGAGGGGAGACGCTTATTCCGATCATGCTGGAGATCATCAATGAGGGGGCGAAAGAGGGGGCTGAGCAGATCATTCTAGGCATGGCACACCGCGGCCGCCTCAATGTACTTGCTAACATCCTCGGCAAAGCCTACTCCGAGATTTTTCGTGAATTCGAGAGCAGCTATCTGCCCGATACCTTTGAAGGGTCGGGGGATGTGAAGTATCATAAGGGCTACTCCGCCGATCTTCAGACGCGCGAGGGAGCGACACTCCACGTCTCACTCTGTGCCAATCCAAGCCATCTCGAAGCGGTCGATCCCGTTGTTCTGGGAAAAGCGCGCGCCGAGCAGGAGCTACATGCCGAAGGAAAAACCGATCGCACGATCCCTATCCTGATCCATGGCGACGCTGCCATCGCTGGACAAGGGGTGGTCTATGAGACGATGCAGCTCTGCAAACTTAGCGGCTATGGGACGGGCGGAACGGTTCACATCGTGATCAATAACCAAGTGGGCTTCACTGCCAACCCAGAAGAGACCAAGTCAACGCGCTACTGCACCGATATCGCCAAAGCGTTTGGTGCTCCCGTCTTCCATGTCAATGCGGAAGAACCAGAAAGTTGCATCGCAGCAGCGCGCCTTGCACTACAAATTCGCCAGCGCTTTGAGTGCGATGTCTTCATCGAGATCAACTGCCACAGAAAATATGGACACAACGAGACCGACGAACCCGCCTTCACCCAGCCCAAAATTTATAAGTTGATTAGGGAGAAGAAGAATATCCGCGATCTCTACCGCGACCGCCTCGTGCAAGAGGGGACTCTATCGGAGGAGGCCGCAGCAAAGCTCGAAGCAGATTTTAAGAGCTCGCTCGAAGCTGCTCTGGAAACGACAAAAGCGTCAACAGAGCCGACAGCGCCCACTCAGCAAGCAGAGCAAGTGCAGCCAACTGAAACTGCCCTCCCTCTAGACCGATTACAAGATCTCGCCAGACGTCTCACCCAGCTGCCCGAAGGGTTTAATATCCATCCCAAGCTGCAGCGTCTACTAACCGATCGCGAGAAGATGGTTGAAGATCCAAAGGCCCCCCAAGTCGATTGGGGAATGGCCGAACATCTAGCCTACGCCTCCCTTGTGACTGGAGGGGTCCATGTACGCATCTCAGGTCAAGACTCCGGGCGCGGCACCTTCTCCCACCGTCATGCAATTTTAACAGACCAGGAAGATGAAAAGCGCTACATCCCCCTCTCCCACCTTGCCGACGACCAAGCCCCCTTCGACATCTATAATTCACCTCTCTCAGAATATGCTGTCATGGGCTTTGAATATGGCTACAGTTTAGCCTACAAAAAAGCCCTTATCATCTGGGAAGCGCAATTTGGAGACTTTGCCAATGGTGCGCAGATCGTGATCGACCAATTCATCGCTTCCAGTGAGCAGAAGTGGGGCCATCTCTGCTCCCTCACCCTTCTACTGCCCCACGGCTATGAAGGGCAGGGTCCAGAGCACTCTTCCGCACGTATTGAACGCTTTCTCCAGTTAGCCGGAAATGATAGCATCACTATCGCCACCCCCTCAACCTCCGCCCAGTTTTACCACCTGCTGCGCAGGCAAGGCACCTTAGAGCAGCGCAAGCCTTTAATCCTCTTCACGCCGAAAGCGATCCTGCGCTACCCTCCCTCTTTTTCAACTCCTGAAACGCTAGCAACGGGTCACTTTGAAGAGGTGATCGACGATCCGAGCGCCCCCTCAAACCTATCGCGCCTCATCTTCTGCAGCGGTAAGGTCTACTACGATCTTATCGAGAATCGAAAACGCAGTGATATCGCACTTATCCGTATCGAACAGCTCTACCCCCTCCACACGCAAAAAGTACAGGCGATCATCGAGAAGTACAAAGATGCTACAGAATGTTTTTGGGTCCAAGAAGAGCATCACAATCAGGGGGCATGGAACGCGATCGCTCCTCTCATCCAAAAGCTTCTTCCCGAAAAACTCACATTAAGGTATGTCGGAAGAGAGAGAAGCGCATCCCCCGCTGCAGGATCCCTAGCGCTGCATAAAGCGCAGCTAGAAACATTGCTCAAAGAGGCGTTAGAATGAAAGTCGATATCGTTGTCCCTTCCGCCGGTGAATCTGTCATCGAAGCGACCATCGCTCAGATCTTAAAGCAGAGTGGCACCTTCGTCAAAAAGGAGGAAGAGATCCTTGAGCTCGAAACAGAGAAGGTCAATCAGATCGTCTACGCCCCCGAAGCAGGAACCCTCACGCTCACCGTCTCTGTCGAAGACAAAGTGAAACCCAATCAGGTGATCGGCTCCATCGATACCGAGGGGAAAGGGGAGAGCGCACCGAAAAAAGAAGAAGCGGCAGCGCCCCCGGCCACACCTCAACCCCCCGTTCCACCCAGTGAAGGAGCGCGCCGCACCCCAGAAAGCTTCGTCGCCTCTCTTAGCAAAGCACCAGAACCAAGGGCTCCAGAACCTAGCGCACCTGAACCGATCCCACCAGCGCCCAAGAAGATTGTGACAGATGAGACGCAGAAGAGAGAGCGTATGAGTGGACTCCGCCGCACCATCGCCAAACGTCTTGTTCAAGTGAAGAATGAGACCGCTATGCTCACCACATTCAATGAGGTCGATATGACAGCAGTGATGGAGATTCGAGCGCGCGAAAAAGATGCCTTCATAAAAAAACATGATGTCAAACTCGGCTTCATGTCCTTCTTTGTGAAAGCGTGCGTTGCAGCACTCAAAGAGTTTCCCACAGTTAACGCCTTCATCGATGGTGATGAGATCGTCTACAACAGCGCCTGCCATATCGGCATCTCCGTCTCAACACCCAAAGGGCTCATGGTCCCCGTCCTGAAAACTGCTGAAAACCTCACCTTTGCTGGGGTCGAGCGGGGGATTCAAACATTTGCAAAAAAAGCGCGAGAAGGGGGGATTACTATCGATGACCTCCAAGGCGGCACCTTCACGATCACAAATGGAGGCGTCTTCGGATCGATGCTCTCAACACCCATTCTCAACCCTCCTCAAAGTGCAATTCTTGGGATGCACAACATCGTCAAACGGGCTGTTGTGATCGATGACAAGATCGTCATCCGTCCCATGATGTATCTCGCCCTCACCTACGACCATCGGATCATCGACGGCAGAGAAGCTGTCTCCTTTCTAGTGCGAGTGAGAGAGATCCTCGAAAAGCCCGATCGTCTACTCCTCGGAGAGAGCGATGGCTAACCAGCAATCTTATGATCTCGTTGTCATAGGATCGGGTCCCGGCGGCTATGTCGCTGCTATCCGCGCAGCGCAGCTCGGCCTAAAAACGGCGTGCGTCGAGAAAGATAAACCGCTCGGTGGTACCTGTCTTAACGTCGGATGCATCCCCTCCAAATGTCTCCTCCACTCCACCGAGCTCTACTACAAACTCGTACATGATGGCAAAAACCACGGCATCGAAGCTAGCCCCACCTTCAACTTCGATCAGATGATGAAGCGCAAGCGAGAGGTCGTCGCTGGATTTGATAGAGGGATTCAGGGACTCTTTAAGAAGAATAAGGTGACACGCATCGAAGGTTTGGCAACCTTTACTTCGCCGCAGACGATCTCCGTAAATGGAGAAGAGATCACTGCCAAGAACTTCATCATAGCTACCGGTTCAGTTCCCACTCCTCTTCCCTTTCTGCCCTTTGATGAGAAACAAGTCCTCTCATCGACCGGTGCCCTCTCCCTTACAAAAGTACCCAAAAAAATGATCGTCATCGGCGCTGGCGTCATCGGTGTAGAGCTCGGCTCCGTCTACTCCAGGCTAGGCGCAGAGGTCCACTTCGTTGAATTTATGGATCGCATCTGCCCCCCCTTAGATGAGAGCCTCTCCAAAGCGCTTGAAAAGTCCCTCATCGCTCAAGGGCTCACCTTCCAGCTCTCCTCCAAAGTGATAGGCGCCGAGATCACCTCCTCAGCCGTCACCCTATCGATAGAAAATAGCGACTCCATCAGCGCAGATGCCGTTCTCGTAGCGATCGGCCGTAAGCCCTATACAGAGGGGCTAGCGCTTGATAAAGTCGGCATCCAGGTCGATCAAAGAGGCTTCCTCACCATCGATAGCAACTTCCGCACCTCCCACCCCCATATCTTCGCCATCGGAGATATCATAGAGGGTCCCATGCTCGCCCATAAAGCCTCAGAAGAGGGCTATGCCGTCGCCGAGATCATCGCCGGA
>JAAKFF010000011.1 GCA_011065165.1 Chlamydiota bacterium
TCTAACTGAGATCCAACCGGAATCAGGATTTTCTAGTAAAGAGAGAAGTGCAGTAACTACTGAATTTCAACCACTTAGATTTTCTGGTTTGAGAATTAATGTATCATCCCCCAGTTCAATAGAGTTGCTGACTCCAGAGGAAGGAACAGAGAACGTGGTCAGCAAACAAGCAATGAGGGTTAAGGAAGCAATACAGAAGATGGTCATCGATAGTGCAGGTGACTTTATTAGTGATTTTGATTTTACAACAGATGGATCGCTCATAGATTTGCTTAGAAAATGTGGTAAAGTTGAATTGGAAGAAACCGTCTTTGGAGTGACCGATACAGAGATTGTGAAGATCAAACATGTTGGCAAATTTATTTTAAAAAAAATCTCTCTTCCTAGAGACATGGCCATAAAAAAATCGCGTAGTGTCCAGAACCATCTGGCCCGAGCGAAAGGAGAAACTTTAGATGAGAAGGTCTATGATCTATTTTATAAAAATCCGGGTTTAATCATCACTCAACAATTTCCTCACGCAAACTATGCCCAGCGCGAAAAAATGACTTATATCTGGGGCGAGGTTTTCGGTGTTCCGGAAGTGATAGTGATCAAGGCACAGGATGGTATTTTTTCTTTTCACGCCTTTGTTAAGAACATAGGATCAGCTCGAGAAGTTTTCAAAAAAAAACCCAACCTGTCCCGAATCAATGTGCAGAGCCTTCAAGACGTAGCCATGACCGATATGTTGTTTGAAAACCAAGATAGGAATCCAGGCAATATGTTAGTTTTTAAAAAAGAAAGTTCCAAGGAATACTTCCTCGTTCCCATTGATCATGCTTTATGTTTCCAACAGAAAAAATTCAAAGCTGGTTTGTTTGATTTTAATACCGACTATAAACCCCCTCACTGGATAAACTGGGAAAAAGCCAAAGAGAAGTTAACTACTATAACGAGAGGCAGAATTATGAATTTCTCTGCAGAACAAAAGATAGTAGATGCTAAAAACAATGGTCTTATTATCAGCGAAAGAATTCAAGAACGTTTAAGAAAAAACATTAGCTGTCTACAAATAGCTATTAGAGAGAACGAAGATATCACACTCATTGAACTCTATCACTATTTCCGGAAGAATTAGTAGATAGAGAGTTAAGAGAAGGCTCCTGAGCGCTCTTTAAGAGCTCTAAGTTCCGCTTCGATCACCTCATCCTCAACTCTGGCAAAGAGCATTTCAGGCTCTGGTAGTTGTTGGTTTGGGGAGAAGCCCCTCTCTAGAGCATCCTCCCACTTCTCTGCCGTCAAAGAGCTCTGAAAGCCTAAGAGCTTCCATAGTTTTTCTGCTGCGGTTGGGATAATTGGTGAGGAGACTAGGGCGAGCCTTTGCAAACAGTGCAAGCAGCAAGCTACTGTCGTCTTCATATCAGGAACCAATTGGGGATCTTTTGAAGCCTTCCACGGTTTTTTGCTATCAAAATAGACATTCCCCTCTTGAGCTAGCTCCATAATAAGCTGGGTTGCCCTGCGCAACTGAAAGTTTGAGTAGGCAAGATAGATCGCTTGAACGAGGCTATCCACTCTTTCTAAAAAGCGTTCATCCTCTCTCTTAAGATCTCCATATGGCGGCATAGTAGAGTCGCATCGATTTTTTGTGAAGACGAGGACGCGATTGGCAAGATTACCATACTTTCCAAGTAGCTGAGCATTGCAGCGCATCTGAAAATCTTTCCAAGAGAACTCGCTATCTTGAGTTTCAGGTGCATTGGCAGCGATGCAATAGCGGATCTGATCGGTCGAGAACTTTCTAAAGAAGTCATCGAGGTCGATATACCACCCTGCAGACTTGCTAAACTGCTTTCCCTCTAAGTTATAGAACTCATTCGCTGGAAGTTCATCCACAATCTTATAGGGCTCATCCTGTCCCATAGTCATAGCGGGAAAGAAGATGGCGTGAAACGGGATATTATCCTTTCCTAGGAAGTTGACAAACTTTGTTTCAGGATCGCACCAGTAGGATTTCCAAGCGTGAGGCTCTTCTTGTTTCAGCGCCCACTCTTTAGTTGCTGAGATATATCCGATGGGAGCGTCGAACCAGACGTAGAAGACCTTCCCCTTAGCCTCTCTTAGGGGAACAGGAATGCCCCAATCTGAGTCGCGGGTGATCGCACGAGGTCTGAGATCATCGATATAATTTTGAGCGAATTTAACGACATTGGGCTTCCAATGCTTTGTCTGGATCCATTTAGTGAGCCTCTCTTTGAATAGATCGAAGCGCATAAACCAGTGGTTCGTTGCTCTGAGTGTGAGAGGGGCACCACTCACTTTTGATTGAGGGTTTTTTAGATCGGTCGCTTCATAGCTGCTGCCACACTTCGGGCACTCGTCGCCCCTAGCCTCTTCGAAGCCGCATTTAGGGCAGCTTCCCTGCACATAGCGATCTGCCAAAAAACGGCCATCTTTCTCAGAATAGAGCTGATCGGTGACTCTCTCTTCGATGTATCCATTTTTGAGTAGGTCTTTAAAGTATTGCTCAGTCGTCTCAACATGTCCCTCCCATGTCGTCCGAGAGTAGTGGTCAAAACGGATCTGCATCTTCTCAAAAAAGTCCTGAAGGAGCTGATGGAAGTGGTCGACATGCTCTTTTGGAGTGCGGCCAGCGCTCTCTGCGCTCAGAGTGATCGCCACTCCATGCTCATCGGAGCCGCAGATAAAGAGTGCATCATTTCCAACGAGGCGCTGAAAACGGGCATAGCAATCCGCTGGCAGATAGGCTCCCGCAATATGTCCAAAATGAAGCGGGCCATTTGCATAGGGAAGAGCTGCTGTAATCAGAACCTTCATTCTGCTTCTTCTTCGACCTCAGTGGCTTCTGGAGGGTTCTTGCGGATCTCTTTAAGCAGCTGCGTGACGTTGAGCTCTTCATTCCCAGACTCTATCTGCTTCTGAGCGAGTTTGATCGCATAATTTGCCAGTTTAAAGTTATCTTCAAAGAGGCCTGTGAAGCCCTCTTTCGTAAGGTCATCTTGTACCATAAATTCCTCATATTTTGTGTTCTTCAGCGATAACAATGCTTCTGAGTACTTGGTACGCTGTCTCCAAGTCGTCATTGATAATTTGATAGTCATAATGTTTGGCTTGATCGAGTTCAGCTTGGGCCCAATCGAGTCTCGTCTTCATCACATCTTGTGACTCTGTCTGCCGCTTCTCCAAACGCTCCTTAAGGGTGCTCATAGAAGGGGGCTGAATAAAAATAAAGAGCGCTTCAATCTTTCCTTGAAGCTCCAAGGCTCCTTGGGTATCGATCACTAAGACGACATGCACCCCATTCGCTTGCTGTTTTTCAATCGCATCTTTGATTGTACCGTACTGGTAGTCAAAAACGGTGGCATACTCAAGAAACTCCCCTGCTGCTTTGCGATTGTTAAAAGCCTCATCCGTTAGAAATACGTAATCCTTTCCATCGATCTCTCCCTCTCTGGCAGGACGAGTGGTGCAGGAGATGCTCTGGGTCACGAACTCTGGAAACTCCTTAATAAGCCGCTGCACAAGCGTAGTCTTCCCCGTTCCAGCTGGAGCGCTAACAACGATGATCTTCCCTCTATCTAAATTTCCTATAAGTTTTGTCATTCGATATTCTGCAACTGTTCTCGGATTTTTTCTTGTTCACTCTTCACTGATAAGATCGCCTGTGTGATCTCCAACTCTTGCGATTTTGCTGCGATGGTATTCGCTTCACGGTTCATCTCTTGGATCAAGAAATCTAGCTCCTTTCCCACTCGTCTCTTCTCACTATCGATCTGATCCCTGAACTGTTTTACATGCGACCTGAGCCTTGTAATCTCTTCGGTTACATCGATTCTATCCACGAAGATCACAACTTCTCGCATCAGCCGATCTTCATCTTCAACGCAATCGATTTTTAATTTTTTCAGACGCTTCGTCAACTTCTCTTGATAACGGTCGGGGGCGTTCTTTGATAGTTTTTCTACCTCTATCAACCTCTTCTCAATAGAGTCGAGCCGGGGACGAATATCTTCCATGAGGGCTCTCCCCTCACTCTCCTTCATCTCCAAAAAGTAGCCAAGCGCCTCCTTATACCCTCTATCCAACTGCTCTTTAAAGGCATCACTAATGAGCGTTTCAGAAGGCGTTGCAGTGAGTGCATAGCTGAGAAGAGCATTAAATGGGATCGCCTCGTCAGGATTGTATCCCAGATCGCTCGCACACTCTTTCCATGAAGCGTGGAGCTCTCTTAGCACCTTCCTATCCGGCAATGCCAGCTGCGCAGACTTTTTATCTCCTCTCGTGATACGCAATGAGACATGGCCCCGCCTCACCTCTTCACTAAGCCTTTGACGCAATGGGATGTCAAGCATCAAGAGTTCCTTAGGAAGAGTTAAGTTAAGATCTAAGTTCCTCCTGTTTACAGATTGAATCTCTATAAGGAAGAGACCCGCATCCGTTTCGGCATAGGCTCTTCCATACGCTGTCATACTACGCGCCATGAACCCTCCCCGGCAGTGATTTTATTGGCTCAAAGGAGCGGCGATGGATCGGGCAGGGGCCGTGGATTTCGATCGCATTGACATGCATTTTGGTGCCATACCCTTTATGCTTGTCAAAGCCGTAGAGGGGCCACCTCTTATGGAACTCAACCATTAGACTATCCCGCGTAAATTTTGCGATGATGGAGGCCGCGCCGATCGATTGAGAGCGGCTATCTCCTTTAATTACAGCTTTTGAAGCGATCCGAGTCGGAGGAAGGTGGTTTCCATCGATCAGTAGGTAGTCGGGCGTTTCAGAGAGATCTTGAATAGCAAGTGACATCGCGTGCAAGGAAGCTTGCAAAATATTCATCTCATCGATCAGTTCGTTTTCAACGATGCCAACTCCATAGACGATGTCAGGATGGTTGGTTAGGATATGAAAGAGCTCCTCTCTCTCTTCTGGGAGAAGCTTCTTGCTATCATCAACGCGATCGATAATGAGTCCACGTGGAATGATGCATGCGGCAGCAACGACAGGTCCGGCTAGAGGACCTCGACCTGCTTCATCCACCCCTGCAATAAGTCTGCGCCCACTCTTGAAAGCACTCTCTTCAAAGTGGGTTTTGGACTCTTCCATTGAAATCCCTTACTCTTTAGGTGGCGCTTCACTTGGCAGCTTCTGCTCACCTTCGTTCCCTGGCTCGGGTGGAGGGGTCTCTTCCTTCTTAGGAGCAACAGGAGTTGGTTTTGCAACCTCTTTCCTTCTTCCGATTCTCTCCTTGACCTTAGCGGCTTTACCAAATTTTCCTCTGAGGTAGTAGAGTTTTGCTTGGCGTACTTTTCCTTTTCGCACCACTTCGATCTTTGCGATACGGGGGCTATGAAGTGGAAAGACACGTTCCATTCCTGTGCCGTAAGCGATACGGTAGATTGAAAAAGTTTCGGAAACTCCCGATCCTCTACGTGCGATCACTGTGCCAATAAAGATCTGAGTTCTCTCCTTTTCACCTTCGATAATTCGAATATGCACCTTCACATTGTCGCCAACTTTGAAGGGTGGGATATCGGTTTTCAGCTGTTTGCTTTCAATTTCTTCGAGTAGCGCATCGCGACTCATGACTTTAGTCTCCTACTTAAGAGAGTTCTGGACGAACTTTCTGCGTTTTCACTTTAGCCTGTTTCTTCCGCCAGGACTCAATTTCTGCATGATTCCCCTGGCGTAGAACGGCAGGGACTTCACTCTCTTCAAAGATGGGTGGCCTTGTATAGACAGGCGCATCAAACATCCCATTTTCAAACGAGTCTTGCCTCGTGGCATCTTCATTGCCGATCACCCCGGGTATAAACCGCGAGATACTATCGACTAAGACGATGGCAGCAGGGGCTCCACTCGTTAGTACATAGTCTCCTATGCTGATCTCCTCATCGACTTCGCTTATAATGCGTTCATCGACCCCCTCATAGTGTCCACAAAGCAGAACTAAGTGAGGTATTTCAGAGAGCTCTACGCACCTCTTGGCTGTGAGAGGCTTCCCTTGGGGGGTGAGATAGATCACATGGGATCTTTCACTCTTAACACTCCGCAACGCATTAGCCACTGGCTCTACCATTAAAACCATTCCAGGGCCGCCGCCATAAGGCCGGTCATCTACCTGTTGATGCCTACCCTCTGCAAAATCCCGAATATTGACCAAATCGATCTCAACAAGCCCACTCTCTCTTGCCCGTTTGATCATGCTAACGTCAAAGGGTCCCTCGAAATAGTCAGGAAAAAGGGAGAGGATCGTAAAGCGCATTACTATTTCTTCGCAGTTTTACGCTTCTTGGCTCTAGCTTTTTTCTTCTCTTCCTGTTTTGCATGCAGCGCCTTCAGCACTCCAGGCACCTTGCGGGCAACGAGAGATCGCGCCTTTTCACTAAGCACAGCTCCTCGATCCAGCCAATACTCTAGTCTTTCTTCAACAATCACGGCGTCTTTATCTTCCTGCAATTGAGGATCATAGTGACCAATCTTCTCTAAGTATTTGCCATCACGCGGTAGACGTGAATCAGCAACTACCAAGCGGTAGGTCAATCGATTTCTTCGTCCTTGTTGCCTCAAGCGGATTTTTAGTGCCATCTACGTTAACTCCCATTCGTTTCTGAGCTCGGTATTGTAAGGAATCGCGAGAAAAATTGGTATTAAAAAATGAAGAGTAGAACAAATTCCCTAGTTTTCCTTTGAAACTGCCCCTCTCACTTAAAGGAATCGTGAGGCTAGAGAAACTTCCCTAGTTTTCCTTTGAAACCACCCATCTCACTTAATTGATTTTTGAGATCGGGGTCATTCTTGAATTTTTTCTTGAAACCGGGCATTTTTTTCATCATCTGCTTGATGCGTTTGAAACTTTTAATCATACGATTGACATCATCGATCGTCGTTCCGCTCCCCAGAGCGACGCGGCGGCGGCGGGGAGGAATGAGCTCATCGAGTCCCAGCCGCTCGTTTAGGGTCATTGAGAGAATGATCGCCTCGACCTTACCCATCTCACCATCAGAGAGCTCAAGATCGCCCATGCCAGAGAAGCCAGGCATCATTTTGAGGAGACTTTTGATCGACCCCATCTTCTTGATCGATCGCATCTGTTTCAAGAAATCGTCATAGTTAAAGGTCGCTTTTGCAAGCTTCTTTTCAAGCTCTCGCGTCTCAGCTTCATCGACATGACCTTGAACTCTTTTCACCAAATTGATGACATCGCCCATTCCTAGAATACGATCGGCCATCGATTCAGGATTAAAGAGCTGGAAATCTGTGATCTTCTCGCCCACCCCTTCGAACTTGAGAGGCTTGCCTGTCACCTCTCGAATAGAGATCGCTGCGCCCGCCCGCGTATTTCCATCGAGCATGGTGAGGATCGTTCCGGTAATGGAGATACGCTTATCGAACTCCGCAGCTGTCTTCACAGCATCCTGCCCCGTCGCAGCATTGGCAACAAAGAGGATCTCATGGGGCGAGGTGGCATCCTTGATCTTCTTAAGCTCTTTCATGAGCTCTTCATCGAGATGGAGACGCCCTGCCGTATCGATGATGAGCACATCAAACGCCTCTTTTTTGGCTCGCTCATGTGCAGCCTTTGCGATTTTAACAGGGTTTTTCTGTGTGCGATCTGCATAGAGAGCGACCTCTACTTGGTTAGCTAATATTTCGAGCTGATCGATCGCGGCAGGGCGCTGCAAGTCGCAGGCGGCAAGAAGGACTTTTTTACCCTCTTTTTTGAGATAGTGGGCCAGTTTTGCTGCTTGGGTGGTCTTGCCTGCCCCTTGGAGTCCGCAGAGGAGAATAACAGAGGGGCACCTGTCAACGTCGAGCTTCGCCTCTTCTCCCCCCATGAGCTCTTTGAGCTCATCATGGACGATCTTCGTGAATTGATCCCCTGCTGAGAGTGATTTAAGAACCTCTTCCCCCAGGGATTTCTCCTTAACGCGCCGTATAAAGTTCTTAGTTATGGTGTAGTTGACATCGGCATCGAGAAGAGCGATGCGCACTTCACGCACAGCATCGGAGATGTTCTCCTCTGTTAACTTTTTTTTTGAAGCTAAGGCTGAGAAGACATTTTGAAACTTTTCTGTGAGATTCCCAAACATAGATGTTATTTTACTCTAATTTCTATTGAAATTCAAGGAAAAAGAAGCGGTCATGGCCCGCCCAATCTTTCTCGCATCTCTTTTGTTTCCAACACTTTTGATCAAAAATTTCATCCAACGCACCCGCCTGAGTCGCTCCAATTTCAAGAAAAACCTTTGCGCCTGGGTTCAGATAAGCGGGGAGCTCACGTGCAAGCCGCTCATAGATGGTTACTCCCCCGACAAGAGCCTCTCTCGGCTCGAAGAGGCGCACCTCATCCTCTAACGTCTCATACTCCTCTTGAGTGACATAGGGAGGGTTGCAGAGCACCAGATCAGCCTTCTTTCCGACAAAGGGCTCAAGCAGGTCTCCATGAACGAGGGTCACGTCTAGCTTATTCGCCTCGGCATTGCCCTTCGCACAAGCGAGGGCTTGCTCCGATAGATCGCTTAGAGTCACTTCTAGGTCGGGACATTTTTTTTTCATGCTTAGCCCCAAACATCCACTTCCGGTGCAGAGATCCCAGAGGATCTGTACTCCTTCTAGCCTGTAGTTCTCACCAGATTTGGGAGAAGCTACGCACTCTGTCTTTCGAGTCGCCAAGAGAGGTCTCGAAGGGAAGGTTTCTAAGCCTTGCCGAGAGAGCTTATTGGATGAGTCGGGAGAGAGATGCGAAAGATTTTCCGATAGATGGTGAGAATTGCAGGCTAAAATGGCTTTCAGGACAAGTGTCGCTAAGATCTCCGTCTCTTGCCGCGGAATTAGTACGCCAGGAGTAACGGAGATTGTGCAATCCAAGAACTCCAACTTGCCGATGATATATTCGAGGGGTTCACGCTCTCCTCTGCGTCTGATCCATTCGCGATATCTTTCAACCTCTCTCTCTTCGAGCGGTGCATCGTAGTCGAAGTAGAGCTCAAGACGTTTGCGCTTTAGAAGTGCTGCAAGGAGCTCCTCAGCGTCGCGACGCCCACTCAACACCCCTTTTTTTTGGAGGTAGTCAGAGGAGAGGCGTACGAGCTCGCGAACGTTACGCATGGAGTCGTTCCTGGTGGAAGTGGTGGATGAGAGCCTGAGATATCTCTTCCAAATCCCCCTCCATGATCTGATCGAGTTTATGGAGGGTGAGATTAATCCGGTGGTCGGTTACGCGGTTTTGAGAGTAGTTGTAAGTGCGGATCCGTTCAGAGCGATCGCCACTGCCCACTTGAGAGGAGCGGAGAGAGGCTCTCTCCTCATGTTTTTTGCGCGCTTGCTCTTCAGCAAGTTTTGCAACAAGGACGCGCATCGCTTTCTCCTTGTTTTTATGCTGGGAACGCTCCTCCATGCAATAGACAACGACGCCTGAGGGTTTGTGGGTGATGCGCACGGCGGAGTCGGTCGTATTGATATGCTGTCCGCCCGCTCCAGATGCGCGGTAGGTATCGATCTTAAGATCGCCTTCATCGATCTCGATCTTCTCATCTTCGCCTGGTTCCATCAGCGCAGCGATTGTAATGGCAGAGGTGTGAACCCTTCCTTGCGTCTCTGTCACGGGGACGCGCTGGACACGGTGAGTCCCCGCTTCATACTGCATAAAGCGGTGGACATTCTTTCCAGAGAGAGAGAGGATATACTCCTTATATCCACCCGCTTCGGAGTTGGTACAGGAGAGAGATTCATATTTCCATCCCATCTTATCGGCAAAGAGGCGGTACATGCGCACACAATCGCCGACAAAGATCGCTGCCTCATCGCCACCCGTTCCGGCGCGCAACTCTAAGATCACATTAGCATGGTCATTGGGATCGGGAGGAACAAGGAGAGATTCGAGCTTTGCCCTCGTCTCCACTTCTTCTTCTTCGAGCGAAGCGATCTCTTCACGGATCACTGCGATGAATTCAGGATCACTCTCCTCTTTTAATAGGGAGCGATTGGTCTGGAGCTCTTTTTTTGCACTTTGAAGACGGAGGTAGATCTCTTTGACTTCAGCTAGATAGGAGTGTTCTTGAGAAAGTTCCTTATACTTTTTTTTATCCGAGAGTGCTTCTGGATCACTCAGAGCTTTTTCAACCTCGTCACAACGAAGAAGAAGCTTCTGGATCTTCTCTTCCACTATTCTTTTTCTTTCTTCTTAGGCGCTGTTTTTTTTGCTGCTGTTTTTTTAGGTGCGGCCTTCTTTGGAGCCGCTTTTTTAGGTGCCGCTTTCTTGGGAGCTCTCTTCTTTCCAGCCTCTTCTTCTTCCTCTTTAGGTTTCACAGGTGCTACTTTTTGCGCATAACGTTTCTTAAACTTGTCTACACGCCCTTCTGAATCGACAAACTGCTGGCTTCCAGTAAAGAAAGGGTGAGATGCTGAGGAGATCGGTACATGGTAGACGGGATACTCTCTCCCTTCATAAGTCTCTCTTGCCTCGGGCTGCAATGTGCTTCCACAGACAAACTTCGTTCCTGTCGCGGTGTCTACGAATAGGATCTCTTGGTAAAGGGGGTGTCCTGTTTTTTTCATCAAATAAACCTCAATTGTCGATATAGATATTTTGGAACAAGTTACTCTATATGAGATTAAACGCCTTTACAGGATAAAAAACAACACCAAATCAATTTTTTAGAAAAAAAATAATCGCCTATCTGTTATAGTGGGAGCCCAACCAAGGGATAAGAATGTATCAATCACAAGCTTCTTTCCGATTCTCTCCTCAATCTACTCCAAAGATTGTGAAGTGGACCATTCTTGTTACTCTGATCATCAGCTTCATCTCCCTCATGTCAAGCGCCCTATTCACCCAGATCTTCGGTCTGCCGAGCCCTCAATATCTCTTCAGCCTGACAACATGGGGAATCGATCACTTTTTCCTCTGGCAGTTCATCTCCTACCTCTTCATTCAACCTATCACCTCTGGGGGAATCTCCTTCGGCCTACTTCTCCATCTCTTTTTTGATCTCTATCTCCTCTGGGCGATGGGGTCGGCGATTGTTCAATCGCGAGGAAAAAAGCATTTTCTTGGACTCTATCTCGGTGGAGGGCTCTTTGTAGGCATCGTCGCTTACATCTCCCTACACATTCTCGGCTCTCCCGCTTCCTACGCTGGTGCTACCTCCTCCATCTATATGCTCCTTATTGGCTGGGTCTTCCTCTTTCCCGAAGCAAGACTCTCTCTCTTCCTCATCTTTCCTATCCGAGCTAAATGGCTGGTCTTTGGGATGATCGGAGTCAACCTCTTTTTAGACTTCTCCAATGGAAACTTTCTCTACTCTTTCACTACAGCGAGCGCCACGATCTTCGCCTATCTCTACTCGGTGCTCACATGGGAGATGTTAGGACCCTTTCGTCAGCTGCATCCGATGGAAGAAAAACTCATCTACTTCAAGCGCAAGATGAGAAACCGCATTCAAGCGCGGCCTTCTAATATCTACGACTTCAAAACGGGAAGAGTCACCATTCAAGATGACCAATTTATCGATGAGTGCCTAGACAAAATTTCCAAGAGCGGAAAAGGCTCCCTCACCATAATTGAGAGGCTTCGAATGTGGCGCATCTCCAAAAAAAGAGCTTAGACTTCATTTCTCACCTTCTCCATAAAAATCTTTTGCATCTGTTTTCCGATTCTTCCAAAGAAGCTCTCTAGGAAAGGCTTAAAACCTTCCACTTCAAGACCTTCTTGGCGACTCATAAAAACAGAGTGCATAGCTTTTCATAGATCTGGTGAGAAATGCAGTCTAGACTGCATTTCTAGCTCTCTCGATCCCATGCGAGCGCAGCCATCTTTGCAGCGTGTAATCCTTTTAGCACCCCCTCCTCATAACGAAAAAAGGGGTGGTTTTCTAGCTGGGGGTAGTCGTTGGGCTGCAAAATATCATCTGATGTGACATTGGGAATAATCTCTGCAGCGATCTCTAAGAGTTTTCTCTCCTGCATAGAGAGGAGCTCATCAAAGAGCTCTTCTAGTGACTTTTTCATCTCTCCGCCTTTTAAAAAATTTACGCATGAGTTCTCCCGCCTCCTCCTTGAGAACTCCCCCTTCTATCTGCGCCCTATGGGTCGGGTGGTTCGCCTCAAAGACATTGAGAAAGCTCCCATGAGCACCATGGCGGAGATCTGGCGCCCCCCAGACGATCCGCTTCACACGCGAGAGGAGAAGGGCCCCTGCGCACATGAGGCACGGTTCTAGGGTCGTATATAGGGTCGTTTCAAGGAGGCGCCAATCCCCTATCACTCGAGCCCCCTCCCGAATAGCAAGTAGCTCTGCATGGGCGGATGGGTCCTTAGTGGCCTCCACCTGATTGAAGCTGCGGGCGATAATCTGCCCTTCAAGGAGCAGAACAGCCCCGACAGGAACTTCGCCCATATCGAAGGCTTTTTGGGCCTCAGATAGTGCCTCTCTCATAAATTCGAGATCATCTGGTAAAGAGTTTTTTTGATCCATGCAAAACAACGGGGAAAAGGTATAAAACATTTCTTAAATGCTCTCTCGCTTGAAATATATAACAGCTAGTGATAAAATGGAAGGCAACCGAGTAATGGGTTCGGTGATAAACTTATGTCTAACATCCTACTTTAAAATGTCTAAGGGAGTATAAATAAATGTCTTTAGATAAAGGTACTAAAGAAGAAATTACTAAGAAGTTTCAGCTTCATGAGAAAGATACTGGCTCAGCTGATGTCCAGATCGCCATTCTCACAGAGAGAATCACAGAGCTTACAGACCATCTGAAGCTCGCCCCTAAGGATCATGCCTCTAGGCTTGCTCTCCTTAAACTGGTTGGTCAGAGGCGCAAGCTATTGGATTATCTCAATTCTACTGATACCAAACGGTATCAGACACTGATTACCCGCCTAAAGCTTCGTAAGTAAAATTTTTATTAAACGCTAGGGTCTCCCCTAGCGTCTATTTTTTTCCGGCTAGCGTTTAAGATTACGTCAATCTGGAGAGGGAAGGCTTCTTGCAACTATTTGCCCACCCTGATACCATCTCTTCTCATTAAAAATTCAATTAGACCCGAAAATTTAGGAGCTTTAACCACTATGGAACAAAAAACTCAACTTGAAGCAGACTCAATCACCATCTCAATCGGAGGCCGAACCATCACTTTCGAGACCGGAAAGGTCGCTCGACAGGCCAATGCTGCTGTTATGGTGCGCTCCGGAGATACAGTGCTCCTATCTACCGCTTGCAGCGGAGCTCCCCTTCCCGATGTCAACTTTCTTCCTTTAAGAGTCGACTACCAAGAAAAATTCTCTTCTGCAGGAAAGACCCTCGGAGGATTTATCAAACGTGAGGGAAAGCCTTCCGAAAAAGAGATACTCACCTGCCGCCTCATCGACCGTCCCATCCGCCCCATGTTTGAAGAGGGATACTTTACCGACACCCAACTGATCACGACTGTTCTATCCTACGATGGTGTCCACCAGACTGAACCTCTAGCAATCTGCGGCGCCTCTGCTGCGC
Organism: Chlamydiota bacterium; assembly: GCA_011065165.1. Taxonomy (GTDB): domain Bacteria; phylum Chlamydiota; class Chlamydiia; order Chlamydiales; family Simkaniaceae; genus JAAKFF01. The sequence goes on from JAAKFF010000011.1 coordinate 13,499, forward strand.
TCACACTCTCAGACATCCCCTTCATCAAACCGATCGGCGCTGTCCGTGTCGCCATGATCGAAGATCGCTTCATCATCAACCCCACACTTGAAGAGATGGAGAGCTCGGTACTCGATCTACTCCTAGCCGGAACGGAAGATGCTATCTTGATGATCGAAGGCTACTGCGACTTCTTGTCAGAAGAGCAGATCATGGAGGCGATCGATGAGGGCCATGAGGCGATCAAAATCATCTGCCAAAAGCTCTCAGAGTGGCAGCAGACAATTGGAAAGCCGAAGAACCGTGAGACTCTCCGCAAGAAGCCTGAAGGGCTGAAGGAAGAGGTAGACGCCATCATGAGCGAGCCCCTTCAAAGCGCCATCCGCATTACCCGAAAAGACGAGCGAGACAAGGAGCTAGCGACAATCAAAGAGAGCGTCGTTCAAAAGCTTCTTCCAGAAGACGATGCAAAATACACACCCGATGAGGTGAATAACGCCATTAAGAAGGTCACCGCACACCACATGCGCCAGATGATTCTTAAAGAGAGCAAGCGCTGCGATGGAAGAAGAACAGATGAGATTCGCCCAATCTTTATCGAGATGGGACCTCTGCCAAGAACGCATGGAAGTACCCTCTTCACACGTGGTGAAACGCAAGCGATCGCCGTCTGTACCCTAGGTGGAGATACCATGGGACAGCGCTACGAAGATCTAAACTCTGATGCGATCCGCCGCTTCTATCTTCAATACACCTTCCCCCCTTACTGCGTTGGTGAGTCGGGAAGAATGGGATTCCCAAGTCGACGTGAAATTGGCCATGGCAAGCTTGCTGAGCGCGCCCTAACTGCTTCTATCCCTTCGAAAGATGACTTCCCCTATACAATCCGCCTAGAGTCAAACATTACGGAATCCAACGGCTCATCTTCGATGGCATCTGTCTGTGGCGGCTGCCTAGCGATGATGGAGGCAGGCGTTCCGATTAAGAGACCGATTGCCGGTATCGCAATGGGACTGATCCTCGATGAAGGCAACTACGCGATTCTCTCCGACATCCTCGGTATGGAAGACGCCCTTGGCGACATGGACTTTAAAATCACTGGAGATGCCCGCGGGATCACAGCCTTCCAGCTCGATATCAAAGTTGAAGGGATCACCAAGACAATTATGCAAGTCGCCTTAGCGCAAGCTAAGCAGGGACTCATTCACATCTTAAACGAGATGAATAGAGCCTGTGCAAAGCCAAGCGAGCAGCTCTCCCAATATGCACCACGCATTAAGACCGTCAAGATTAAGCCGAGCCAGATCGGAACCGTCATCGGCCCTGGAGGCAAGCAGATCCGCGCAATTGTTGAAGAGACCGGCGTCGATATCAACATCGATGATGATGGAAACGTCAGTATCGCCTCAACCTCGAGCGATGGCATGGAACGCGCTCTTCAGATCGTTCACGACCTCACTGCGGAAGTGGAAATCGGTAAGACCTACACCGGAAAAGTCGTCACTATAAAAGACTTTGGCATGTTCGTTGCCATCCTCAACGTTCAAGGACTCTGCCACATTTCAGAGATCTCACACACCCGCATCGAGAACATCTTCGACCACTACAAAGAGGGCGACAGCATCGATGTGAAGGTGCTTGAAGTGGATAGAAACGGAAAGGTACGACTCAGCCACAAGGCCCTTCTTGAGAATGTCCCTGCTGGCAGCTAGCATTAAAAAGCCTACCTCCTATAGAGGTAGGCTCTTTTTTTTAATGGATCGCAGTCATTCCAATCGTCTTATAGAGACCGCTCTCCTCTTCTAAGAGAGTGACATCGAAGATGGGGCGGAATTCAGCTCTAGGAACAAAGATCAGCGTCTTCTTAAATGCTCCGGGGAGAATGACAAAGTACTCTTTGGCTTTATCCTCAAAGTCTATATCTAGAGCGGTGTTAGCATCTGATGATTTGATGCCATCAACGATGGCGGGGATAAATAGGGGCCAGAATATAAGCCCTCCCAAGCTATAGCCTGTAACCCTTCCGACTGTCGACGTATGAACTTGCTTTGCAACATCCTCAGCTCTTATAGTGGGAAGGCTTATCTTATCCGTTGAAAAGATATAGTGTTTATCACTTTTATTTTGAAAAGTGAGAAGAATCGGTTGATAGCCCTTGGCGATCACATCTCGATCGAGATAATCATAACACTCCTGCTTGGTGTAGGCCTTACATCCAATGGAGACTCCCTCTGCCTCAGGATATTCTCTCACACAGTTGGGATCGAGAGCAGAGAGCGCGCTGGCCTGGTATGAGGCGCATCCGGTTAGTAGAAGAGCTGACGCTGTGGCGAGGTGTAGACAAAGTTTTCTCATAAAATTCTCCTTTCATTTTTTAGCAGATTATCTTGACTCGTTCTTTTTTTTCAAGGGAGATCCAATAGTAATGCCTACTCTCCCAACCACCTCTTTTTTTAGGCCATAGCCAGAGAGATAGCCTGAAGTTTTCCATCCAAGCTCCGAATAGAGTCCCACCTTGGAGAAGAGGTTGAGTCTCATTGTGAGACTTGCCGCGGCGCCCCATCGTCTTCTCTCCAAAACAGGACGAAAGACACTCTCGCCATCTAAGAAATCTCCAACCGTGGCTGAAGAGAGAAAGACCCTCTGATTCCACCCATCAAAACGCAAGCCTAACTCCCCTCTCTCTCCAGCAATCAAGCGATTATAGGCCACTCCGACTCCAAAACTCTTTCTTCCACCTTTAATATAAAAATAGAGCGGCTCTCCACGGATAGAGAAGAAATTTTCGAGATACGCCTCGGGGCTATAGGGAGCATAGGCGATGCGGATATTGGGAAGATAGTGGAGATCATCTCCGAGAGGAATCATCGGGAAGCTCCAAGATTTTCCCTCTGCAATGTAATAGAAGAAGGCGAAATAGGCGTAGAAAGTCATGGGGTCGAGCCAGTTAAAAACTGACCAGCGGGTTAACTCACCAATCGTTAGCGCGTGATCGGGGTAGGAAGCGTTATGATGGGCAATATAGGACTCAACATCATTCCCCTCTAAGGCCTCCTCACCCTTAAGTCTCCCCAACTGAGTGATCAAGGTGTACCAGAACAGGGACTGCTCCGCTTGCGTATAGAGGGCGCCTAGACGTCCATCGATTTCCCCTCGCCTAATCCACTGCATCTTAAGATCTCGCGCAATCACTCCCTCCGCCTCTAGCCCCGCTACATCGACAGCAAGTAGCTCCCCCATAAGAAACGAGTCATTCACCTCAAAAGCGGTATAACCTCCCCATGGAGTCACCTGATATTTTTCTGGAGTAACGCCCAGCTCTCTCAATCGATAACCATGGCCAAATATCTCATGCTGCGTAATAGAAGCGAGTAGATTGATGTTATACCAGAAGAGGAGCTGCTCAGCAGCGCGACCCCAAACTTTCGTTGTGGTATCCCTCCCCGAGCCATCGAAGAGCGCATCCTCTCCCCATATCAGTAGCTCCTGAGCGAAGAGTAGATCGGCAGACCCAGCATAGGGAGAAAAATGACGATCATAGAGTATTTTTTGAGAGGCGCAAGCTGTTGCGGTAAAAAAAAGTAGAAAGAGAAGAGATCTCATTGTAGCTCTTGATGGTAACCTAAAAGGTAAGAGATCTTAACATAGAAGGGAGAGAGGTTACTAGCGTTAAACTTGTTGCAGGGAATCTCGATATTCTCTCATTCTTCTCATATTCTTTGAGTTAGAAGAGAAGATATAGGGACGTTTGAGTGCGACTTTGTTTCGAGCTTTATCGAGAGTCATCCCCCGATACTTCATATAGTAAGCAACAACAATAGAAGCGCTTCTTCCAACCCCTGATTTGCAATGAACATAGACTTTTTTACCTTGTTCTACTTGATCTTTTAGCCACTTTGCTCCTTTATTAAGCGTCTCATTAGTTGGAGGATGAAAATCTCCACAACGGAGATGTAGATGAGTCTTCCATGCACGCTTAAGCACTGCTTTTCCAACTACTGTTGTCTGTTCAAACTCAAAATCCTCTACAATCGAAAGAACCGCTTTAATGCCAATGTTAGTTTTAAGCAGATTTTCATGGCCAAAACGCTCTAATGGGATGCCCCCTAAATAGATATTGTCATCAATCTTATTCCACCACTCCCACCCAAAAAAGAAATTTTTGACCAAGTTGAAGATGAGAAGGGCTTCAAATACGAGTGGTTTCCTGTAATACAATATTCCCCCGAGGGTACCCAGAGCGAAGATAGTCACACATAGAAGCTTTTTTGAGCTGCGAGGATGGCGGAGTTGGTAGGCAAAGAGAGTCAGGGCTACCATTGATATTATGAGAGCTTTTACAAGAGGGCTTTTTAAGCAATCAGTAAGCTGTTCTGCACAAGAAGTTTTATAAAAACGGTGATGCATCGTTGAAGGAATTATCGCACTACTCATAGACTGCCTTTTGGGAGTTAAACCTGTTGAGGGGTGGGATCGATGTCATCTGTTCCTTGAATGGTCTCTTCACGTTCAGGTGGGGGAGGGGGAGTCTTGCGGTTGGCATCACTCATCGCTTTGATCTTCTCCCGCTTCTTCTCGGAATCCCATTTTTCATCTATGATTGCGTGGACATCCTCTCTATCGAGCGTCTCAAACTCGATGAGCATGTCGGTCATGAGCTGCAATTTTTCTTTCTTTTCGGTAATGATTTTTGTAGCATAGCTGTTTGCCTGATCGAGGAGCTTACGCACCTCTTCATCGATCTGCTTCGCTGTCTCATCGGAGTAGCTCTTCGAGCTCTGACCGGGCATCATATAGACCCCATCTTCAGAGCGCTCATCATATGCAACGGGTCCAAGAGAGTCGGTCATTCCCCACTGACAGACCATGCTACGAGCAAGCTTTGTCGCCTGAGAGATATCCATCTGAGCACCGCTAGAGATATCGTCAACAAACATCCCTTCAGCAACGCGTCCTCCCATGAGAACTGCGAGGCGGTCGATCAGCTCTTTTCTCCAATAGCTTAGCTTATTCTTCTCTGGCACAAAGTGTGTAGCCCCTAGAGAAAATCCCCTTGGAATAATCGTCACTTTTTCAACGGGATCACCATGTTCGACAGTGAGACCAACGATGGCATGTCCCGATTCATGGTAGGCGGTATGAAGCTTCTCTTTCTGGTCGAGTTCTAAGCTTCTTCGCTCTTTTCCGTAGCGCACTTTATCACACGCTTCTAAGGTATCGGGTCCTGTCACAGCGCTGCGCCCCTTCCGAGCAGCGAGCAGCGCTGATTCGTTGAGGATATTCATCAGATCGGCGCCTGAAGATCCAGGAGTGGCACGTGCGACATCCATAAGGTTTACAGAATCATCCAATTTAATCTTTCGGGCATGGACCTTAAGAATCTCAAAACGCCCTTTAATATCAGGCAGGTCGAGAATCACATTCCGATCAAAACGACCGGGACGGAGCAGTGCCTTATCGAGAACATCGGGGCGGTTGGTCGCTGCCATCAAGATGACCCCTTCATTGGTTTCAAATCCATCCATCTCTACGAGCAGCTGGTTGAGTGTCTGCTCCCGCTCATCGTGCCCTCCACCGATACCGGCGCCGCGGTGGCGTCCGACAGCATCGATCTCATCGATAAAGATGATACATGGGGCATTTTTCTTCGCTTGCTCGAATAGGTTACGGATACGGCTGGCACCAACTCCCACAAACATCTCAACGAAATCAGAGCCTGAGATCGAGAAGAAGGGACGATCGGCTTCACCTGCAACAGCTCTAGCGATCAAGGTCTTCCCTGTTCCGGGAGGCCCGATTAAGAGCACACCCTTTGGAATACGCGCTCCAAGGACTGTAAACTTACCTGGATCCTTCAAGAAGTCGACAACTTCGAGCAGCTCTTCCTTAGCTTCTTCAACTCCTGCTACATCATCAAAGGTCACTTTTAGCGAGTTTTTATTGAGCAATTTAGCAGGAGACTTTCCAAAGTTCATCGCTCCAGAGCCCATCCCCTTCATCTGTCTAGAGAAGAAGAAGTAGAGGAGGAGAACCACGATGACGACAGGAAAGATGGTGAGAAAGATATAACTTAAATAGTTGGGCGAAGGCTCCTGACTCTTAAAGGTCTTTTCGAGGACGAGGCTACGAGGCTGATCGGGAGCTTTGAAGAGCGTTCCTTTATTCTCTGAGAAGGCCTCCCACTCGCTCTTCGTATGTGTAAACCAGAGGGTGAACTCTTCGGAGCTCTGCTTCTCTAACGCTTTCGTCGAGAGTTCGCGGTTGTTAAAAAACCAAGTCACACTGGCGACACTCTGACGCGATTTTGCAAGCTGAGACGCATTTACACCGAGCGCTGCAAAGGATTCATTATATTGATTCAAATCGACCATGTAGTTACGGACGCTGCGGAGACCCTGTAACCGGACGTTGTTCTGCTCTTGATTGAGCGTCGTTGTGATCTTAGCGAGCGTTAATAGTCCAGGTTGATAGTGTGCTAACGCTTCTTCTGGAGTGAGTGACCCGCCAAGTGTCTCGCTCACAGAGCTTTCAGCAGCTCTAAGCTCCTGCTTCATCCCCTCATTGCCAATTCCGAGTACTGGAGACTTGTAACCTTGAATTAGTTTTTCTAGTCGCTCCCCAAAATTTTGCACAGAGGCAGCAGTAGGATTTGCAGCGACATCCTTATAGAGACTCTGCAGATCTGTCAGACTCATCTCTCTCTTCTCTGGGAGAGAGGTGATCACTACGGCGTTCTTTCTCTCTTTCGTGTCATAGAGCGAACTGACCACGTTATAGCCACCCTTTGGAATAGGGGTACCACTCAGAAGGAGAAAGCGCTCGGCACTCACTCTGACATTTTGCTGAAAGGATTCAAGGTTGCTCGCGAGATCCTCTTTTCCCTCTTTTAACAGATGATTCTGATTTAACAGCTCCAGGAAGCGGTAGCGCAAGCTTGCATCATCGGAGAGACGCTCTTTAAATTTACCTGTAAAGGTCACAAGATTATCGTTTTGTGCTGTTTTTCTGCTCAGATCTTTCTGGATAAGCTTGAGATTCACCAGATGTTCCACTTGGTGGCTAAACGATACCTTCCCCCCTTTCTCTCCCGACAAGTTCTGTACTGTCAAAATGATCAAGATGGCGGCAAGTAGAAATAAAAGGAAGCCTCCCGGAAATCGCTTCCGAGGCTCTTGTTGTTTGTCTGGCTGATCCATTCTCTTCTTAAATCTATTTTTTAAAAACCCTAGCCCCCGCTTGGGACGCTCTGGTCCGTTATTTCTATCTATTACTGACATGAACTTTCCTTAGCAATCAAAAATGTTGAACCATCGTATAAATTCTTAGAGATAAAGAGTCTAACAAGTAAGTAATTTTATATCATTTCTCTTTTTCTGAATAGTTTTTATCAACTCTCTTATTATCAAATACTTAACTCACAACCAGTTAGACACTCTCCAACAATTTCTCCCTCTCTTAGAAAAATTGGGGCCCTATCATAGAAGAAGGCAGGGACCCCACGCGATGCATACCACTTCTTCATCTTCTTCTTTAGGCGGCTCTCCACATTCAAAAGGCTCTCCATTTGAACATCTCCTTCTGGAATAGCTACCTCTCCCTGCCAGAAAGTGAGCCATGAGCCGGAAGCAGTGGATCTCCATCTCTCCCTCTCCTCAAAGAAGTTAGGAAAGGGCTCCTTTACTATAATAAGGTGAGAGCGATCGATATAGAAGGTGAAGGGTGATGCATGAACTTTTCGACTCGACCGCCGCTGCTGACTCATCAAAATAATTAGATCGAGCGCCTCACTCGAGAGATGGGAGCGATCGACATACCTTCTTAGAAAATACTTAAGTTCAACAGGATGAAACTCAAGGGGCAGGCAATCTCCGAAGGGACCTCGAATCATCTTTTTCTCGATAGCCACGCTCTTCTCTTCAAAGTAAGTAGAGAGCTCCTGACATAGAGCCCCTAAACGGAGGCAGTTTTTTTTAACTCTCTTGCCAAACTTTCTTTCGATCTCAGGAAAAATCTCCTCTCGCATCCGAGAGCGTAGGTAGGTAGGATCGCGATTGGTGGGATCGTCAAAGTAGGGAATATGCTTCCTATCGAGATAGGATAGAATCTCGCTCTTCTCTAGTGAGAGAAGTGGGCGCCAGAGGGGGAGATCCCCAAAGAGTTTGATCGCTTGCAAGCCGCCAAGTGCTCTGAGGCCAGCCCCTTCAAAGAGCCTCTTTAAAACGGTCTCGGCTTGATCACCACTATGGTGGGCCAAGAGTAGCGCTTGAAAGTGGTGCTCCTTATGCAACCTCTTAAAGAAAGCTAATCTCTCTTCCCGACATCTATTTTCTAAATCTGACCCACTCATATCCCTTAGTGTATGGATATATAAAGGTAGCTTCAGCTGCGCCGCAAGGTTTTGAAGGGCGAGCGCCTCCTCCCCACTCTCCTCTCTCCAACCATGGTCGATGTGAGCTAGATGGAGCGAAAAATCTAACGTCTGGCGCGCCTCGAGCAGAAAATAGAGGAGAGCCATCGAATCGGGCCCACCAGAGAGGCCGAGCAGAAGTTTCGCCCCCTTTTCCAGGTGAAGAGAGAGGAAATCTTTGACTGTACGTTCTTTCATGCGAACCTTTCTACAAAATAGAGGTTAGAGTACACTAATTTCGGTATTATTGCTAAATAAGGTTTGCTATGCCCATTTTGTGGCGGTACTTATTAAAGAACTACTTCCAGGTCTTCTTCTTGTGTATGATCGGATTTATCTCCGTTCTCTTGGTCACCAGAGTTCAAGAGATCGCCAGACTTGCTGCCCTCACAGCGCAGCTCGATCTCATTCTGCTCTTTACCCTTTGCCAAATCCCCCACATCCTCCCTATAGCAATTCCAATCTCTGGGCTCATCTCCGCTATCTTGCTCGCGCAGCGACTGAGCCAGACCCATGAACTCACTGCATTTCGTGCTTCAGGTCTAAGTGTCAAAATGCTGAGCACCCCGATTCTTATGGCAGCCGCTCTCCTCTCTGTCGTGAACTTTGTCATCGCTGCTGAGCTCACCCCACGCTATCGACTCTACTCCCGCGAATTGATTCAAAATGTCATCACCGCCAACCCCCTCTTTCTCATGAAAAAGTCAAAGCTTCTCAAGCTTCAAGACTCCTATGTCGATATGAAGATGACTCAAATAGGAAAAGAGGCAAAAGATGTTATCTTCGCCGTGAAAAATCCATCAAACAACCGGCTAACTCTGATGATGGCAAAGAAATTTGCAGTGGAAGAGAACGTGATGACCGGGGAAAATGTGACGATCATCTCAAATATTGATCAAGGCGATCCAGCCTATCACGACAATCTCATCATTGAGAACCAAGAGAGGATGTCCACCTCCGCCCTTGCCCTCTCCTCTTTGATGCAAAAGACCACACGAAGAGTCGGGTTTGAGTATCTCCCTCTAAGAAAAATCCTCTCTACTTTTTCAGACAAGAGCGTGAAACCCAAAACTCTCAAAAGAGCGAAGTTTGAAATCTGCCGTCGCCTCTTTTATTCCTGCATAACCTTCACCTTCACCTATGTGGGAATTTCTCTCGGCATGCAGATCGGCCGTGGACGTAAAAAGAGAGGGATCTTTGTTGCTGTTCTCCTCGCCTCCTTCACCTTTGTCTGTTCTATAGCTGCCAAATCCTTCCACCTCTCTCCCCATAAGATGATTTTTTTCTATTCGATCCCGATTCCTGTTCTCCTCCTCGTCTCCCTCTGGTTTAAAAGAAGAATTTTGAGAGGGGTTGAATGATCCCAACCTCCCTCTGGCAACGCTATTTTTTACGCGAAATTTTAAAAGTGTTCTTTCTCTTTCTTTTCTGTTTTTTCTTTCTCTACGTCCTTGTCGACTACTCGATGCACATGCAAGAGATCTTAAAGAATAAGAGTATCTCCCTTTTAGATTTTCTCTACTACTACGGTATGCTCTTTAGCAAGCGCTGCGACCTCCTACTCCCTCTCTCCCTCTTGATCTCCAGCGTCAAAGTGCTCACTTCACTCAACCATAAAAATGAACTCTTAGCACTGCAGACCGCCGGCATTCCTCTCCACGTACTCACTCGCCCCTTCTTTTTTGTAGGGCTTCTCTGCGTCGGTGTGAGCTATCTCAACGTAGAGGTGATCGCTCCAAAGTCCCTCACCTATATCGCACATTTTGAACAGAAATATCTCAAAAGAAAAAAGAAGCATACGCTCCCACAGACCTCTGTCTACGCCCTGCCGCTCGAAGATGGCACGCGTCTGATCTATCAGAGTTACGATAGCACGAAAAAAGAGTTTTTTGACCTCTACTGGATTCTTTCGCACGATGAAATTTATCATATGAAAAAACTCTCCTTTGGAGGAAAGTATCCGCAAGGAACCTTCGTCGATCTAATGAGACGGAATCAAGAGGGCGTCATCGAAAAAGTAGACTCATACAACAGCTATCTCTTCGACTCACTCCAACTCAACTTCAATTTGCAGAAACACTCCGGCAGAGCTATCGAGAACCGTTCAATCAGCGAACTGATCGAGATCATCCTAAATAAGACGCCCCTCTTCTATGAGAACAGAGCGACGGCAGAGACCCATCTCTACTTCAAAGTGCTCATGCCCTGGCTGCCAGTACTGGTTCTAATCGGCGTCATCCCCTTCTGCATCCGATCGATGAGAAACCTTCCCACTTTTCTCATCTTCTCACTCACCATCTTTGGATATATCGCCTTCTTTATGATTATGGACGCCTGCGTCGTTCTTGGTGAGTTGCAAGTGATAGCGCCATTTTGGGCGATCTTCTCCCTACCCATCCTCTTCTTTACCCTCTTCGGCACCCGCTTTCTCCGTCTATGCGTGAGGTCCCAGTGAGAGAGTTTATCGCCCCTCTTATCGTTCTTCTCGCTCTCATCAGTTGGTTGATCCCTGAGTCGCGCATCTTCTGGGATCTCCTAGATCAAAAGAGCTTTCATTTTCTCAACTCTTGGGTGCAGACCAGCCCTCTCTGGCAGAACTTTTGGGCCTTCATCGGACACCGAATAATGGACTGGATCCATGACCTCATCATGCTCCTCTTCTTCATCCTTAATATCATCTGGGCCGCCCCCTATCTAAAGATTAGGAAAGTCGCCGAACTGATCTTTTCTATCCTCTTTATCGGCCTCATTATTCACATCGTGAACGGCTCTGCACTCTCCGAAACGATCCATCTCTATCGCGATAGCCCCACCATGGTAGACAGAGAGGCCTTCCGCCTCTCCAGTGTGATCGAGTGGACCAAGGTCAAAGATCACTCCAACAAGAGCTTTCCAAGCGACCATGCGATCACCGCCATCCTCTTCACCTGCCTCACCTTCAAGCTGATGGGACGAAAGATGGGCGCCCTCGCCCTCCTCTACGCGCTCTTCTTCTGCCTGCCCCGCCTGATCGCAGGTGCCCATTGGCTGACCGACACCCTCATTGGAAGCGCCTCCATCGCCATCATCACTACAACTATCGCCTTCGGCACTCCCCTTGCCAACGGCTCTATTAACCTCATAGAAAAAATGATAAGGAAGCTATGTCAAAAGATCAAGACGACTACACAACCCTCTTAAACCTTGGACGCGAAATCCGCCTCCTCTCCTCCCTCTCCATGCTACTCGATTGGGATCAAGAGACATACATGCCAAAGAGAGGAATCGACTTCCGCTCGCAGCAGAAAGAACTCATCTCCTCACTCCTTCACTCTAAAAAAGTCTCCAGCACATTTAGAGATGCCCTCAGTAGACTCATCGACATAGAGAGCGGGAAAGTAGCTCAAACATCCCTCGGTGCAAGAGAGCAAGCAGCCCTACGCGAGTGGCGCCGCGACTACCTCATCGAGGTCAAACTACCAAGCGACTTCGTTAAAACCTTTGCAAAGACGACCTCCCAAGCGGTCACTATTTGGGCCGAAGCAAAAAAGAATAATGACTTCGAGACCTTCCTCCCCCATCTAGAAAAGATCGTCTCTCTTGTCCAAGAGAAGGCTAAATATATTGGGTGGAAAGAGCACCCCTACGACGCCCTGATAGACCTCTATGAACCTGGAATGACGACGAAAAAACTCGACGCCTTCTTTGCAGAGCTCAAACCCTTCCTCACAGACCTACTGGGCAAGCTCTCCTCAAAAAAACGGCCCGATACGAGCTTCCTCTCCGCCTACTTCCCCGAAGATAAGCAGGAAGAATTTAACCACACCATCTTAGCCGAGATGGGAGTCGATCCGAGTAGCTCTCGACTCGACTATTCAGACCACCCCTTCTGCATGGGGTTGCACCCCCACGACGTCCGCCTCACCACCCATACAAGTGGCAACTGCTTCTTTGAAGGGATCTCCGCAGTCATGCATGAGGGAGGCCACGCTCTCTACGAACTCGGGCTGCCTAGCAAAGATCTCGGCTCACCCAATGGCGACTACTGCTCCATGGGGATGCATGAGAGTCAATCGCGATGGTGGGAGACCTATATCGGCCTAGGACTCCCCTTCTGGAAGTTCGCCTTCCCAAAACTCAAAGCGCACTTCCCAAACGAGCTCGCCTCAGTCGATCTCGACCACTTCTATCAAGCGATCAATGTCGTAGAGCCCTCCCTCATCCGCATCTTTGCCGACGAGGTGACCTACATCCTCCATATCATCCTACGTTATGAACTTGAAAAAGAGTTCCTAGAAGGGACAATTAACCTCTCAGAGCTCCCCGCCATCTGGAATCAGAAGATGAAAGATTCACTCGGCGTCGTCCCAGAGACGGATAGCGAAGGCTGTCTGCAAGATATCCACTGGGCCTGGGGACTATTTGGCTACTTCCCCACCTATGCCCTAGGAAATGTCTATGCAGGACAGCTCTACCAGACCTTTCAACAAACCTTCCCCGATTGGGAGAAGCGCATCGCTGGCGGCGATCTTGCATTCATGCGTGAGTTTCTTAAGCAGAACGTCCACCGCTTCGGCCGCGAATTCCCCGCTCTCGATCTGATCGAGCGCGCCACCGGCTCCCCCCTCTCCCCAGAACCCTACATCTCCTACCTAAAGCACAAGTATCTTTAATCAAAAAAAAATCCTCAGAAATTGCTTTCTGAGGATTAAAAGAAAAGAGAGGGGCTCTGAATTAACGCTTCGAGAATTGGAAGCGTTTTCTTGCTCCTGCAAGACCATATTTCTTTCGCTCGCGCTTTCGCGGATCACGTGTTAAGAAGCCTTCAGCTTTAAGGCTGCCGCGTCTATCTTCGTCCTCTTTGACAAGGGCGCGGGCAATGCCTAGCCTGGCAGCGATCATCTGCCCTTCAATGCCACCACCCTTCGCTCGGATGATGATATCGTAGTTACCTAAGAGACCCTCCTTCTCGAGTGGAGAGAGGATTGTCTTCTGCTGAAAATCGCTCTTAAAGTACTCTTCAAATTTGAGGCCATTGACATCGATTTTTCCTTTTCCTCTACGGAGTCGTACCGATGCGACAGCGCGCTTTCGTCTTCCAACACCAATTATCTCTTTTATAGCTGCCATAATTCTGTTGTCCTTCGTTTAAACGTCTACTGCAACGGGTTTTTGTGCCATGAAGTCGTGTTTGTCACCAGCGAGAATGCGTAATCTCTTCAGTTGTGCCTTTCCCAGCTTAGTCTTCGGCATCATCCCTTGTACAGCATGACGAACAATGTATGTAGGCTTACGGTCTTTCATCACACGGTAGGGAATTTCGCGTCGACCACCTATATGACCTGTGTAGTATTGGTAAATTTTCTGCGCCTCTTTTCCACCCGTTACAACGATCTGCTCAGCGTTGATCACAATCACTCCATCTCCATTGTCAACGTGTGGAGTGAACGTTACCTTATGTTTGCCTCTCAAAATCTTAGCTATTTCAGAAGCGAAACGTCCCAGATTCTTCCCTTTAGCATCGAAAATCAACCAACCCATTTGCTTCTTTGCTTCTTCTTTCGTGAGGAGGAAGGTCATATTCTTCCGATGTGCCATCTGCGCGTATCCTTAATCAATTTGCATTTATGGTAAGACCATACCCATTTTTTTCTTTTTTGCCAAGAGAACAATCAGCTAAAAGAAAGATTTGATCTCAACAACGTCTTAGGCAACAGCGCCCTTCCCGCCAGCCCTTGTCCCCAACGCCTTCTCGCATCGAGACCAGCTATGATAAGCGCCACCCCTGCACCTAAGATCAAGAAGACGACCAACTTATTTACGCGAGAAGGTTGCCCGCTGCCTCTTCGATGCTGAACCGCTACGCGCCGTTTGCGAACCTTGCGGCGCCGTTTGCGACCCTTCCGGCGCGCCGGAGAATGTACAATGCTGGGGTCTTCTTCAGGAATCAGGGATGCAGGAAGATCCGACCACCCCAGATTGACGTATTTTAGATTCTTAGTTGACATTTTGGGATCTTCACCTACTGTTTGGACTATTCCAAGATTGGTCAATTTATCAACAAATTTTTGTTTGGAAGAGCTTTCTTGAAAATCTATTATATCAGTTCGGCGCATCCAAGGTGATCGTCTCTGGGATAGAGAACTATGAGTGTGACCAAACTCGGTCTCCTCATCTCGTGATGGTGCTTTACTTTTAGAATAAAGATAAAAAAGATGAAGTTTCCAAACGGCTGCTAAACGACCCTCGGTGTACCCATGCTGTCGAACGTAAATTCCTCTATCTTCAACATGGTCAACCTTAATATGCCAGGTTCTAGAGCAACCCTTAAAGGTGATTCCACCAACTAACTTACTTGCGTCATCAGGACAAAGTTGAAGAAGAGCCTCGGCTCCCTCTGGAAATACGTACTTTCTAATTGTAGCTTCACTAACTGTTGACATCTCTTTCTCCTTTATGAACTTTGAGAACAGAGTATATAGACTGAGCCATTAAAAAACAATTCAGCATAGGAAAGTTTTTAATGGAAATTTGATAGACTGGGACTGA
>JAAKFF010000110.1 GCA_011065165.1 Chlamydiota bacterium
GATAGTTTATAAATGTGTTGATTATAGAATAGAAATAGTAAAAAAGAAATTTTTATTATTATATGTAGACTAATTTTTTGAATCTGGAGTGAGTTGCTCCAAGGATTGTCATAACAAATTACTATAACTTGATTAAAGGATGTCATTATGAGCTTTACAGAAGAAGAGACTGTCAAAACAAACACCAAAAAGCTTGAAGAGCTTGAAAGCACAATTGCCAAGGCAATTAAAAGAGTGCGCGGAAAAAAAGAGAATGATCTGTGCAAATACATCCCCATGAACTCTGGCGGATATATGCACCACTTCACTCTCAGAAAGATGAAATACAAAAAACCTGCTGAGCTCTCCTCCCTTATTGATGAGTTCATTATCAGAGCAGATCGCCCCCTAGTTGTTCCCCCTAAGCAGAGAGCAGCTCGCGGATCTCGTAAGAAGAAAGATAACCTAGCCTTCTCCAAGCTTCAGCTAGAGCGCCTCCTCAATATGGCTCGCCTCTCTGGAGACAAAGAGATGATCTCTCTCCTCAGCCCAAGAAAATCCCTAGCACATTGCAAGCGTGAGTTGATCCAATCGATCCGCCATGGAATTGTCGACCATGAGCTATGGAACGGATTTGTCGAAGCTGTCAATGCCCAGCAAGCGTTGATCGCTGCAGGCGCAGAAGCGATGATCGAGAGATAGACTCATTATTTCGTAAAGAACGCCCCTAGAGGGTGTTTATGAAGTGCTTTCGATGCAGAAAAGAGAGACTTTTTTCTAGGAGACAGTTTCGGAGACCGGAGTCAACTTGATAAAGTTAGTGTAGGTCGAGAACTGACTCCTAGGAGAAAGGATCATTTTATCCATCGGGATGACTTTGTAATCACCCTCTCATGCGTTCTTTTTTTCTCAAAAAGGCTATTCTTTTCTTGAAACTTCCCACAATTTTTCTCTTGATTTTTACGCCAGACTCTATACAATAGGCCTGTTCTTATAGAGCTCTCTCCCCTGCTTTGTAACTCGCTGGCTACAAATTGGTGGAGAGTGCTTAAAAAAAATGTTTAACTAGGAAAACTAACCATGTCAAAAACAGCCCCTGAATTCGGGAAAGTAAGGTCAATTCTATGGCCGATCCACAGTTATGAGTTAAAGAAAGTCATCCCGATGGTTTTGCTTTTCTTTTTCATCCTCTTCAATTACACAATTTTGCGAGACACGAAAGATGCACTCGTCGTCACAGCTCCAGGTGGTGGAGCCGAGGTCATCCCCTTCCTCAAGGTCTGGGGTGTCTTACCCCTTGCCGTCATCTTCATGCTGATCTATGCAAAACTGAGTAATAAGCTGAGTAAACCCAAACTCTTCTACTGTGCTGTCTTGCCCTTCCTGATATTTTTTGGATTATTTGTAACGGTCCTCTATCCAGCACGCGATTTTCTCCATCCAAATGAATTTTGCGACTATCTGCAAACTGTGTTGCCCGTTGGACTAAAAGGATTTATCGCCATTATCCGCAACTGGACATTCTCCCTCTTCTATATTATGGCTGAGCTATGGGGCAGTGTCGCCCTCTCCCTCCTATTTTGGGGGTTTGCCAACGATACGACGAAAATCTCAGAATCGAAGCGATTCTACGCTCTCTTTGGTCTTTTTGCCAACTTCTCTCTGATCATCTCTGGATGGTTCATCCGTTGGGCATCTCAGACCCGCCAAAGCCTTCCTGTAGGAGCAGATCCTTGGCAAGTCTCTCTTAACTACCTGATGGGGATGGTTATCCTCTCCGGATTGATCGTCTTAGGAGTCTACTGGTGGATCAACCGTTACGTCTTAACTGACTCACGCTTCTACAGCCAAGCAGAGAAGACCAAACAGAAGAAAGCGAAGCCCAAACTCTCCATGAAAGAGAGCTTCCTAATGCTTGCCCGTTCAAAGTACCTCGGATGCATCGCCATCCTCGTCCTCTCCTATGGTGTCGCTATCAACTTGATCGAAGTCACTTGGAAGAGTCAGCTTGCACTTCAATATCCTGACCCGAACTCCTATGGCATGTTTATGGGGCGCTTCTCGCAGATTACCGGTGTTGTAACGATCTTCATGATGCTCTTTGTTGGAGGAAACGTCATCCGCCGCTTTGGCTGGAAACGTGCGGCCCTTGTCACACCTATCGTCCTTCTTATTACTGGGGTTGCATTCTTTGGATTTATCATCTTCAGAGATAACCTAAAAGGATTTATTGCTAGCATTGGTACGACGCCCCTCATGCTCGCTGTGATGTTTGGAATGGTCCAGAACATCCTCAGTAAGTCCTCCAAATACTCTCTCTTCGATCCGACGAAAGAGATGGCTTACATCCCGCTCGACCAGGAGTCGAAAGTTAAAGGTAAAGCGGCAGTTGACGTCGTTGGCGCCCGCCTCGGTAAATCGGGTGGTGCCCTCCTTCAACAGGGTCTGATTGTTGGTTTCGGTATCGCCGGAATGACCCCTTATGTGGGAGCCATTCTTCTTGTCATCATCGCCGTGTGGATCGTTGCAGCCAAGTCACTTGGTACGCAATTCTTGGATCTTACAAGCAAGAAAAAGCATCCTCCTGAGGAGAATATTGAGCCCGCCTCTAAGGTAGAGACTCAACCCGAAGCGACCCCAACAACCTAAAGAAAAAGAGCTCATCTCTTTTCTAAAAGCCCTCCTTCAGATAGGAGGGCTTTTTTTATAACTGTTACTCCTCTATAATTAGGCTAATGGCATTCAAATACGATCTAAAATTCATCCGTAACTTCTCCATAATAGCCCATATCGACCATGGAAAATCGACCATCTCCGACCGGCTACTCGAGATAACAGGAACCGTTCCTAAGCGTGAGATGCAGGAGCAGCTCTTAGATGACATGGAGATCGAGAGAGAGCGCGGCATCACCATCAAAGCGCGCCCCGTCACGATGTACTACGACGCCAAGGATGGCAACACCTACCAATTTAATTTTATCGATACACCAGGCCATGTCGACTTCACCTATGAAGTCTCTCGCTCCCTCTCCGCTTGCGAAGGAGCGCTCCTCATTGTCGATGCAGCGCAAGGCGTCCAAGCTCAAACGCTCGCTAACGTCCACCTCGCTATCGACCGCGATTTAGAAATTATTCCGATATTAAATAAGATCGATCTGCCCGCAGCCGATCCCGACCAAGTGAAGGAGCAGATCGAAGAGGTGATCGGCTTAGAGGCGCAAAATGCCATTCTCTGCTCCGCCAAGACCGGTGAAGGGATAGCTGAGATCTTAGAGCGCATCATCGTCGGTATCCCCTCTCCTAAGCCAGTCGAAGAGAGTCAGCTACGCGCCCTCGTATTCGACTCCCACTACGACCCCTACCGCGGCGTCATGATCTACGTGCGTCTGATAAGCGGAGAGATCAAAAAGGGGACCCAGATCAAGTTGATGGCGACAGATAAGAGCTTTGAAGTGCTCGAAGTCGGGGTCTTCTCCCCAAAAGGAAAGGCCGTCGACCAACTCCGACCCGGTGAAGTCGGCTACCTCGTTGCCAACATAAAAAATACCAGCGACGTAAAGGTCGGCGATACGATCACCACCTTCCGCGGCGGGAGCGACAAGCCCTTACCAGGTTTCCGCCTCATTAAACCCGTCGTCTATGCCGGCATCTATCCCATCGACTCCTCAGAGTTTGAGAGCGTGCGTGACGCCCTCGTAAAACTGCAGCTCAACGATTCAGCTCTCCATGTCGAACAGGAGAGTAGCTTAGCCCTCGGCTTTGGATTCCGCTGCGGCTTCCTTGGACTCCTCCACTTAGAGATCACCTTCGAGCGGCTTCAGAGAGAGTTCAATATCGACATCATCACTACAGCCCCAAGCGTCGTCTATAAAATCACCCTCTCAAATGGCGAAGAGAAGAAGGTCGATAATCCTGCGCACTACCCCGATCCCGCCTCCATCAGTTACATAGAAGAGCCCTGGGTTATCGCGCATATTATGACACCTGGAGAGTATATCGGCGCTATCATGAGCCTAGGGACAGATAAGCGAGGAACTCTCGAAAAGACCGAAACGATTGGGCAGAGCCGCCTCCTCCTCACCTTCCGCTTTCCCATGAATGAGATCATCACCGACTTCAATGACAAACTTAAGTCAGTCACCCGTGGCTACGGATCCTTTGATTATGAGATAGATAAGTATGAGATCGGTTCCATCATCAGACTCGAGATCCGCGTGAATAATGAGGTCGTCGACCCCTTCTCATGTCTCGTCCACACCACCAAAGCAGAGGCCAAAGGCCGCGCCATCTGCAAAAAGCTCAAAGATGTCATCCCCCGCCAGCAGTTCAAAGTGCCCATCCAAGCAGCGATCGGCGGAAAGATCATCGCCCGCGAAACCATCGCCGCCCTCTCCAAAAACGTCACCGCCAAATGTTACGGCGGAGACATCACCCGCAAACGCAAGCTCTGGGAGAAGCAGAAGAAGGGAAAGAAGCGGATGAAAGAGTTCGGCAAAGTAACCATCCCCCAGTCAGCCTTCATGGAAGTCCTTAAGGCTGAAGAGTAAGCAAAAAATTATACAAATCCCAAGTTCAACTTAGGATTTGT
>JAAKFF010000111.1 GCA_011065165.1 Chlamydiota bacterium
TTTCAGAGCTTTTGCTTCTCTAAAAATCTCTGGAAGATTCCCTCTTTTTTTGAAAGCTCATCAAAGGTCCCCCTATCGACAACCGTTCCTCTGTCTAAAACGAAAATACGATTGGCTCTCTGAAAAGTATTGAGATTATGGGCTGTGATGATCCGCGTGATCTTAAGAGTCTCTAAATTATCGAGAATTTCATAGCGGGTTTGATTATCAATTGAGTTTAATGCTTCGTCAAGGATAATGATTTTGGGCTGACGTATGAGAATTCTAGCTAAGAGGATTTTTTGTCTCTGTCCTCCTGAGAGGAGACCTCCCTCCGAAGAGACGAGCATATCTAACCCCATTTTAAGATCGGATAGATCGTTTTTCAAAGTAGAGATTTCAAGGGCTCTTTGAATCTCCTTAGATGTGTAGTTTCCTCCGCAGACTATGTTTTCATAGAGAGTTCCATTGAAGAGGCCTCCATTTTGCATCAGAGCGGCCACTTGATTGCGAAGAGCATAGAGGTTGAGTTCAGAGAGATCTTTCTTATCGTAAAAAATAGAGCCTCTATTAGGAGTTTCAAATCCGATCATCAAGCGACAAAGGGTTGACTTTCCACTTCCTGAATGGCCCACAATTCCAATAAATTCTCCTGGAGAGATATCAAAAGAGAGCGTATCTAATACCATGGGAGATGAGGGGGCATAGCGGAAATGGAGGTTTTTTACTGAGATGGCTCCCTTTAATACGCCTGGATCAATTGTATCTTTTGTCTTCTCGATGGGTGTTGTCAATAACGGACGTACTCTCTCCCAAAAGGGAATCAATGTTACCAGGGAGATCAAGCTATTAAAAAACTCAAATGTCGCTTGCGAAAAAGGACCAAAGGCTGCAGAAAATGCTAAGTATTGGCCGACAGAAAAGAGGGAAGGATTCTCTTCGCGTACGATCATTACAACTCCGAAGACGACAAGAGAGATGAATAGATTAAATGTTACATTCGAAGTCTCGACTATATTTTGCAAATTTCTTGATTTTAAATTCATCGATTCATTCTTTGAAAAGAGCTTAGCCCAGATCGAAAAAATGCGGCTCTCTGCATTGGCTATGCGGATTTTAGCAATGCCTCGAATTGCCTGAATGAGAAAAGCATTGATTTTTGCATTTGAGCGCAGAATGATCCTTTCGTAATAGAGTTTCATGAGAAAGATAATACAGGTGACACATGAACTTATTAATATGATCGCGACTCCAGCCAAAGCTAATTTCCAACTATAAAAAAGCATGATTGCTAAGTACAAAATGGAAAATAGGCCATTAAAAACTATCTTCAACGTATTTTGAGAGAGACTTGCGCGGAGTTGATCGAAAATTAATGTGCGTTGGAGAAGATCTCCTGTAGGAATTGAACGGAAAAACGAGACGGGGAGTTTCAAGATTCGATCCCATAAACTCATCTGTAAACGATTGGCAATAACGCCATTTAAACGGAGTACTACGATGGAACGGGTAAATAGGAAGACTGATGAACTCACAGTGAAAACGATTAATCCCAAAAAAACTTGGAAAAAGACAGTAAAGTCATAATTTGGAATGATATAATCAAAAAAGACTTTATTCGCGATTGGTATAAAGAAAGTGAGGATGATCCCCACTACCCCAGAGAATCCAATTAATCGATACTCTCTGTGATTTTTCTTGAAAAGGATCTTTAATAGGGCGCGTATACTTCCACAATCTTCCGGGAGTGGATGGTAGAGCATCACAGCCTCAGAAGCAATTTGAGAGGCATTTGTCTCATTAATCTCAACTTTTTTTGAACTGTTCTGATCGAGGATGTAATAGCTCTGTTTATTCGAGCGTAAAAGGGGAACATACTGCTTGGTCTCTTGATTAAATCCGACTAAATGTCCATGATCTTTTTTCCACCACTTAGGCTTAAGATTGATTTTGCGATAGCGTACATCCGATGCTCTGCAGATGTTATCGATGTTATGTTCAGATTCATTTATTGGAGAGAGCTCGAATCCCATCCTATGCGCAACGGTCTTACATGATTGGAATAATGTCTCTTCTTTATCAACCTTGAAATATGTGAACTTATCCTTCGATAAGACCTGAGAGAGATCTGCAAGGGATCGCTTTAAGAGCTCTTCATCTTCTAACTGTGCTTTTTTTAGTCCGGTAATTTTTTTTTCCATAATACTCTTAAGATCTCACCTTTCACTCTCATAGAAAAAGCTCTATCATTTTCCGAATTCTTTGTAAATTCAAGCAGAGATTCTTGGCTGGTAAGGCCATTGCTGAAGCGCCAATGAGGATAAACGGCTTACTTATTAATGCTTCCTAAGTCTAAAGCTCTGGAGTCAAGTCGGGATAGAGGGATCAAAATCAATTATCCCTTGATAGTTATTGGAGCATTCGTTGCCATTTTTGTAATCGGATACTTAGTTCGGAGATACTTCTTCCGGAATCCTCAGCCCTCTCAACAATAATAATTCCTTTAGTGAATGAGACCAAAAGCAACCATTGGGAGTTTTACAAGGTGCTCTTAGTGGAAAAAATGGTCTCTATTGGAAAGTCTTGGTTTTATTTTTTCAATTGAGTATAGTTGGCGTAACGAATCAATGTGAGGTATCGTATGAATCAGACGACAATTATGGGCCATTTAGGGTCGGATCCTGAAGTGCGCTTTACATCTTCCGGACAGAAAGTGACCAACTTGCGCGTGGCAGCCAATCAACGTCGCGGCGGTAAAGAAGAGACATTCTGGTGGCGGGTCACCATCTGGGGTGAACAGTTTGACAAGATCATCCCCTATTTTAAGAAGGGCAGCGCCATTATCGTTAACGGTGAGATGCTTATGCCTGAGATCTTCACTAATCGCGATGGCAAGCCGCAAATATCACTCAATCTAGTGGCTTATAATATCTCCTTCCCTCCCTTTGGAAGGAAAGAAGAGGGCTCTCAAAAGAGCTATGAACCCTCAGAGCAGACGATGCAGAAAGGGCAGGGAGAGCAGCAGCAGCAGCAGCAACAACAAGGGCAGCAGCAGCAAGAAACTCCCGCCTTCACAGAGGATGAGATTCCCTTTTAATGTTTAATACAGTCGCTTCTCTCTCCAAACGACCGAAGGCTGACTTGATCGTCATCCCTTTTTTCAAAGGAAAAAAGGGGGCCGAGACGATCGTCAACCTCCCCGACCTCAAGAGTGTGATCGCTCCCATTTTGAAAGCGGGGGATTTTACAGGTAAAGAGGGCTCTACCATGCTCGCCTACCTCACGGGTAAGAGCGAAAAGAGGCTCCTATTTCTTGGGCTTGGTGAAGAGAGAGAGTGCAACTTAGAGAGCCTGCGCCGCAGCTATGGCGCTGCGATGAAGCGGTGCCAGAACAAAAAATGGCCTCAGATCTCTCTGGTCATTCCTAAACTCAAGAAGCATAACATCGCAAGTGTGACGCGTGCCGTCTCCGAGGGCGCTGGACTCTGCCTCTATCTTTTTCAAGAGTGGAAGAGTAAAAAAGAGCCCTTTTATGTCAAAAAAATCACTCTACTTGGGGCGAAAGATCCAAAGATTGCAAAGAAGACTTTAGGAATTCTCTCTGGAGTTAATCTGACGCGCGATCTGATCAATCGCAACGCCTTGGATGTGACACCTCAAGCACTTGCTGCGGAGGCGAAGAAGCTTGCGCGTACTTTCACGGCAGTTAAAACGACTGTTCTCACGAAAAAACAGCTTGAAAAAGAGAAGCTGGGGCTACTCCTTGCAGTGGGGAATAGCTCACGCGTTGACCCCCTCCTCATCATGGCAGAGTATAGAGGAGATCCTCGCTCGACCGATCTAACGATGGTTGTCGGAAAAGGGATCACTTTTGATACGGGTGGAATCAACCTCAAACCTACAAAATTTGTTGAAGATATGCGCGCTGATATGAGTGGAGGCGCCGCAGCCCTCGGTATCATCCAAGCAGCAGCTACAATTAAACTGAAGCGCAACATCGTTATCGTCGTTCCCGCCACTGAAAACTCCATCGATGCAGAGAGCTATAAGCCAGGAGATGTCTACCGCTCCTATAAAGGGATAACTGTTGAGATCACTAATACCGATGCTGAGGGACGGCTCGTTCTCGCCGATGCGATAGCGTATGGCCAGAAGAAGTTCGCTCCCAGCCGCATCATCGATATGGCTACTTTAACTGGCGCTATAGTTGTAGCATTGGGGGAGCACCGTGCAGGTCTCTTCTCTAACAACGATAGATTAGCTAAACTCTGTCATCAAGCAGGGGAGAGTACAGGAGAGCGCGTCTGGCGCATGCCACTCGACCCCGAATATAAGAGTCTCCTTAAGTCTGACATTGCTGATATCATGAACGCTTCAACTCAGCGGATGGCCGGGTCGATCACTGCGGCACTCTTTCTGAAAGAGTTCGTCAGCAAGAACACCCCCTGGATCCATCTGGATATCGCGGGGACGGCCTTTCTCGATAAGCCCAGGGATTACCATCTCACCTTAGCCACTGGCGCAGGAGTGCGGCTGGTGATTGAGCTTTTGGAATGTCTGTC
>JAAKFF010000112.1 GCA_011065165.1 Chlamydiota bacterium
TTGGACATCGCGATCGCCCATACAAGATGGGCCACCCATGGCGTCCCCAACCAAGAGAACGCCCACCCCCACTTCAACCAAGAGAAGACCCTAGCCCTCGTCCATAACGGAATTATCGAAAATCACAACGCGATCAGAGAGAGGCTCGAGAGAAAAGGAGTGCTCTTTGAGTCGGAGACTGATACAGAGGTGATTGCCAAGCTCATCTCTCACCACTACAGTGGAAATCTGCGTACTGCGGTGCAAAAGACCCTTCGAGAGCTTCAAGGCTCTCTAGCTATCGCTCTCATTCACAAAGACCACCCCGATGAGATTATAGCCGCTTCTAGAGAGAGTCCACTAGTGCTCGGGATCGACCGTAAAAACGGCGAAGCCTACCTCTCCTCCGACGCAAACTCCTTCAATGGGAAGTCGCTCGACGTCATATATCTTAAGAATGATGAGATCGCTGTTTTGAAGCACGATAAGATGAGCGTCTACAACACTCATGGAAAAAAAATTGAGAAGATGAGCAAAACGATTGGCTTTAAAAACACCCCAATCTCAAAGAGTGGATATGAACACTTCATGCTCAAAGAGATCCATGAACAGCCTCAGACCATCCAGCAGGCGATGCAAGAGCGGATCCACGAGGAGTTCGGAACGGCGAAGTTTGAAGAGCTTGAGCTCGCAGCTTCAGAGCTCCAATCAAAAAATCGCGTCCTAATCTTAGCCTGCGGTACCTCGTGGCATGCCGGCTGCATCGCAGCTTCCATGTTGGAACAGATCGCCCGCATCCCTACAGAGACTGAGATCGCCTCAGAGTTTCGCTATACAAATCCTATTATCTCCAAAGAGACGCTCGTCATCGCAATTAGCCAATCTGGGGAGACAGCAGATACGTTGGCTGCAATGCGCGAAGCCAAGGCAAAAGGTGCAAAGGTCCTCGGTATCTGCAATGTCCCCCACTCCACGCTGACCCGCGAAGCCGACTCGACCATCTTTCTGCGTGCTGGCCCTGAAATAAGCGTCTGCTCGACGAAGGCTTTCACCAGCCAACTCACCGTTCTCGCTCTATTCGCTCTCTATATGGCGCGCATCCGTCACTTAGACAAAGAAGAGGGGCAAAAATTTCTAAAAGAGCTGAAACATCTACCTACCAAGATCACACAAGTGATCTCTCAAGCGCCAAAGATCGAAGCCTATGCTGAGAAGTACGCCTCTTTCAAACACTTTTTCTTTATGGGGCGCCGCTACATGTTTCCGACCAGTCTGGAAGCTGCATTAAAGCTCAAAGAGATCAGCTATCTCAATGCCAGCGGCTATCCTGCCGGTGAGATGAAGCACGGGGCGATCGCCTTGGTCAACCCCGAGCTCGCTGTCATAGGACTATGCGGAAATAGGCAGACCTTCGGCAAGATGATGAGTAACTTGATGGAGGTCAAAGCTCGTGGGGGAGAGATTCTAGCATTTGCTCCGAAAGGAGAGAAAGAGATCTTGAAGATTACAGATGATGTAATCTGGCTCCCCGAGGTGATCGATCCTCTCGCCTCCATTCCCTACTCAGTTGCAGGACAGCTCTTCGCCTACTATATAGCAAAACTGTGCGGAAACGATATCGATCAACCTCGCAATCTTGCAAAATCAGTTACAGTCGAGTGAATATCGATCTGGTAGCCTTTGTCGCCATTCTTCTTTTCCTCCTATCGATTGGACTCTTTAATAATCATAAAACCCAGTCTGAGGAGAGCTATCTCTTTGCAAAACGCAGCTGCTCGCTCTGGCCTCTAACTTGCACACTAGTTATGACAGAGCTCAACACCTCCACCCTCATCGCCTTCTCAGGAATGGGTTACCTCGTCGGAAAGAGAGCTCTCTACCTCCCTCTAATATTCTTAATCGGACTACTCTTCTACGCCCTAACGGTCGCTAAAAAATGGAAAGAGCTCGATGCTACCTCAGTTGTCGCTCTATTTCGAAAACGCTATGGAAATCGACTCGCTCGGATCGCCTCCCTCTCGTTGATTGGTGCCATGGTCGGCTTCACTGCCACCTATGTGAAGTCGATGACTTTTCTCTTCACTCCGATTCTTCCCAACCTCTCTCCTTGGCTCTTAAGTGCACTCCTTATTATCGTGATTCTTCTAATGACATTGAGAGGGGGCCTTATTGCAATTATCCGAACGGATGTCTACAGCTTTCTCTTAATCTCTCTAATCCTTCCTCTGATCCTCTACTTCTCCTGGAAGAATCGAGGAGAGCCCCCTCCTCACATGCCAGAGTTGCTTCCAACGCGATTTATCATCTCCTTGATACTCCTTACGATGTTTACCTACATCTTGGCGCCGTGGTATGGACAAAAAATATTCTCTGCAAAATCAAAGCGGGTCGCATTCCTAGCAGTATTTTTCGCTGCGATTCTCGCCTTTATCTTCTATGGAATAGGAGTGATGGCAACCTCCTACCTAAGCATCGAGATCGCAGCGCCCGAACTCGCCTTAAGCGCGATTATCAACGCTTACTTCCCCACCGGTTTGAAAGGGATCGCCTACGCCACCCTCTTCATGATCTCCGCCACGACACTAGCAGGAGTCTGGAGCGCGATGAGTTCTATGGTCATTGCTGATTTTTGGAAGAGTGGAAAAAATTTCAAGCGCGGACTCTATCTCACGCTAGCGTTCGCCAGCGTCTCCTATCTCTTAGGAAACACCCTAGTCGATCGGATTCTGGATAAGCTGGTCTTAGCTAACATTCCTGTTGCCGCCCTCTCCTTCGCCCTCCTCGCCGGCTTCTACTGGAAGAGAGCCTCCTCATTGGGGGCTCTCTTAAGTATTATTACAGGGCTGGGTTGGGGAGTCTTCTGCTACTGGCACTTCGGGGAAGAGGGCCTCTACACCTGGTATTGGGCCGTATATGGGATTCCCCTGATCTTCTTAATGGGAATCACCGGCTCTCTGATCTCGGCAGCACTCCCCAGAAAAGCACCAATTGTCTCATATTAATCTTTTTTGTAATGAATTAAATTTCAGAGGTTTATCGACACCATTCGTCGATCAGGTTGGCTACAAGACCGCTCCAACCTGTCTGATGAGAGGCCCCCAGACCCCGGCCGCTATCACCGTGATAGTGCTCATAGAAGAGGATATGATCTTTGAAGTGGGGGTCATTGACCATCTTCTCACACCCTCTATAGATAGGTCGCCCGCCCTCTCCATCTTCCTTGAAGAGCTTTATGAGAGCGTGAGCATAGTACTCTGCCATGGCTCCAGGGGTGACAGGCTCCCCTCCATCGCTTTTGACCTTGATCAGGTCTCCGCTATAACGTTGGAGATTGGTGAGCGCTTCAATGAAGAGAAAAGTAGTGGGAAACCAGATCGGACCTCTCCAATTGGAGTTCCCCCCTTTAAGAAGAGCTGTCGCTTCTCCAGGCTGATAGTTGATTGTGTTGCCGAGAAATTCGTAGGGATTTTTCTCATAATATTTGGAGAGGCTGCGCAGGCCATAGTCGGAACGAAACTCCTCGGGATCCCAAGCGCGAGTGAGGACACGCTCAATTTTAGGCACCTCCATGAGCGTAAGAAAGTAGTCGGTTTTCCCATCTCTATCTATAGATGTAACGCAATGATTACAGAGATCTTTTCGGTTTCTGTTAAACCACTTAAAACTCACGGCGAACTCTTTAAAGGTGTTCAACTCCTCCTCTGTGATACAATCGACGGCATAGAGTGGAATAAGTCCCACGAGAGAGCGCACCTTTATGCGCACATGCTCTTCATTCACATTTAACACGTCATAGAAAAAGCCATCTTCTTCATCCCAGTTTTGCGCCGCCCTGTTTTCAGCATTGACCAGAGCATTTGCAATATAGATGAAGTGTTCATAGAACTTCACGGCCATCCCCTCATAGACAGGATCCTCTCTTGCAAGTTCCAGAGAGATACGCATCATAGTGAGACAGAAAAAGCCCATCCACCCTGTTCCATCAGATTGCTCTAGCTTCCCTCCACCTGGGATATCTTGGCTCCGATCGATCACGGTGATATTATCAAGTCCCAAGAAGCCCCCCTCGAAGACATTGTTCCCCTTCGCATCAACTTTGTTCACCCACCAGACAAAATTCAGAAGCAGTTTGTGGTAGCATTTTTTCAAGAATTTGACATCCTTCTTACCCGTTTTTTCCTCTTCCATCTTATAGAGACGGAGCGCTGCCCACCCTTGCACGGGAGGATTTAAATCTGAAAACTCCCACTCATAGGCGGGCACCTGTCCATTGGGATGTTGGAATTGATCAAAGAGAAGGAACCAGAGCTGCTCCTTGGCAAAGGTCATATCTACTAAAGAGAGAGAGATGCAGA
This sequence comes from Chlamydiota bacterium, assembly GCA_011065165.1. Classification (GTDB taxonomy): domain Bacteria; phylum Chlamydiota; class Chlamydiia; order Chlamydiales; family Simkaniaceae; genus JAAKFF01. The sequence continues at coordinate 4,335 of JAAKFF010000112.1, forward strand.
GAAAAACGAGGTCCCATGCGGCGAACCAGGGCTACTACCGCTTAACGGGCAACGAGAAGGTCCGTGTATACAC
>JAAKFF010000113.1 GCA_011065165.1 Chlamydiota bacterium
TTAAAGATGACCGACAAGTTCATATATCTATCGCAGACACCTCATATAAATTAGGGAAGGTCTATATTTCTCTGAATAATTACAAACAAGCAAAAATAGCTCTTAATGAGGCGCTTAAGATTAGAAGACACCTTTTTGGGAGTGCTAATTCATCTATCGCTGCCTGCTACTATATGTTAGGAAGAGTCGCTTACTCTTGTGAAAGATATCCTCAATCGTCACAGCTTGTACGAAAGTCAATCTTAACAAGTTTTAGTGCTAATGATAGACACGCTGCTCTAAAATATCTAGGCAGACTACTTTTTATTTTACGGAACTATCAAGATGACAACATAAACAAAGAAGTGAAAGAAGAAATCTTGCCTATCTGTATCGAGAAATTAGGAAAAACACATTCTATGACCAAAGAAATCGAAACATTTCTTCCTCCAAGGGAAAGGAGCTGGAAATGGATAATACCTGGAACTTTCGTAATTTTTGGGGTCGGACTTTGGATTACTAACAAGTATTTCAACAGAAAAGTTCAATCCGAGAATGATGACAGGAAATCACTCTCGAGGACATCGAGGGCAACTCCACAGCAGCAAAGATGGACCAGCGGGCTCCTTTTGTAAAGTTATAGATATAATAATCAACAACTTATATAACATAACTATAGTTATCAGACGTTTGGTGTAATGGTGATTTGTTCCCTACTTATTCTCCTTGCTTCGATGGAATTTAACCCCGTATTCTCTACTGGGGTATTTGAGCCCAGTAAAATTTGAAGAAAAATATGAAAATAGTCTATGTTAGAAGTGTCTACAATAACGGGGGAAGATCAAGGTTCATACTATCGCACCGATAGCTCAATTGGATAGAGTACCTGACTTCGGATCAGGTGGTTGGAGGTTCGAGTCCTCTTCGGTGCATCTTCACTGCACTCCTCCCTCGATCGGGGTGGTTCCACCAAATAAAAAGGAGCTCGAGTCCTTTTCGGTGCGCTCTTCAAGGATCTCTTTTGCAGCAATGACCCTCTTAGCCAATTCATCTGTTCCCCCATGATCGGGGTGAGCCCACCAAAGAAAAAATTGCATATTGGATCTCTTCTCTTTATCTGACCAACTAGGATCGATTAGAAGAAGCTGCGCCGCATCAGCTCTGGAAGTCTCCCCGAGATCATTGACACGCTCTTGTAATCTCTCGATGTGATCGCCCTTTTCACTGTCTCGATTAAGCTTTACAGCTCTCTCTTCGGAGTTTTGGCCTCCAAATACGTTCTGGAAAGCGTCGACAAGGCGATTAAAGCGATCTCCAAAGAGATTCCCAAAAATACTCTCATGTTTTTTAGGAGGGCCCACCTCTGCTATGAGCTTTTCACGTATCTCCGGGGAGGTAAGATTAAGAAAATAGATACTCCTAACCTGCCTATACGCCTCTAGCACAAGATCATAATCTCTCCTTAACGACTCAGAAGCAAATCTAAGGCTCATACCAGACAGACGGACGACTGAAAGCATAAAGTTTTTATTCTCAAGTAGCGATTGAGGTACCTCATTAACAAGCGTAAATCCACTCTTTTGATAGGCCTTTTCAGCTTCTAATGCAACCTCTTCTCTTGCACGAAGTATTTTAGAAAGACTTGAATAAACTTCGGGATAGTTAGGCAAGAGTTCCATAGCAAATTCATAATCGTTTTTTACCCATTTGGGAGCGTCTTCATAAACACTAGGTTCCTCTCTAATAAGCTCATAAGTAAACGCTTTATCTTGAAGTATTCTCTGGGAAGCCTTGTACCAAACAATAGGGTTTTTGAGTATAGATGCTCGCATAATCCCTTCGTCATCAAGGTAGAGCCCTTTGACCCAAGTGGGAGTATTATCAAGAAAAGTCCAGATCTGCCACTGACCTAACTCCTCAACGATACTTTGAATAAACTTTGTGTCTTGAAGTAGTCTTCGGGAAACCTGGGGAAGAGCTTTAGGATTCTTTACAATGCAAGCTCGCACTATATCTTCATCATCACGTAGCTTTTTGGAAAAAAAAGTCAGAGTGGGAGTATCTGTTTCACCAATGGCTTTAAGACCTTCTGCTTTGTCACGGTAGAGAATCAGATAGAAGTAGAATAGGTGACAACCACTCTGCACCACTGATGCAGCGACACCAAAGTAGAAGGCTCCTCGCAAGCTAATTGTGATAACACGGCCTTTTAAACATCTTGAGACGAGCGGAGAGATGACAATAGAGCCGAAAGCAAAACTTGCAGTAAGACGGAGAGCTCTGATCAATTCAGACTCTTCCTCCACAGCTAACTTTTGACTTGCAAGCCCTGTTACGATGCCAATAGATCCAGTAACTAAAAACCCTATTCTATTCATGCTTTAAAATTATAACTTTTTTGCTCTTTTTTTTCAATCAAATCGTCATTTAGCAAGCTACTAAAAATTAATAGTTTGTATTAAAAAATTTCTCTGACAGGTGGGGTCTATGCTTTAAAAAGAGCATGGCGGAAAAGCAGGCGCTTCAGATAGGATAAGGGAAACGAAATAAGGAGAGTGTCTATGGCTCAAAGCCCGAAGGATTTTGACGATCAAACGTATAATATAGCTGTTAGCGCAAAGAGTATAGAGATCACCAAGACTATTCGTGATTATATCGATGAGAAGATCGCCAAGATCGAAGCGATCTCGACTAACGTCATTGACATTCATGTCAGATTAGATGTTCAGAAGCTCAACCACACTGTCTACATCACCATGAAATTCTCACATTTCAGGGTCAACGTCCACTCTATAAATGAAAATATGTATGCAGCGATCGATAAAGCTTTTGAGAAGCTCTATCACAAGCTGAGGAAGTGGAAAGGCCGCATTCAAGACCACCACGCTAAGGGAGTATCTGTCACTGAGATGGAGGTCAACGTCCTCGAGCATGCTCAGCATGAGCTCGATGAGATCAACGAGGAGATCATCGACGAGAACAATCGCTCTCTTGAGAAAGATTTTGCCCCGCCTACTGTTATCAAAAAGAAGAAACGCCCCTTAAAAGACCTAACACTCGATGAAGCGGTTATGAAGATGGAGCTCTCCGACGACCATTTCATGATTTTTAAGAGCGAAGAAGAGAGGGCCCTCAAAGTGATCTACCGCCGGCGAAACGGCAGCTATGGAGTCGTCTCTCCTGAGTAAGCAGCTCTACGACTCTATTCGAAAAAAGTGGATTGAAGCGACACCTGAAGAGATCGTACGACAGCGGCTTCTCACCTTCATGGTGAAAGAGCTCGGATACCCTAAACATAGCCTGGCGATTGAAAAGAGTCTCTCTGAACTGGTTCAAGATCTCCCTGTGCCCAACCGTCGCCTGGATATTCTCTGTTTTGAGACAGAGAGTCTAAAACCCCTCCTTCTCATCGAGTGTAAGGCGGTGCCCATCCATGAAAAGATGTTTGCCCAAGTGATGGGATATAACGCCTACATCGACGCTCCACTCATTTGCCTTGCGAATCAAGAGTCGATTTATTTAGGATGGAAGGGTCGCGAAATGAGTCAAGAGGGACTCCCAACTTACCTGGAACTTGTCCATGCCTGTCTATGATATTCTCTATCTATCCGCAGAAGGCGATAAAGAGCAAATTAATGAGGCGCTAAGCTGGGTCGATGCCGATGAGAAGCGCAGCCTCGTCTTGCTAGAGAGCGCTCCATCGAAAAGAGCGATCCGTCCGCGCGTAACAGTGGTTGCTCCTCCCTTTGAAGAGAGTTTAAAGTCTTTCGTCTGGTCCCATCTCTTTCGACCTTGGCACTTCATAGGAGATGGCGAAACTGAGAAGGAAGTTGCCGACTTGATTCTGGCCATTGAGCTTACCGTCGGCCTCTATCGCGACTTTGGGATTCCGCAACTGATGAATACTTTTGCCAACCTGTCAGCTGCAGAGAGCGTGCAGTGTGGAGAGGCTCTCTTCGGCAAATTTGTCGGCACCCCAGCGATCATCTGTGGGGCGGGCCCCTCGCTAGAAAAGAGCTTAGATCAGCTAAGAGAGTTAGAGAACCGCGCTCTGATTTTTGGTGGAGGATCTGCCCTTGTTCCCCTAAGTAGATCGGGGGTGCCCATCCACTTTGCTGTTGCGATCGATCCCGAATCACCAAGAGAGCGTTTCTTCCAGCAGAGCCATTTTCATCCCCCTCTCTTCTACCAAAACCAAGTCTCCCACTCCCTCTTCCTTCAGAGCCATGGCCCAAAACTCTGCCTGGGAGAGAGCGGCTCTTTCCCTCTCGAGCGCTATCTAGATCTCCCCCTCTCTCAGTGCGATGTAGGATGGACCGTCTCGACCTTTGCGACTCAGATCGCCTACCAGCTGGGCTGTGATCCAATTATC
>JAAKFF010000114.1 GCA_011065165.1 Chlamydiota bacterium
GATTCACACACTTCCGGTGATTGTCGGTACTCTATTCCCGAGTAGAGATCCTCCTCATTCTCCCTAACGATCACCAGATCCATTTCAGGATGTTTGGTTGCGACGAAGGGGGGGTAGGCGACGCACGGACGGATGTTGGCATAGAGCCCCAGAGTTGTGCGGATGGTGACATTTAAACTCTTAAATCCTCCCCCTTGAGGAGTGGTGATAGGAGCCTTTAAAAAAGCTTTTGTCTTGCGGATCGTATCCCACGTCTCATCTTCGATCCCCGTTGGATGTCCTGCCAAGTAGACCTTCTCTCCAATTTCGACCTCGTGGATCTCTATTGGAGCAGAGGCTCCGTTTAGCACCTTTAGTGTAGCTTCCATGATTTCAGGGCCGATGCCATCGCCGCGGGCGACAGTAATGGGGATTTTTCCTTCGGACATCAATCTCCTCACTTGCTCGATCTATACCTATCATGAATGAGGAGATATTTTTCTCTGCGTTGGCATCCCAATCTTTGCTCCCCTCTCCATCAGCCCTATCCATTTGAATAGGGCTTGCTTCGATGGAAGTAAGTCTAGGGCGCCAACTTTGACAAAAACTAACTCTTCATCCACGATAGGTATACCCTATTCCTTATATGATTTGTTTTCAGAGTTCAAGTATATAGAGTAAAAAAAATGTTAAAAGATCTATTCGAAGAGTACCAGAGCAATCTCAACTTTTTTTTCGATAAAATTGATGTCGCCGCCTCAGAAAAGATCTATCAGATTTTCTTGGCATGCGAGGGGATGATTATTTTTACCGGCGTTGGAAAGAGCGGCATCATCGCCGAAAAACTCGCTATGACGATGATCTCCACCGGAACCAAAGCGCTCTACTTGCCACCCATGAACGCCTTGCATGGAGATATTGGAATTGTCACAGAGAAGGATGTGCTCATCTGCATCAGCAAAAGTGGGGAGAGCAGCGAACTCCTCAGCTTAATTCCCTTCGCCAAAAAGAAGGGGGCCAAGACCGTTGCATGGGTATCCAACCCTTATTCGAGACTCCTGGCGGAGTGCGATGTAGGGATCTCATTGCCCCTAAGAAAAGAGCTCTGCCCCTTCGACTTAGCTCCCACAACCTCGACAGCTATTCAACTTATCTTTGGAGATGTCCTCTCCGTCGCCCTGATGGAAGCGAAGAATTTCAGTCTAGATGACTACGCCCTCAACCATCCCGCCGGCGCGATCGGCAAAAAAATCACACTTACCGTTGATGACCTGATGGTTAATGGAGATCGGCTTCCACTCTGCACACCGAAGGATCGGCTTAGAGAGGTCCTTGTGACCCTTACCAATAAGCAGTGTGGGTGCGTGCTCGTTATGGATGATGAGCGGCGTGTTGTGGGGATTTTCACAGATGGGGACTTAAGGCGTACCCTTCAAAAAAATGCAGCCACCATTCTGGAGACGCAGATGAAAGATCTCATGACTCCAACCTTTATCCACACGAATAGGGGAGTTTTAGCCTGGGAGGCCCTCCGCCATATGCAGAGAGATCCAAAACGTCGCGTTATGATGATGCCTGTCCTTGATGACAAGAGTCTAGTCGGACTCATTCGGATGCATGACATCGTGCAAGCTGGCATAAGCTGATTTAGAGAAGTAGGGGAAGTTTAGCCGCTTCCCATTTTTCATTATGAGCCTGATGCCGTAATATCTCTTCCCCTCAACATAGGTCAAACTCTCGATCTCCTTCAGCGCAATGCCGGCGATCTCTGTTTCAGAAAATTCGATTCTATGAGGCTTGAGTTCCAGGCGACTCACTCTGCGGTAGGGGATCATTCCCCAACCAATCAAAAAGATTCCCACAGCAAAAACGGCAATACCCCATCTATCAACGAGTTCAATTGGCGCAAAGATGCCCATGCAGAGGAGCAGAGAGATACCAGGGGAAGCAGTGAGAAGTGCCCGCCTAAAAAGTCGTCCTTTTACCTCAGGACGGATGAGAGAAAAAAGTGTCTGCACATGCATTTGATTATAAAATATACATCCGTTATTCCAAAGTTGACTATATCGTAAAAAGAGATTACTCTTTTAGCACCACGGGGCGCTTATGATGATAGATGAAATCTTCACCTTCTCTCACGACTTTCTAATCGCCTTTTTTTGTATCGGTTACACCGCAATCATCCTTGAATTTGTCATTCACGTCAATAAATCCGCTGTTGCACTTCTAATGGCAGTGCTCTGCTGGCTCATCTACTTTGTTGGAGATCCCCAACCTTTAGAGACGAGCATGGCCTTTTTAAGCACACACTTAAGCGATGTCTCCCAGATTCTCTTCTTTCTTGTAGGAGCGATGACCCTCGTGGAGCTCATCGACTCGCATAAAGGGTTTAATACCTTCATTCACCATCTACATACGCGATCAAAACGGAAGATGCTATGGATTATCGCCTTCCTCTCCTTTTTTCTATCGGCCATATTAGACAACCTGACCACCACAATTTTGATGATCTCGATCTTGCGGAAATTGATTCCTCATAAGAGCGAACGCCTTATCTTCTCCTGTATCGTGATTGTGGCGGCCAATGCGGGGGGCGCATGGATGCCAATCGGAGATATCACCACCACGATGTTATGGATCGGAGGACAGGTCACGACGTTGACGGTGATCAGAGAGATCTTCCTTCCTAGCGTAATCTCCCTGCTCGTTCCTCTTCTGTTCTACACCATCTACCTAAAAGGGAAGTTCCCAAAATCAGAGATCGACTTTAGGGATGAGCCCTTAGAGCCAGGGGCCCATCTCGTCTTCTATCTAGGACTAGCCCTCTTTCTCTTCGTACCCCTCTTTAAATGGCTCACCGGACTACCCCCCTTTATGGGGATGCTTATCTCTCTCGCCATTATGTGGATAGTCACCGATATTAAACATCAGAGACATGAGCAGCGCAGGCACCTCCGTGTCCCCTATATCCTTACAAAGATTGACGTCTCCAGCATACTCTTTTTCCTAGGAATCTTGCTGAGCGTGAACGCACTAGAGACAACCGGTATTTTGGATGGTGCCGCTCTATGGATGGACCAGAATATAAAGAGCGAAGCGATGATCGCCACCCTCATAGGGATCGTTTCAGCCGTCATTGATAATGTACCCTTAGTGGCCGCAACCATGGGGATGTATGATATGCAGGCCCACCCCCCTGATTCACCGCTCTGGCTCATGATCGCCTATGCGGCAGGGACAGGAGGCAGTATTTTTATTATGGGTTCCTCCGCAGGAGTCGCCCTCATGGGACTTGAAAAGGTCGACTTCTTCACCTACTTTAAAAAAATCTCTCTACCCGTATTTATAGGGTACATCTTGGGGATGCTCTTCTACGTTTACGTTTTTTAAACTACAAAGAAGAGTGCTGATGGTGTGGTGGGCGCACACAATAATCGGGCTGACAGGGGCCTATGAAGGCTGTTTCTGCTTAACTGCTTAAGAAAAAAGATTCTTTTATATGAAAAAGCTTTGCATGAAAATACATCTTTCATGTATCGTTTTGAATTCGTTCTCAAGCGGAAAGGCTTGTGAATTGAAGGAGGTGCCTTTTGAGTACTTTCAGCTATTTTGACAGCGATAATGAAGTGACAAAGCTTGAGGTTTGTGCACATCGAATTTATTTGATGTGCCCCTATCAAACTTTAAACTCGAAAACACAAGAGTATTCGAGAATCGACTCAACTTATGTTGAGTCATTATGGTTAAATTTTTTTTGAGAATTTGATCTTGGTTCAGATTGAATGCTGACGGCGTGGATGAGGCATGCAAGTCGAACGAAGTAGCTTGCTACTTAGTGGCGAAAGGGTTAGTAATACATGAGTAACGTACCTCTTACCTGGGGATAACGGTTGGAAACGACCGCTAATACCGAATGAGGAGTGCTGGGGTAGCCCAGCTCCTTCAAAGTAGGGGACCCTTCGGGGCCTTACGGTGAGAGAGCGGCTCATGGGATATCAGCTTGTTGGTGTGGTAAAGGCGCACCAAGGCTAAGACGTCTAGGCGGACTGAGAGGTTGACCGCCAACACTGGGACTGAGACACTGCCCAGACTCCTACGGGAGGCTGCAGTCGAGAATCATTCGCAATGGGCGAAAGCCTGACGATGCGACGCCGTGTG
>JAAKFF010000115.1 GCA_011065165.1 Chlamydiota bacterium
GTCCTCGGCCTCCTTCCTTTCCACATCACATCACAAGAGATCCCCCCCGACATAGAAGCGGCCCTCCAAAAACGGCAAGCCGCCCGCCAGAGCAGAGATTGGGCCGAAGCAGACAAGCAGCGCGACTACATCCAATCCAAGGGCTACCTCATCGAAGACAGCCCCACCGGCTCCAAAATAAAACCCAAGTGATAACCTATCTCCCCTTTATCATCCTGAGACTCAGTGATCTTTTCTCATCTTTCTCCTCACCAAGGGGGTTAACCCCTTAGCTCGTCGAAAGCTAAAAAAATCTCACTAAGCCTCAGGCGCTAAAGCGAAGACCTGCAGTCACAAGGGTTTAAACCCAAGTGATGATCTAAGTGACTCAGCGATCTTTTCTCTTCTAAACCCTTAGTGTCAAAAGCTCTTGTGCTCAAATTCTTTGATTTTGAAGAAAGATTGGATAGTCTCTAAAGCTATCTTCTCGTTGAACTCTTTGCAGGTAAAGATGACAATTGCAAGAAAGCATTTTTTAGACCAGACATAGAGGGAGATACCCGAATCGATCAGGGGAATGAAGGCGTCGTAACCGCTATTCTCTTCCTTCCCCATCCCTTCAGGTGTGAAGATAGTGGGTTCTGCATACGTTCGCAGGTTTAAATCTTTTGTAATTGTTTTGAAAAACTCTTCAATGACAGCTCTATCTACTTCTCGTTCAAAGTAGCCTTCGATCATATAACGTTGGCGGTAGACTTCAGGTGCGATCATAACTCCTCAATCTGACTTCTTATCTGAGCAATGCGTGCCATGGCCATCTTATACTTCTCATCCCACATGCTCTTGTTTGAAGTGAAGAAAGTTGTCCAAAGCGTATTTTTTACCTCATTTTTTGCCCTATCAAGAAAAGCGAGCGCTCTTTTAGGATTATTAATAAGGATTTCAGCCGCTTGACAGTGCAGATCAATCCACTTATAGGCCCTCTCCCACTCAGGTAGACTCTCGAACCGCTCGTTAAAATAGAGTCCGATCTTATCAAGCGAAGCGTGCTCCACGACAAAAGGAAGAAAGGCGATGAGAGGATCCCTCTCACTATTGGGAAAAGAAGAGCCCATAGTAGCTAGGGAAATTTTAGAGAAATGGAAGAATAAGACGTACGATAGAATGAATTTCGTTAAAGCCTCAGGGTTGCCTCTCTCTCTGAGAGCGTGAAGAATCTGCTGAGTTCCAGGGAATACCGCTTCCTCAGCGAATTTTTTTGCCTTTAGAGAGGTCGTGGTGACTAATGACTCCATCTCCTGGGAATCATTTTTTTTTGGATCTTTTGATAACTCTAAAAGGGGTTTAAGAAAGATCCCCACCACGCTCTGATGTGCTAAGATTTGGAGTACTAAAAGTTCTGTCCCAAGTATTTTGCACTCTGTTTCCACCTCTAAATTATAGAGCTTTAGATAGTGATTTCCATAGGGAAGAGCCGAAAAGGCAGCTAAGCTGGCCAGCTCATTTGCACAGAGTAGAAGCATGCAATAGGTATAAGAGGGCTCATATTTTAACTCTGCGTCTATCTCCTCTGAACTATGAGATATTTTTGCGATGAGCTGATTAGTCTCATTGGCAAAATCCTGAGACACAAGCAAGGGAATTTGGATTTTGAAGAGCTTCATGTTGAGTTCAAAAAGTGCTTCAATCAAGGAGTATGTCTCTACACCAGAACCCACATTGAGAATTTTAGATTTTACCTCATTAATCTCATCTTTTACTCTCTCCTCTCGCACCATATCGCGCAGATTGGGGGTGAGTTCTCTATTGAGAGACTCCTCCGCTCTCATCCGCTCTTCGCTCTCACCACTCTTTACGCGCGAGTACGAAGCAGTTACGAACTCCTCTCGTTGAGATTCCTCAGATAGGCTAAAGAGATAATTTTCAATCTCTTCTGAATCGATTCCTGAAACATCATTTGAAACCGACTCCAATTTAATCTCCTATCAATTTGCTTACAGTTGAAAAATAACTAGTTTGGTTATCTGATTAATATTAAGCAAGACGTCATTCCAATGGCTTCAGTTTTTTTTCTACTCATTAAGAATCTCTAAAGAGTTAAGAAGTTACACTATCGAAGAGAGCCCCAAGTAAAGATGATCACCCTAACGAGAATCAAATGCTAGCAGAAGATCCAGTAAGCTGATTTCTTACCTGAGCGATGCGTTCCATGGCAATCTTATACTTTTCATCCCACTGACTCTTGTTTGAGGTGAAGAAAGTTGTCCAAAGCTTATCTCTTACCTCTTCTTTTGCCTTATCAAGATAAGAGATCGCTTTTTCAGGGTTTCTGGAAGCAAGAATTTCAGCCGCCTGACAGTGCAGGTCAATCCATTTATAAGCCTTCTCCCAGCCACTTAGATTCTTGAACCGATCGTTAAAGTAATCTTCGATTTTATCAAGTGAACCGTACTTCACCAGAAATGGAAAAAAAGTGATGAGAGGATCTTTCTTTTCACCGATAAGGGAAAAATCCACATACTCTAATAGATTTTTAGTGAAACACCAGCCTAAGATTCTCTGTAATACAGTCTGATTCTCATAATATCCTTTCCCTTCGAGATAGGGAAGTATCTGCTGATATCCGTTGAATACTGCTATTGTAACAAATGTTATTCCTCTTTCCAAATCGATCTTTGAAAATTGCGCTTTTTCCATAATGTTATCAAATATTTGCTTGTGTACTTGGTGTTGCATAGTTAAATGGAGTGCTCCATCTATGATCCATCCTAAGTCCTCTTCCAATTTATAAAGTTCAAAATAATGATTCCCATAAATAGATTGAGTTTTAACAGCGGGTATCTGCAGCCAATTTGCGAGAAGAATTAGCATTATAAAAGTGCTAAACGCTTCAGATTTTAATTGCTTGTTTGGCTCTTGAAAACTGACTTCCTTAGATTTGTCATCCATGAATTCCTTAACTTTTTCGACAAAATCTTGTGGGAGAATCCCTCTATCTTCAAGCAGATGAACTTGTGTTTTGAAGAGATCAACATTGAGTTGGAAGAGTTCGTCTAGCACTAGATAGTCATTTCCGGTGTAATCCAATCGTGAAAGTTTAGCTTCAGCTTCTTTAATCTTAGCGTTAATACCCTCAGCTTGCTTCATAGTGCGCAGGTTTGGGGAGAGCTCTATCACGAGCGCCTCCTCCTCTTTCATCCGATCTTCACTTTCACCACGCTTAGCATGTGGGAGTGCAGAAGTTACGAATTCTTCTTGATTTTGATCTGCCAGAGAGAAGCTAGAAAGATAGTTTCCAACCTCTTCTGCATCGACTCCTGAAACGTCATTTGAAACTGATTCCATATTAATCTCCTCTGATTTTGATAGCATTTAGTTTAACTATCGGATTAATAGTAAGTAAGTCACAACTGATTAAAAAAGTTTTTTTATTCTTCGGGGCGCATAATGGGGAAGTAGACGACGTCGCGGATGGAGAAGGCGTTGGTGAAGAGCATGGTGAGGCGATCGATGCCGATGCCGAGGCCTCCAGTGGGGGGCATGCCTTGGCAGATCGCTTCGATAAACTCTTCATCCATCGGGCTCGCCTCCTCATCGCCACCCTCCCGTTTCTTATTCTGCTGCTCAAGAAGCTCTCGCTGGAGCTCTGGATCGTTGAGCTCTGAATAGGCGTTACAGAATTCATAACCGAGGATGAAAGTTTCGAAGCGCTCAACGATCCGCTCTTCGCGCAGTTTGGGATCGCGGTGCAGCTTGCAGAGGGGAGTCGTTTCAATAGGATGGTCGATGATGTGGTGTGGCTGGATGAGGTGGTGCTCTGCAAACTCCTCGAAGAGAAGAGCGACCAGCTTACCGCGGCTGGCCCCTTTAAGAATATCGGGGGCGATCGCTCCTTCGAGTTTGCTGCGCATGTCGCCATCGGAGATGGCATCAGGGTCGATCCCGCCATAGGTTTTTGTCGCCTCTTTCATCGTCATCCGCTTCCATGGGGTCTTTAAGTCGATGAGATGTTCATTGCCCTGTTTATCTTGGCGCATTCCAATTTCTGTCGTGCCGTAGAGCTCTTTCGCTAGGTGGGCAAAGAGATTTTCTGTAGAGACCATCACATCGTTGTAATCC
>JAAKFF010000116.1 GCA_011065165.1 Chlamydiota bacterium
GAAACCGATTCCCTATTTTCTTGAACTCACCGCTTTCTGCTCATTTTTCCCCGTTCCCTTCAATGGTGAGGAGGTGCCCCACCCGAACGGAGGGTTCGATGCGGTTTTTAGTGGGCCATTTTTGCTCAAGAGTTGGACCAATGATGATGAAGTGGTGGTTCATAAAAATCCCTACTACTGGAATGCAAAAGAGGTACAACTCGATGAGATCCACGCCACAATCATCCCTGATGAGACGACGGCTCTTAAAATGTATGAGAAGGGAAACTTAGACTGGATCGGGGGGCTCATCTCCCCTCTGCCATTGGATGCTCTCTCTGGACTAAAAAATAGGCTGGAGCTGAGGCAACGTCCTATCGCAGGAACGACTATTGCAGCATTTAATATCCATCTCTACCCTTTCACCAACCTCAACATTCGAAAGGCTTTTGCCTATGCGGTGAACCGAGAGGATATTACGGAGAATGTCTCTCAGATGTTTGATGATGTAGCTACCGGCCCGGTTCCTCATGTCTTAAAGGGCTACGATCCCCTCCCTCTCTTTGAAGACAACGACACAGCCGCCGCTAGGAGACACTTTCAGCTGGGGCTTGATGAACTCGGCATCTCAAAAGAGGAGCTCCCAACGATTACCTACAACTACTTTGCATCGGAGCTGCAGCGTAATTTAGCTCTCTCTCTCCAGAGCTGCTGGAAGAGAGTCTTAGGCGTCTCTGTGGAGCTCACCTGTCTTGAACTAAAAACACATATCACCAAACTCCACAATCGGGAGTTCCAGTTAGCACAGATGTCATGGATCGGGCAATATTATGATAGAATGAATTTTCTGGAGCGCTTTGGTAAGAAGGAGACTCTTCGGAATTATAGCGGCTGGGAGAACCCGCGCTATGGACAGCTCATCGCTGAATCATTTTATAAGGAGTTCAAGGCGCGCACAGCTCTTCTTGATCAGGCAGAAAAAATTATTGTGGATGAGATGCCCATTATCCCTCTCTATCACTACCACCTCGTCTATATTAAAAATCCCAAACTCAAAAATGTGGCCCTCTCTCCTATGGGAGACATCCAGTTCCACAAAGCGCTCCTTAAGTAAACTCAGGGGTTCGGATCGCGTGAAGAAAATCCTCCTTGCAATTGACTCTTTGAACTCAGTAAAATGTCTGGCATGAAATGGTATTTTCTCATTTTACCTCTCCTTCTGGTGACAGGGTGTAGCCGACCTAAGGGCTTCACTCTTAAAAAAGTTCTGTCGCGCCATCAAAATGAGCCCAGATGGGAGGTCTCACTCCCACAGCAGATGGATGAGATTCAACGGATCTTAACCCAGCCCTACAGCTATCTTGGAAGCGGCAACCACTGTTACGCTTTTGTCAGCAGAGATGGACGCTATGTTTTGAAATTTTTCAAGCAGAAGCATATGCGGACGCAATCGATCCTCTCTAAGAGACGGCTCCGTCGTCGCAGGAGAGAGCGCGTAGAATCCTTTACCAGTTATAAAATTGCTTATGAAGAGCTTCAAGAGGAGACAGGGGTGCTCTATCTCCATCTCAACAAGACAGTCGACATACTCCCCACACTCACCCTCTTCGACCAGCATGGCAACCTCCTGACTCTACCACTCGACGAGATGGAGTTCCTAATTCAGAAGAGGGCTACCCTCGCCTTCGACTACTTAGAGTCGCTCTTTGATCAAAAAGAGCAGCTTCTGAGTGCAGTTGACTCTCTGCTTCGCCTCGTAGCTGTGCGCAGCCAGAGAGGAATCTACGATAAGGACCTTCAGTTCTACAAAAACTTTGGCTTCTGCGAGGGGCAAGCTATCGAAGTGGATATAGGTGAGTTCAACTTAGATCACCCTCCAAAAGAGATGTTGGAAGAGGTGGGAGAGCTCTCACTGCAGATTCGAGATTTTATCCATGAAAATGCAGCTGAACTGCTCTCCGATGTAGAGGCTAGAATCAATTTAACTCTAAGAGAGCTTGAGAGATGAGAAAAAAAAATCTACTGCCTATCCTCCTATCTGCCTTCATCTTTCTCTCCTTCTTCAGTTACATCACCTTCATCAAACGAATTAAGGGCTTCTCCATAAAAAAAATTCTCTCTCATCACCCCTACAACTCTAGATGGGATTTTGGCACTCCTACTCAGGAGCAAGAGGAGCTTTTAGATCAGATCGCTTCAGACTCTTTTACTCTGCTTGGCAGCGGAAAGGAGTGTTACGCTTTTGTAAATGAAGCGGGGACAATCGTGATTAAATTCTTCAAGCAGAAGCATATGCGCACTCAATCTATTCTGAATCACATCCCCCTCGCCCCCCATCTTAAATTGCTACACCAAGAGACGATAACACGTCGTTCGCATCATAGAAACCGTCTCTTTTCAAGCTACCAGATCGCCTATGAACATCTCCCTTCTCAGACGGGGCTGCTCTATCTCCATCTGAATAAGACAAAACATCTAAGGCGCACGATTCGCCTCATCGAGCCATCGGGAAGAGAGCATCTGCTTGAACTCGATAAGATGGAGTTCTTGCTGCAAAAACGGGCAACAAGTATCTTGGATAGCCTCACCTCTCTGATGGAGAAGAACCGCGGTGATGCGGTAAGGGCGACCATCGCCTCTATTCTCGACCATATCGCCATCCGCAGGGAGTTGGGAATCGGGGATGATGATATCAATTGTGAGCGCAATCTTGGCCTTATCGATGGAGCTGTTGTTCAGATAGATGTTGGAGAATTTTTTCTCTCTCTACCCTCTACTCCATCACGTGAAGAGTATAGCGCTGCCACGGAGGATCTCCGCCAATTTCTAGAGCCCCGCTCTAGTGAGCTTGCAATCTTTTTAAAAAGTGAAATTGAGAGGAGAAGTCGTGTATTATAAAGATCGCGCTGAAGCGGGGCAGAAGCTTGCTGAGGCTCTGAAAGCCTATCAAAATAGGGATGATGTGATCGTTCTAGGCCTTGCTCGAGGAGGCGTCATCATCGCGGCTGAAATTGGCAGGGCCCTTTCGCTCCCCTTTGACTTGATTATGGTACGAAAAATCGGCGCTCCAAGTAACCCTGAACTCGCTATCGGTGCGATCACCGAGAGTGGCAAGGGCTTCTTTAATGAAGAGTTGATCCACGCATTAAATGTCCCTCAAGACTATTTAGAGGCTGCTATTCAGAGTGAACAGGCCCTAGCTCAGAAGAGGCTCGCCCTCTACAGAAAAAATAGAAGTCCCCCAGAGCTCAAAGGGAAGCGTGTCATTCTTGTCGATGATGGGATCGCTACCGGTGCGACAATGATCGCTGCAGTGCGCTCGACGCGAGAACGTGGCGCTAAGGAGGTGGTTATTGCCATTCCTGTTGCCCCACCCGACACCCTAAAACGTATGGAGAGTGTCGCGGATGAACTTATCTGCCTCTTCTCTACAGATGATTTTCAGGGTATTTCACAGTTCTATGCTATTTTTCCTCAAATCGAGGATGATGAAATTATTAAACTTTTGGAGTAACAGATGGCACAATATAGTGGACATGCACGTTTTAATCTCTTTCTCGCTCTTCCCCTTCTCTTGGGGGCGCTCTACGCCTTTCTCCATCCATCCCGCGACTTGATGATCACCTTTGCTTCGGTTTTCGTCTATAGTACCCTCTTCATGAACCCCGACTTGGATCTAGCCAACCAGATCAAACTCTTCTCGATTCGAGGGCTCTTCGCTCTCCCCTTCCGCTCCTATGCCGCCCTCTTTAGCCACCGCGGCCTCTCTCATAATCTGATAGTGGGATCCATCACCCGTATCCTCTGGCTCGCTGGCTGGGGCGCTTTAATCTTCCTGGCAATCTATAAGACTCTCCCCACAGAGGCATCGCTCAGAAGATTCTACCACCACTACCAGCCCTTTATTCTCTACAGCTTCGCAGCGATCTCTCTGGCTGATTGGTGCCACCTTCTCCTCGATCGCAAAGAGTTGCGAAAATTCGTTTAAAAATAGGTTAGGTATATATATG
>JAAKFF010000117.1 GCA_011065165.1 Chlamydiota bacterium
TGCAGAGCTCATGAGAAGCGTAGTGGAAAAAATAAACATCACCTTATCTTTCGTATCAAAAGAGCCTGACTGGAGGGCTTGATATAAAAAGTATCCGTTGATCGCAACCATTCCAAGCGATACGACCACCAAGGCTGCCGCGATAACAATCGACATCGTCCCACCTGTCGATAGCGTTCCAGCGACGAGGGCAGAGATCCCGAGTATGGTTAAGCCGATGAGCGCAACATGGAGAATACGGTTCGTCCACTTCTCCTTGTTAATTTCAGTGAAGAGCCTTTTAGCGGCCTTAACCTCTTTTCCATTCTCTAGACTAGGAAGGAGGGCGGCAGCTCCGCTCACTAACTTTAAAGTCTTTGGCCCCGTTTTTCTGATGAAATCAGCTCTCATTCTCTTTTTCCAGTTGATAAAAGAGTGTTTAAGGTGTCCTAACATCGCATATTTAGAGTCGCCTTTGAACCCTTTCACAGCGACGCAAAGATCTATGAACTTAAGTTCATCGCTCGATAGGAGGGCTAAATCTTCTGGAGAGATTTCAGCGGGCTTTTTATAGTACCACCCAGCGCGCAGTGAGTTATCAAAAAATGTATCAACTGCTATCTCCGCCCACTCTTCTGGCGTGCCGTAGAGTCTCTTCAACATGAAGGTAAGCCCCGCATGATACTTTTTTGCATCCGTATCATTCTCAGGAGCAGTCATAACCTCATAAACCATACTATCAAATTGGAAATCTTGAGCCAAAGCAATGATGTGTGGGAAGAGTGAGAGCAAGGAGCTCACTCCAGAGACTCCCGTACCGACCCTTCCAAAAACGGTCGCAGCGACTTTCACGCATTTTGCAGAAGTAAGAGTGGATGCAATCGAAAGGGCGGTATAAGGGGCAGAACTTAACCCGCCCAATATCTGTCCCGAAGCTTGTGCTATGTTAAAGGCGCCCATCGCACTACCTGCTGTGTCGTGGATTTTGACAGCCTCTTGATACTCCTTAGAACTCTTATCGAGTGCAATGTATCCCATAAGTGGGCTCATTACTGAAGATAATGAGATCCCCTTCAGAGCAATTGGGTTAGAGTTCCCATGGAAGGTATTTCGAAGATTCATCACACCACTAGCTATCCCTGGTAGAGTTTTGGTTGCACCCATAAAGGCATTCGCCTTCCAGGCGCTAGGTTGCGCTTGGGAAGATCGGGCCACTGCCCGCTTCCCAAGTTGATCAACCTTATCGCTCTCGTTCCATGCAGATTCAAATTCAAATTTTAATTTGGATCTGAAGTCCAGAGACACTATCGCTGTCATGTTAAACTCCTCAATTGCTAAAATCCGCATTATTATTATAGAGCTTAACTATTTAAAAATCAAGTAATTAAAATAATGTTTCTACGATAGTAGATCAGAAAGTGAGATAAGAATATCTCTAAGTACTTCTAACGGACGCTGATCCGCATCAAAGCGGACGATCAGCTCATCGGAATAGTGTTTAAGAAGCGGAAAGGTCTCCTTCTCATAGATCTCCATCCGTTTCCGTAAAGTTCCAACGTCATTGTCATCATGACGTCTTTCAATAAGGGCTCTTCTCTTAAGTCTCTGAATTAGAACGTTTTGATCTTTTGTCTCTAATAGAATGATCTTCTCAACTGTGATATACTGCTCCAGAATCTCCGCCTGCTTAACCGTTCTAGGGATCCCATCGAGTAGCAGAAGCTGCTCCTTCGGAAAATATTGATTCGTCGCAATCAACCCCAGCACATATTGATGCCAGATCTCAATCGTTACATCATCTGGAAGCAGCTGCCCCTTCCCAGCATATTTATGATAGAGCTTCCCAGATGGCGACTCTGGGGAGAGACCCCGAAAGACATCCCCCGAAGAGAGATGAAAATGGTTTCCAGCACTGCTCAGAAACTTCCCCTGAGTCCCCTTCCCTGACCCCGGCGCTCCAAAAATCAATAGTGACCGAAACTTGTCCTCTTTCATAATCATCTAATCAACAATAACTTAAGTATTGTCCGCTCTCCACCCTCAAATTACCACATTCTACTTATTATTCCACTCCTTTCGCAAACACCTAATATTTAGTATAATATAAGTTAACATATAGTTGAGTAATAATAATTATTATGCTATAATTGAATCAAATAATATTAAAAATAGGTAAAAAATGACCTCAAAGGTGAATTTCACAGAAAAACTCCATAAGTTGGTACAAGAAGACAAGCAACAGATGACCAGATGGGTCCGTGTTGACGGTAGACTCAGCCATATCCTCTATATCCAAGATGGCGAACTAAGTCCTCTAGGTGACCAGACAGAGAAAATCAAAAAGCTGGCTAGCCTCATTATCACTGCTCACGGTAGAGACTTTGAATATATCGATAGTAAAGGCGCGCACTTCGCTGACAAGATCCAAAGCCATGATATCTCTATCCAACAAACTCCTCTTATTGACAAAGAGAAACCCACAGCTCAAGACGCCTGGAATTTATTGGAAAAGATTGCGCAATCTAATGAGTGGGTTGAAAAAAAAGAAACAATAGTCCTCCTACCCGATTTAAAAGAAAACCAACCCCTTGAAGACCATGGAGAGAATGAAGAGATCCTTATATCTTCTCCTCTATCAAGTAGATCTGATATCTCTTCATCATCTGGATATCTTTCCGCTTTTTCAAATAGTCCTGCTACCCCTTCATCAAGTGAATTTGTTTCCCCTTTCAGTAGACCTGCTACTCCTACATCTCCTAAAGTGGTTCCATTCCCTGGAATGGATGAAAGATTTTTATCTTTAATAGAACGAACTAAGAACGCTATACCATGGGATAAATCTCAAGATTCATCAAAGACCTGTATAAGCATCCTTGCCAAACTTGAAGATAACAAGTCTGTCTTTACTGAACTCGAGAAGAGCAAGTTGAAGGAGCGCATAGCCTCTCTCATGAGTTACCGTGACTTCCAACCAAATTTTATTCCCGTCTACATCCTTAAAGATTTTTTAAAGCATCAAATCGATAGTTCTCAGTAGCTCTGAGAACTTCCGCATGAGCAGGAACCTTTCACATTTGGATTGGTAATTTTAAAGCCCGATCCCATGAGCCCCTCTTGGTAATCGATCTGACATCCCATAAGACGGGGCAGAACCTTCTGATTAACATGGATTTTCATCCCATGCGACTCAAAGATCTCATCATCATTCTTAGCCTTCTCGGAGAAATCGAGCAGGTATTCAAACCCACTACAGCCCCCAGGCTTATCGGCAAAGCGGAGAGCCCACCCCTCTCTCTTCTCCTCTCTCAGGATCTCTTTAAACTTCTCTGCTGCCCGCTTTGTGAGGCTAATGGTAGAGGAGTCCACCTCTTCAGCTAATATCTCGTTTAAGCGGCCAATAAGGGCCTCTATCTCCTCTTCCTTAAAGCCGTGTCCCAGCATGCCCACTTCGAGGGTCTCCCACGTCGCTGCCTGGCAGCCAACACAGTGGAGGCCCGCGTTGGTCATCTCTTGTGCCAGCCGCTGCCCCTTCTGAGGATGTTTAGTAAAAATCTCATCTATGGTCATCTCGCGAGAGATTCTATCTTTAGTAGTCAATTTTCACGCTCCCGTGTTTGATTATGCATTGACATGCCAGACGCTCTTCACTGGTCTCTCCTAAAAAATCTAGCTCTTCTTGCGTCATCTCTGAGAGGTTTTCACCTCCCTCCTTCACCTCAATCACGCAGGTACCGCATATCCCCTCGGTACAAGCAAAGGGAACCCCTGCCTCTTCACAGGCATCCTTGATGGGTGAACCATGCTCTAGTTCCACTTCGTCATCGCCAAGATGTAGTTTAGCCATAAGTCACTTTCTCATTGTCTGTATGTGAGTAGGATTAAAGCAAAAGAGATAGGAAAAATCAAGTAGAAAAACTAAAGGCGGGTAGGAAACCTACCCGCCTTTATGAGAGTGAGAACACTCAAAAAAGGATTTACAAACCTCTTTGATGTCGCTGATGGAG
>JAAKFF010000118.1 GCA_011065165.1 Chlamydiota bacterium
CGTAACGATAGAGCGTAAGAGATACCACGCTCAGTAGAGTCTGCTAAATTTTTCATAATCTCAGTCGCTCTATCAGAATAGAACGAGTTTATGGTTGAGTAACCATCGCCAGTGGTAAGGCATCGGGCGAATAATGAGCTAATGGAATGAAGAATAGAATCAATAGTATGGCCTACATATCCAAAAACATTTTCTACAAACTGAGGGACTATGACAGTCTCCCCTGAAAATAGATACTTTGAAAAATTAGAAGTTTTATTGGCACTATTCTCTATAGGGCCCCAATTTTCATCTTGATAGTCTAATTCTGCATAGCCATCAATAGATTCATCGAAAGAAACTTCTTCTACGCTCATCATAATCTCCTTTTTTTTTGCATCGATGATACCGCGAGATCAAATAAAGATCAAGAGATTAGAAAACTGTGTAAGTTGCTGAATATAGGTATGATATGAAATCATGTTTTGATCTTAAAAAAAACTTTTACCTATTCACAATATGGAATCGGGAGTTAAGGTGGTAATTACGATTTCAATGGATAACTTTTGGTGGAGTCAGATAGGTGAAAATTGTTGTAGGAGCGAGAGGATCAAAGCTCTCAGTCAGACAGGTGGAAGAGCTCTTTGAAGCGTTAAAGGCTCATGCGCCGGAGGTGGAGTTTGAGTCGGTCTGGGTGACGACAAGGGGCGATCGAGATCAGGCTGCCTCGCTCCGCGGTTTGGAGAAGAGCGATTTCTTCACTAGAGAGATCGATCAGATGCAACTTGAAGGGAGGTGTCAGATCTCTATCCATTCCGCCAAGGATCTGCCTCAGCCCTTGCCACGAGGCCTCAAAGTGGTCGCCCTCACTGAAGGAGTAGATTCATCTGACTCCTTAGTGATGCGTGATGGTGAGAGATTCGAGAGGTTAGCACAGAGTGCCGAGATCGGTTCATCGTCGATGAGACGAGATGCGATCATTCGAGGGTTAAGACCCGATCTCACTTGCGTAGAGGTGCGTGGAGATATCCTCAAACGACTGGAGAAGTTATTCTCTGGAGAGATCGATGGGTTAGTGGTAGCAGAAGCTGCCCTGATCCGTTTAGGTCTCACCCACCTTAACAGAATTCCGCTGCCAGGAGAGAGGCTCCGCCTGCAGGGGAAGCTTGCTGTCGTTGCAAGGGCAGGGGATCGAGAGATGGAGCAGCTCTTTGCACCCCTTGATAGCCGCAAGAAGAGAAAAACACTCCATGTCGGGCTCAATCCAAAAGGCGCTGTCACCCATCTCCCCCTCATTGAAATTGTGGCGCGTAACTTTGACCGCCCAGAGATCGCTTCAGCCTTTGCCGACATCCCCCTCTACACCCACATTATTTTTACTAGCAGAAGCGGGGTCGATCTCTTCTTCGACTGCCTGAATCACCACGGCTATGAGACGATAGAAGGGAAGGAGATCTTTGTAGTGGGAAGGGCGACGGCAGAGAGGTTGAAAGAGAGAGGGGCGTTGCCCTCACGCGTTGCAAGCGAGGAGAGTCAAGAGGGAGTCATCCATCTTCTGGCAATGGAGGATCTCGATGACGCCTATATTCTTCTTCCCCAATCGTCAAGAGCGCGACCCACCCTCGCCCACACCTTAATGGTGAGGAGGGTGAGGCACCAGCTCTGCCACCTCTATGACACACGGGTGAAGGTGCCCCATGTAAAACCCAATTTAGAAGATTTTGATGAAATTATTTTTACCAGCCCTTCCACAGTTGAGGCTTTTATTGAGATCTTTGGGTCGCTCCCTAAAGGCAAGAGATTGACGCCGATAGGACCCATTACGGACCGAAAATTAAAATTATCCTTAACGTAAGAATCGTTTGGGAGTTGTCTTCAATGCAGCAGTTTGCTAACTTTTACAGGTATTTAAATCATGGCGGAAGCGTAAATGGGATTTTTAGGACTCTTTACCCGACATAAGCCTAAGATCAAGGTAAAGTCATCTAAGAAAGATGGATTCAGTGGATGGGTCAAGTGCAAGAAGTGCGAAGAGATGATCCATGCCAACGAACTCCAAGAGAATCACAATTGCTGTCCCAATTGTGACCACCACTATCGTCTATCGGCCACGGAGAGGATTGAGCTTCTCGCTGACCCCGATACCTTCGAAGAGCACAACGCTGAACTCAAACCCTCAGACCCCCTGAAATTTGTCGACTCTGAAGCGTATAAGGAGCGGATTGCGCGAGCAGAGAAGAGGACGGGTAGGAATGAAGCTGTCTTAACAGGAAGCTGCAGAGTCAACGGGATGGAGTGCGCCCTAGGAGCGCTCGACTTCGGATTCATGGGAGGATCGATGGGGTCGGTTGTTGGAGAGCGCATCACACTCCTGATTGAATACGCCTTGGAGAAGAAGATCCCCCTTGTGCTCGTCTCCTCATCTGGAGGTGCGCGCATGCAGGAGTCTGTCTTCTCACTGATGCAGATGGCGAAGAGCTCAGCGGCACTTGCGAAGTTGCACAACGCTTCTATCCCCTACATCTCTATCCTCGCCAATCCGACCACGGGTGGCGTGACTGCGTCGTTTGCATCGCTAGGGGATATTATGATCGCCGAACCTGAAGCTTTGATCGGTTTTGCAGGGCCTCGCGTTGTGGAGCAGACGATTGGGCAGAAACTCCCTGAGACGGCGCAAAAGTCGGAGTTTCTATTAGAAAAGGGGATGATAGATTGCATTGTGAAACGAAGTGAGCTCAAAGAGAAGCTCTCTTTTTTTATGGAGTTTTTATCAAAAAATCAGCCCCTTCCTTCCAGAACAGAGAAGTTAGAGACGCGCGAAAAGATCGATGATCTCATCGCCCTTTCACAGAAAGAGCGCGAAAAAAATGCAATTGAAGTGGGGAGATGATGGATCAAGAGGTGCCGACAGTTGTTGAGGAGGGAGCAGATCTCCCATTCTACGCCACTGAGGAAGCTTCAGGAGCTGACGTCCGTGCACATATTCAAGAAGAGCTGACCATAGAGGTGGGTGAGACGAAGCTGATCCCTACAGGGCTTCGATTTGAGATTCCGAGTGGCTTTGAAATTCAAGTTCGCCCACGGAGCGGGCTCGCCCTAAAGCATGGGCTAACCGTACTTAACACGCCGGGAACGATCGATTCAGACTATCGCGGAGAGCTGCAAATTATCCTAATCAACCATGGAAAAGCTCCCTTCACCCTTCTTCCCAATATGCGCATCGCACAGATCGTCTTTTCTCCTGTTGCGCGCGCCCATTTTTATAAAAAGTCCTCATTATCAACCACAGCAAGAGGTGAAAGAGGGTTTGGCCATACTGGATCACATTAACCATCTCTTTAAAAGAGGAGAGAACATGACCCTTTCAGAATTAATTCAAGCTGGAGTTGTCACCTTCCTAGAGGCGACCAGTCGTGATGACGCACTTCACCAACTTGTTGAAGCTTCGGGAGATAGCGGTGAGATCCAAGATCGCCAGCAGTTCTACGATGCAATCTTGAAGCGGGAAGAGATCGTTTCGACAGGCATTGGAATGGGAGTTGCGATCCCCCATGCTAAGATGGAAGGTTTCGACCATTTTTTCCTCTCTGTCGGGATACAGAAGACAAAGGAGGGGCTTGAATGGAACGCCCTTGATGGGGCTCCTGTGAGACTCATCTTCATGATCGGCGGCCCTGCTGATCAGCAGACAGAGTATCTAAAGATTCTATCCCATTTGACTGCAGCAATTAAAGATGAAGATCGCCGCAAAAATATCTTGAATGCTGACTCACCCGACCAAGTAGTGACCCTATTCGAAGGCTGCTAGCCTACCTATTGCGCGAAAGTCGCGAGTAGTATAGGTTTGACATTACAGTATTAATGAGGTGGATAGATGGATCTTAAAATCAAAGATGTGGCTGAACTACTCAGCGTCTCTGAAACGACTATAAGACGTTGGCTGAGTGATGGTAAAATCCCTGCATATCGACTGCACCATCAATA
>JAAKFF010000119.1 GCA_011065165.1 Chlamydiota bacterium
AAAAGGGCGAGATGAAAAAGTGCTTCAGACCAATTGGGAAGCCCTCCTCCCCATCTTCAATATCATCGAGGAGGATGAAGCCTCCTTTGCCCAGCGCATTAAAAGCGGGAAGATCAAACGGATCCGCATGCTCAGCGAGCCCTCCGACCTCCTCAAAGTAGCCGCTAGCGAAGGGATCGCCTATATCGACCACGCCCCCGTCCTCTCAAATGGCCGCATCGAGCTCCTCCACTACCTCCGAGAGAGCTCCCTCAGCGTCTCCTACCATCGCTACGGCAACCTCGGCCTCCGTGAAGGCGAGCTCCGCAAACCCATCCTCTAGAGCCACTTGCAAAGGTCTAAATTGTCAAAACCTCCTCAAAAATCAACTGATCGGGAGTTTTGCAAGTGGCTCTCTAAAGTGCAATTAATTTTTTAATTGTTTTCCTATCCTCACCTCTTTATACTAGTCACAATTATCAAACAAATTTTTAGAGGAAAAGAACGATGGGCTCAATTCAAAACTCTACTTACATCAAGGCTATAAGTTATGGAGCGCTGGCGCTCATCACCTCACGTCTCCTTCCTGGATCGTCATCCTTGGTTGGACGTCTGGGTGCTGCCGGCCTGGCCGCAAGCATCACTTTTGGCACTGATTATTTCATTGATGATCAGAAAGATTGGTCAAAGACACTACTAAAAGCCGTACTCCTACTCGGAGGAACAACAGTCGGCGCTTACGTTGCAGTGAAACTTCTTAAAGGACGCGTAACGCTCTCCCTCCCCGCTGCTCTCACCTTCTCTGCCTATGCAACTCTCGCCCATACTCTCGTCCATGCTGGATTCTCCCTAATCCCACCTCAACAATTCCAAGAAGAGGAGGATCTCAACAATTCCCTTCCTCAACAACTCCACGAAGAGGAGGATCACAACAATTCCCTTCCTCAACAACTCCACGAAGAGGAGGATCACAACAATTTCCTTACTAGAGAGAAAGTCGATGCGATAAAAGCTGCTGAACCTATTTCTCTCAATTACCTTGAACAGTTCGAAAATTTCCTCGGGGAAGAAGATGATCCGAACTATGGGGGATTCTTTGAGTTCTCTATTGAAGATCAAGAGTCTATCCGAAAGGCGAACTATCCAGGGACGAACTTTTTTCTCCCTCCTCAACTAAAAGATGTGAATTTCAGGGATATGAATCCCAATACACCGGATGCACCGTTTTCCAAGGACATCTCCATTGCGAGTCTAAGCCTGCATCTTCATCTAATCTCTTCACCAGGGTGTGATCCTCGTGTCAAGGAGTACTTTGGATATGAGCGTTTAGCTTATAACGACCGATCCAAGATTAGCCTTATCGTTATGGAGTATAGAAAAGACAATCCCTCTGTAGCTGTCCTGCAGGTGAATTTTCCCCGTTATCAACTGGATAATGAGCTGATAAACCATGCTAAGTTTGATATAATCGATATTGGTAAAGTGCTTTCCAAGCAGTGTGTCTCAGAGAGTGAGCGTAATACTCTCCGTAGGGAATTTAGGGCCTTATCTGAAAAAAACAAAATATGGTTAGAGAGTGAACTCCAAAAGAAGGGCATGTCATCTCTGTCGGACTTCCTGAAGACTTAAGCAATAATGATCTAAGACCCAGCCTTTAGAGGCTGGGATCAAACAAACCTTAGAGGTAACGAACGATGGGCTCAATTCAAAACTCTACTTACATCAAGGCTATAAGTTATGGAGCGCTGGCGCTCATCACCTCACGTTTCCTTCCTGGATCGTCATCCTTGTTTGGGCGTCTGGGTGCTGCCGGCCTGGCCGCAGGCATCACTTTTGCCAATGATTATTTCATCGATGATCAGAAAGATTGGTCAAAGACACTACTAAAAGCCGGATTCCTACTTGGGTGGACAGCAGTCGGCGCTAACGTCGCAGTGAAACTTCTAAAAGGACGCGTAACACTATCGCCTCGAGCTGCTGCCGTCTTCTCTGCCTATGCAACGGTCTCCTCGTCTCTTATCTCCTTAGCCATGAAAAGTGATCCGCTTAAGCGCGAGTACGACGATTTCAAAGCGAACCCCGAAAAGTTACTCGATCTAGATATGGTGGAGAAAACTAGATTATTTGATACATGGTATTCGGAAGATTTTGACAGGTTTAGCCTCATAGGAGTTGACATCAGTGAGATAACCTCTAGGTATGTACCTCTCAAGCTCGAAAAACTCGCAGAGGATACCAGAGAGAAACTCGATGACATTACCACTGCAAAGCTAGGCTGGCGTCGTGAACTATTATTGTCACATCTCGAGAAAATTTTATGGAGGATTAGATCTCCTGTACTTCTCGGGGATCTTTGCACTATCAAATAGAACGTGTTTAGATAGGGGTATTCTACCCGTGCAAATGCGAATAGATCCCAGTATCGCCAATTGGTTGACTAATTACGACCAACATAGACAAAGTGTGATTGACACTATTGAGAGTAACCCCGCCAAACATATAGAACTTTTATCGAGTGGAGATCTTTGTAATGAGGTATTCGGTGATTTCAAGCCTTGGGGTTCTTTCCAGGCGAAACAAAAAGAGCTCCTTGGGGCAGTGACGCACGCGAGTGTCATGGCCATGGATCCAGAGCTTCTAAGAGATTGGCATCACCTCTTTCATCAAGTCTCGATTAGTCGTTATTTTAAAGAACCTTTTTTCACTCTTCTGAGCGAAGAGGCTCAATCAGCTTTTACAGGGCGCTTCCTTAAGTCAGGACTTCCTCCTTTTGAGGGAGTGACCTTGAATGACGGTTTCAGAAAGTGGTTCAACTCCCTTCCAATCACCGATATTAATGAGGGTAGGTTTACTTTTGATCAGGTAGCCTGGTTAAAAGCTTCGTTGAAACCATCATCATTCGGGATCATCTTCGAGAGACTCTATACTCTCAATGACCTTATTCCTGAGTACAACCTAGCCTATGAACTCAGTACGGAATTGCTCAATGCTATTCGATCCGATTCCGATCTTCTTGACGCTGTTATCCAGCAAAATCCTTCAGTCACAGATTGGGAACAACATGGCTTATCTAGTCTCTCTCATGCTGATCAAACGAGAGTAGTTGATCTTGTTCGTGTAAAAGCCCCCGACCTCCTTGACTCTCTGAAACAGATTGTGCAGATCACCCAACACCTAGAGGAGGAGGATTTACTAATCCGCCAAATGGAGAAAGAGATGTTGTCTACAAATCAATAGAGATCTCGGACTTAGAGATAATCCTCTTCCACTCCAACTAAAATTCAGAGCGAGTGTTAAACAACTTGAACTTTGGGCGACCCTCCCCCCCTAAGTCCATAGTGACGAACTGGTCAGAATCCTATTCAATAATAGTTACATTATTGAACATGGGAAGAGAAATGGTGACTTTCTCACAGAACTAATTCAGCAATCTCAGGGTGGTAATAACGAAGGATTGGAGAACTTATCTGATACTGCCTATACATTATTAAGTCTTCTCTATGGCCAATCCAACGCTTCATCCTTACCTCATAGGGAGATAAAGACTATCAAAAAGCCAGACAGCAAACCCTATCGCTTTAGCGATGAAATGGTCCTGCTTGCATCCAAGGATAAAGATGTACTCAACGAACTTGTTAGAGAGAGTCATAACAATAGGAATCCTGGAATTCACAGCTTATCTCCAACTGCTCAAGGATTGATATATCTACTCTATCGACGTAATCCTAACGAACAAAATACCGACTACTTACTCCCCAATAGAGCTTGGAGTCGAGAGGGAATAGTTTTTGACTCTTGACGATTGACGGACTTTAAGGAGAGATGCTACTCTGGGCTGCGTGATGACGATGCAAAAGCTAAATCCGCAGCAACAACTTGCC
>JAAKFF010000012.1 GCA_011065165.1 Chlamydiota bacterium
CATAATTCAGACGGCAGCGTGCCTTAAAGAGGATTTCTCCCGAGTTCAGGAGCTCTTTCTCTCCACCTTCAAATCTCTCTCTGTCTATCCCTCTCTCTTCGACTCGATCGATAGCTCCCAATTCGAATCCAAAGTCAAAACGATGATGACTTGCTGGAATAAGTATTGCGACTCATCTCGAGATGATAGAGCAACGCTCTTCGCCAGTCCCTTTTTTCAGAGCAACCAGTGGAGACCTCTCGTCAACTTTATTGAAAGAGAGTATGCTGCCCAGGGACCATGCTGGCAATTTCTTGCAATCAAACATCTTAAAGAATCTCTCATGGAGAACGTAAAATGAAAAAAAACCTCTTGCTTCTCACTCTTGCACTCTTCTCTTTTACCGCACCTCTGGCCTCAGGGGAACCTCTCGCTCCCACCGAAGACGCCCCCTTCCGCGACAGAACGGAGAGAGAACACCCCTCTTCCACCAATAAATATAAAAAAGCATTAGTCGTAGTCATCGGCACACTTGCCGCCATCACTATCGGTCTCATCGTCTCCGGCTCTAACAGTGGCAAGAATGCGCCTAGTGAGGATTCAACTAGCTCATGAAGTGGCTCATTCCTCTTCTTCTTCTCTTTTGTGCCAGCTGTCACCATAGCCACTGGAAGCACTCATCACTGCGCAGTGGTAACCCAGATCAAGATCTAGCAAAACTCATCTACCCCGCCTCTAATCAAAACAGCGGCATCGAAGTTGAAATCACCCGTTTTGGGAGAGAAATTCATGGCTACATCAATGTGAAGCACTTTACGCTTCCATTGCACGATGGTAATGCTCATGAGACGACTCTCAACATAGGAAGTAGAAGCTTTGTTATCACTCTTTTGGAGGGTGGACAGCGCGCCCGCCTCACGGAGAATTGTCTCGACTATCTCATTCAATCTCTCGAACTTAAAGCGTCTGTTCTCCTCACTTCAGGCCACTTTTCTGAGTCTCTCGATGCAACAAACTTTCGCCGCCATTACGACGCTCTTCTGCGTAATCCTCGTCGTCTCCTTCCTCAAAACTTAGTAACCTTTGAATTTTATTAGAGCGGATTGTTATAAGAAGATAAACTCGAGGTACAATGTGAATAAGTTTGAAGAGCTCAAAAAACATACGACGATCGTTGCCGATAGCGGTGAGATCGACGAGATCAAAAAGTACAAACCTACCGATGCGACCACCAACCCTTCTCTTATTCTCAAAGCGAGTGCTATCGATGAGTATAAGCCCCTGATCGATGACGCCGTCCAATATGGAAAATCTAAAGGGAGCCAAAAGCCTCTTGACCTGATCATCACTAAGCTCTTTGTCAACTTTGGAGCGGAGATCTTAAAAGTTATTCCCGGACGAGTCTCCACAGAGGTGGATGCACGCCTCTCTTTTGATGTCGAAGGGAGTATCGCCAAAGCCCACCAGTATATCGCTCTCTACAAAGAGGCTGGAATAGAGAAAGAGCGCATCCTTATTAAACTCGCTTCTACTTGGGAAGGGGTCCTTGCTGCCAAAGTGCTCGAAGAGGAAGGTGTCCACTGCAATATGACGCTCATGTTCAGTCTCTCCCAAGCCATAGCTTGCGCTGAAGCAGGAGCAACGCTCATCTCCCCCTTCGTTGGCCGCATTCTAGATTGGTATAAAAAGGCAGAGGGAAAGGAGTCCTATCCCCCAGATGAAGATCCTGGTGTTGTCTCTGTCACCCAAATCTTTAACTACTACAAGAAGTTTGGACATAAAACTCAAATCATGGGTGCGAGCTTCCGTAATATCGAGGAAGTTCTAGAGCTTGCTGGCTCAGACCTCCTCACCATCTCTCCGAAGCTCCTAAAAGAGCTCTCCGAAGCTGAAGGCGCCGTTCCAAAGAAACTCTCCGCAGACAAAGCTAGTTCAATGGATATCGAAAAGATCTCAATCGATGAGAGAGCTTTCCGCTGGCAGTTGAATGAGAACGCCATGGCGACTGAAAAGCTCGCCGAAGGGATCCGCACCTTTGCTAAAGACACCGTCAAACTTGAAAAGGAAATTGCTGCATTGATCTAGTCTGCATTTTTCATAAAATGCAGGTTAAGGGATGTACTCAAACCCAACATACTTATTTAGGTCGTACCCCTCATGCATATAATCCACACGTGTAAAACCTAAAGATTCAATGAAGTGAGAACTCGTCTGATTCACCACACGTGTAATGGCCACGAGACGGCTGGTCTCCGGAAGGTTTTCCAAAAGTATATTCACGAACTCCGTTCCCACTCCTCTCCGCATATGAGAGGGAGTGATTGCTAACTGTCTACCATAGACTTCTGGATACTTAGTAAGCTCTAGAATGAGCAGACCCACTACTTCTCCTTTTTGCTTCGCGATCAACCAATGGATAGCGTCGGGATCCTCTTCTTTCAATGAAAGTTCATCCGCAATGACATCACTCAAAAAAATCTCGATATCTTTTACACCTAGCTGCTGTGGAGTGTAATCTTGATAGGCAAACAAAAAACTATCGACAAAGAGCTCTGCAGCTTCCTGAAAATCCTCCTCTCGATCCCATTCGAAAACATACCCTTCAACGATCTTATCTTGAAAATCCCAAGAAAAAACCGTCGTACAAAAAAGAAGAAAAAACGCAATCCACTTCATCCTTATGACCATTGTTCGGGTAAAGGATAGATCTCTCGTTTTTTATTGTAAAGAGGGATAAAGTTTAGCATACTCAGTGAGAAGAAGATAGAGATAAGCATAGGCGTGTTCGGTGGTGAGTTGATTGAGGATAAACTGGCGGCTGGTATCAGCGATTTCTCGCGACTGCTCTGGATGCGTTTTGGCCCAAGCAATCGACTTCTGTAGGTCGGATAGATCATCGGCATAAGGAATGAAATGAACAAAAGGCTTAAGTGCCGGATAGAACCACATCTGAAAAGGGGTCGTCTGCTTGAGAGGAACACAATTAGAACGCAATATCCAATAATAACGGGAATAGGTGGAGGCATTGCCATCCACATCGATCAAGTAGCGATAGACCAGGCTCTCTTCGGGCATGATGAACTCTCCCCTAAGGTCAGTTTCAGCCAGCAGCTCTTCATTGGTTTCCGCCCCTTGGACATAGAGCGAGAACTTGGCATCAATGAGAGCGCTCGCGCGCGCCATATAGACCAGTTTAGAACGAGGGAAAGTGCGCCAATTTGAGTGATTGTAACCACCTCCGGTAGTAGAACCCCGCCAGAAGGCAATATCCTTTTTTTCTTCCCAGGGTGAACTCAGTATAGCTTTGTCGATTTTACTATCTAACGTCTCATATCCAGTGAGAATCTCATGATCGGGCATCACGATAATATAAGGGTTTCCTTCCTGTTTGCAATGGACAAAGATGGGGGCTATGAGGTTCTTCCAATTGAGGCTATCATGAAAAGAGATCACAAATTCCAGATCGGGCATCTCCACTGATTTAAGTAGTCGCACGAGCGCTGCATTCATGTATTGAAGCGTGTTGTGATTCATCGAATAATCTTTAACATAGAGATGGCCGTCTTTGATCTTGTATTTGGCCAACAACAACTGCTCTTTCCAGTCAGAAAGCTTTTTAAGCCCCTCGATCATCTGATCGACAGGAGCTGGTGGATTGGCACGAAAGTGAGCCAGTTGCTTATCGATCTCTTCCACCATCCAATGGGCAGGATTTTCAATAATCCGGTGGAACGATGCATTCAGCGGCGGATGAAGTAGATGCAATTCCGCCAAACGCAAATGTTTCCTCACTCCTTTATCACGTTTGGGACCTTTTAGTTCATACCTGAGTTCTAAATGCTTTTCGACATCGATATAGCCATCCTGTCCATCGACTGTGACATTGGAGATCTCCTTAATCTTATTTCGCACCACGATCCGTTTAATCTTGCGTGAAAAAATAGATAAAGGCAGTGCCAAAATCAAAAAAATACAGATGACTTGAGTTATCTTGCGCTTCGGAATCAAGTATAACACTTTATTACGTCCTAATGATTTGAGAAGGCGAAGTCGAGAATGTCCTCTTCTCCGGTATCTACAAGTTTTTTCATGCGTTTCTCGTAGTCGGAGAAGCCGGTTCCTCCTGGGATCATATGTCCCATGATGAGGTTAGCTTTGAAATCGAGAAGATAGTCTGTCTTCCCTTCGCAGGCGGCATCGGTCAGAACGCGTGTGGTCTCTTGGAATGAGGCGGCAGAGACGAAGGATTCGGTTCCGAGGGATGCTTTGGTGATACCGAGTAGAATGGGGGCTGCTTGCGCAGGTTTACCACCCTCTTCGATCACTTTTGTATTCTGTTCATGGAAGACCTTCTTATCGATATTTTCTCCATAGAGGAAGGTGGTGTCACCGGGGTCGGTAATGCGTACTTTCTGCAGCATCTGACGGACGATAATCTCGATGTGCTTGTCATTGATGTCTACCCCTTGCAAGCGGTAGACCTCTTGGACTTGATTCACAACGTATTTTTGGAGCTCTCGGACACCGGAAATTTCAAGGATCTCTTGCGGAACGACGAGACCATCAGTCAACTGCTGTCCTTTAACGACACTATCACCTTTTTGGACGATCAAGTGTTTGGTAAGAGGAATGAGGTGCTCCTCTTCCATACCTGTAACTTCATCACGTACAACGACGATTCTTTTACTCTTCTGAACGCCTTTGAAGTCGACAAAGCCATCGATCCTGGCGATAATAGCAGCATCGCGAGGGCGACGCGCTTCGAAGAGCTCGGCTACGCGGGGAAGACCCCCAGTGATATCTTTGGTTTTGATGGCGCCACGAGGTAGTCGTGCGAGGAGATCCCCAGCTTCCACCATGTCACCTTCTTTAACGGAGATGATCGCACCGGAAGGGATCATATAGGTACCGATGAGTTCTTCGTACTCCTTGTCGGCGTAGATCATCACTTGCGGGTGCAGTTCTCCGCGGTGTTGACGTACTACAAGTTCGGTTTGACCCGTCCGTCTATTAACGTTACGGATGGTAGAGATCCCTTCTATGAGGTCTTCATATTTGGCATATCCTGGCTTTTCACAGATGATAGGGATATTGTGCTGTTCCCAGTGTCCAACACGGTCGCCGCGTTTCACTTTTATCCCATCTTCAAGGTAGATTTGTGTTCCCAGTTCGATGGTGAACGACTGAAGGGGCTCAATGGATTTTGTACTAAGAAGTTTCTTGTACTCTTCGAGTGTGCGTCCCTCATCGGATACGATATGTACGAATCCGTTCTTATTTAGAGCAAGCCACCTACCCTCTTTGTTGCGAACAGTGCGGACATCTGAGTAGACAAGAATCCCTACTTTTTCAGTAATGAGGTCAGGGGTGGCGTGTGCTGCAGCGATACCACCTAAGTGGAAGGTACGCATAGTGAGCTGCGTTCCGGGTTCTCCAATCGACTGAGCGGCGATGATTCCAACAGCTTCTCCTTTAGCAACGGAGCGTCCGTTGGCAAGGTTGAGGCCGTAACAGAGAGCGCAAACACCGCGCCTAGATTCACAGGTGAGCGTGGAGCGGATCCTGACACTTTCAATTCCTGCATCATCGATCTCTTCAGATTGCTTCACTATGAGGGTATCACCCGCCTTGGCAAGAAGCTTCGTTTGATCGCCAGGCATATAGATGTCATCACACACTGTGCGTCCGAAGATACGGTCTCTAAGGGGAAGCAGCTCTTCTTGGCCCTGTTTGATGGGGGCAACTTCGATCCCATTTAAGGTGCCGCAATCGGGCTCAGTGACAAGAACATCCTGTGCTACGTCGACGAGACGCCTTGTAAGATATCCAGAGTCGGCGGTCTTTAGAGCGGTATCGGCAAGACCTTTTCGCGCACCGTGTGAGGAGATGAAGAATTCGAGTACGGAGAGACCTTCACGGAAATTCGCGGTAATCGGTGATTCGATAATCTCCCCTGAGGGCTTCGCCATCAATCCTCGCATAGCACCTAACTGCTTAACCTGAGATTTGTTACCCCTTGCTCCTGAATCCATCATGAGATAGAGTGGGTTGAGCATGGTTCCTTGGGGCTTGGAGATAATCTCGAAAAGGTGGTCAGCAAGAATCTCGGAGACATCTGTCCAGATACTAATGATCTTTGAGTGGCGCTCCCCTTCTGTGATGACGCCCTCTTCATACTGTTTTATTACAATAGCGACTTTCTTTTGGGTCTCATCCAAAATCTTCTGCTTGTTCTCAGGAATGTATACGTCAGTGATACCCATGGAAAGAGAGGCTTTTGTGGCATTTGCAAACCCTAGACTTTTGAGGTCATCTAAGAAATGGACACACGCTTCTAAACCTACTTTTTTGTAAGTAGCCAGAACGAGCTCGCTCATCTTCTTCTTGCGAAGAGAGTAGTTTTGGAATCCTAGCTCTTTGGGAACGATGGTATTGAAGAGGACACGGCCAGGTGTAGTCTCGATAATCCCCGATGAGGGCTGTTTCTCGCCTCCGACTTCTAGGCGAACTTTGATCTTTTCATGGATATGCAAGCCTCGTCCGAAGTCGTCGATACGGCCCTCTTCTAAGGAGCGATCGTACCAGTTGTAACTCCCAGCGCCGAAAAGGGCGTGAAGCACCTCTTCTGACGACCCAAAGACTTTAATCTGCTTGCCATGTTCATCAGGGAAGTAGATGGGGTCGTGCATGAGGTAGTAGAGACCCAAAATCATATCCTGAGAGGGGACAGCTGCAGGCTTTCCAGAGGAGGGCAGGAAGATGTTATCTGGCGCCATCATCAGGAGCTTAGCTTCTAGCTGTGCTTCAACTGAGAGAGGTACATGGACGGCCATCTGGTCACCATCGAAGTCGGCGTTAAATGCTGTACACACGAGAGGATGAATCCGAATCGCTTTCCCTTCAATTAGAATGGGTTCGAAGGCTTGGATACCTAAGCGGTGGAGGGTCGGTGCTCGGTTTAGTAGAACGGGGTGTCCTTTAATGATCTCTTCGAGAACATCCCACACTTCGGGATCTCCGCGCTGAATCATCTTCTTTGCTGAACGGATGGTGTAGACGAGTCCACGCGCCTTTAGCCGTTTCACAATGAATGGTTCAAAGAGTTCGAGAGCCATCTCTTTTGGTAGACCACACTGGTTTAATTTAAGTTCGGGACCGACGATAATAACGGAACGTCCAGAGTAGTCAACACGCTTACCAAGAAGGTTTTGACGGAAACGCCCCTGTTTTCCTTTAAGCATTTCAGAGAGTGCTTTTAGGGGGCGGTTTCCCGCTCCCATTACAGGATGTCCATGGCGCCCGTTATCGAAGAGGGCATCGACAGCTTCTTGAAGCATGCGCTTCTCGTTACGGATGATGACATCGGGCGTTTTAAGTTTTAAGATCGACTTCAAGCGGTTATTTCGGTTGATCACACGTCTATAGAGATCGTTTAGGTCTGAAGTTGCAAAGCGTCCACCATCTAGTGGCACTAGGGGGCGTAGATCTGGGGGGATCACGGGGATGTCTGCTGTGACCATCCAGTCAGGCTTGTTCGGAGAGTTGGAGAAACCCTCAATGATCTTGAGGCGCTTGGCAAGTTTCATACGCGCTTGCATGGAGCGGGTTTTACGCAATTTCTCTTTGAGCTCTGCAATCACATTGACTAGATCTTCTTTCTCGAGAAGTGTGCGAATCGCCTCTCCACCCATATTTGCTTTGAAAGCGTCGGGACCCCATTTTTCTTGGGCTTCACGGTATTCGTGGTCGGTGAGAAGCTGTTTGCGATCGAGAGTCGTACTACCTGGATCGGTGACGACATACTCTTCGTAATAGATGATCCGTTCGAGATCGGCAACGGACATTCCGAGTATGTTTCCGATACGCGAGGGTTGGGTTTTGAAAAACCATATATGAACCACTGGAACGGCAAGTGCTATGTGGGCCATTCTCTCGCGGCGCACTTTAGAGAGAATCACCTCGACGCCGCAGCGGTCGCAGATAATCCCTTTGTGCTTGATTTTCTTGTACTTTCCGCAAGCACATTCCCAATCGCGTGTTGGACCGAAGATCTTTTCACAAAATAGCCCGCCCTTCTCAGGTTTGAATGTACGATAGTTAATCGTTTCAGGCTTTTTGATCTCACCTCTGGACCATTCGTTGCGAATGACGTCATCTGAGGCGATTTTGATCGTTAGTTTATCAAATTGAGATTTATGAAAATCATCTCTGTGCATGAAATTTCTCCAAGGAGCTCCTTAAAAATTTTTTACTCTTCAGTGGCGCATTCTGCGCGGACATTGAGGCATAAACCCTGCATCTCTTTTACGAGGACATTGAATGATTCTGGGGTACCAGCTTTAAGCGTATTGTCCCCTTTAACAATGGATTCGTAAATTCTAGTACGGCCTGCGACATCATCTGACTTCACTGTCAGCATCTCTTGAAGCAGGTGCGCTGCTCCATAGGCTTCGAGTGCCCACACCTCCATCTCTCCAAAACGCTGTCCACCTCTCTGTGCTTTACCACCCAGTGGCTGTTGGGTAACTAGAGAGTAGGGGCCAATCGCTCGAGCGTGAATTTTATCAGCTACAAGGTGAGAGAGCTTTAGCATGTAGATGTAGCCAACGACAACAGGATTGTCAAAACGTTCGCCCGTGCGGCCATCATAGAGATAACTTTTTCCAGTCTCTGAGAAGCCATGCTCAGCCATCATCTCCCAGATGCGCTCTTCAGGAAAGCCTTCGAAAACTGGACTTTTCACATAGATGCCCGATTTTCTGGCAACAAGACCAAGATGGGTCTCGAGCAGCTGTCCCATGTTCATCCGAGAGGGCACCCCCAGAGGGTTGAGGATGATTTCGACGGTCTGACCATCGGCGAGATAGGGCATATCAGCTTCTTGAACAATATTGGATACAACACCCTTGTTTCCGTGGCGTCCTGCCATTTTATCACCCACTTGAAGCTTACGCTTTGTCGCAACATAGACCTTCACTTGACGGATGACGCCAGGATCGAGTTCGATATCACCTTTGCGCATATATTCCACTTCGGACTTGTGCTCCATGTAGAGCTCTTCTACAAAGGTCTCATGTTCGCGCAAGATCGCTTTTAGGGCTTCATAGATATCATTTTGTGGCAAGATGAGATGGTCTGGGTTTTCCGCCTCCAAGATCTCTAACATCTCTTGATTGATCTTCTCTCCTTTGTTGATGAGAACATCGCCAGTGATGCGGTGCATGATAGACTCGGGAGCTTCTTCATCAAGGAGAAGCGCTCCAAGCTTTTCATGGAATTGGATCATGAGATCGGCCTCTTTCTCTTTAAACTCGCGGTGAACATCCTTGATGCGTACCGCTTCTACCACCAGCTCATCATCAGTTTTAGAAAGACGATCGCGGCGACTAAAGACTTTTACATCCATCACCACCCCTTCTGTTCCAGGAGGCGCAGTAAGTGAGGCGTCTTTAACATCGGCGGCTTTTTCTCCAAAGATCGCTCTTAATAGGCGCTCCTCAGGAGAGAGCTCAGTCTCTGTTTTTGGAGTGATCTTTCCAACAAGAATGTCACCAGGCTTGACTTCAGCACCGACGCGGATGATGCCATCTTCACCGAGATCGTTCAGAGCTTCTTCAGCAACATTGGGAATATCGCGGGTGATCTCTTCTTTTCCAAGTTTGGTATCACGAGCCGTCAGTTCAAACTCTTCAAGATAGACTGACGTGTAAGCGTCTTCCCTGATGAGTTTTTCAGACATGATAATCGCATCTTCGAAGTTGTATCCACACCAGGGCATGAAGGCGACAAGAACGTTTTTCCCAAGGGCAACTTCCCCTTTATCGGTCGCGGGACCATCAGCGATCACATCTCCAGCTCTCACCTCGTCTCCGACGTTGCAGAGCGGGGTTTGGTTGGTGGAAGTCCCTGCATTTGAGCGCATGAACTTCTTCAGATGGTAGGTCTTTTTGCTCATGCGGTTGGCTTTTGACTCGACGATGATTTGGAAGCCATCGACATATTCGACAACTCCATCCTCTTCAGCGACAACCACAGCGCCCGAGTCACGGGCGATACGTCTCTCCATTCCCGTTCCGACAATAGGGGCGTCGGTCTTAAGAAGAGGGACGGCTTGGCGTTGCATATTCGATCCCATCAGGGCTCTGTTCGCGTCATCATGTTCCAGGAAGGGAATCAGAGCCGTTACAACAGAGACAAGTTGCTTAGAGGAGACGTCCATATGAGTGACCTTTTCCGACTCAATTTTGAGCGGCTCAGCTCTATAGCGAGCCCAGACAATAGGATCAACGAACATGTGGTGTTCATCTAAGTTGGCAGAGGCCTGTGCAATCACGCACTTCTCTTCTAAGTCGGCTGTCATATACTCGATCACTTCGGTGACAACACCGTCCTTCACGATCCGGTAGGGAGTTTCGATAAAACCGAATTCGTTGATCTTCGCAAAGGAGGATAGAGAGGTGATCAGACCGATGTTCGGTCCTTCAGGCGTCTCGATAGGACAGACACGTCCGTAGTGGCTGGAGTGGACATCGCGCACTTCAAAGCCAGCACGCTCTCTGTTTAGGCCGCCAGGTCCCAGGGATGAGAGGCGGCGCTTGTGCGTCAGCTCTGCAACAGGGTTGGTTTGATCCATGAATTGAGAGAGTTGTGAGCGTCCAAAGAAGTCTTTTAAGACTCCAGCGAGCCCTTTTGCGGAGACAAGCTTTCCAGGGGTGAGTGTATCGGAAGAGAAGTCAAAGAGATTCATTCGCTCTTTAATTATCTTCTCCATACGGGCCAATCCGATGCGGCACTGATTCTGAATCAGTTCACCGACTGAACGGACACGTCGATTGCCTAAGTGGTCGATATCATCGATGTGGGCATCTTCGTCGCCTCGTTTTAGACGGATAAGATACTTGATAGCGTCGACGATGTCCTCTTTCTTCAAGGTGACAATCTCGAGATCCTCATCGCTGGTCTCTCGTCCCAATTTGCGGTTCAACTTATAGCGTCCAACGCGTCCTAAGTTATAGCGCTTTGGATCGAAAAAGAGGCGCATGATCGTAGAGCGTGCATTTGAGAGGGTTGCGGGCTCGCCTGGACGAATTTTGCGGTAGAAGTCCTTAAGAGCCGACTCGTAAGAATCGGTAGGGTCTTTGGCAAGCATTTTGATGATCGGGCTAGTCTCATCTGCATCTTCTGCTATCCGCACTGCATTGATACCAGCATCAAACATCCGTTTGAGCATCGCAGTTGTTAGCTTTTCAGAAGCTTTTCCGAATACTACCCCTGTATTTTCATCTATTATATCTTCAGCTAAGATCTTTCCGAAGAGTTTAGGGAAGTCCTTATCCGACTTAATCTTAACGCGGTGAGTGTTGAAGAACTCATCGATGATATCGGCGTCTGATGAGTACCCTAGGGTTCGAATAAAGGATGTCGCTAAGACTTTGCGACGGCGTTTTTTTCGGTCCACATAGATATAGATCAGATCGTTGATGTCAAATGAGGCCTCGAGCCAGCTTCCACGATAGGGGATGATTCTAAAGGAGTAGAGAACTGTCCCTTTTGAGTGTTTATTCTGCTCAAAGGAGACACCAGGAGAGCGATGAAGCTGAGAGACGATGACGCGCTCTGCACCGTTGATGATGAAGGTGCCTTCCTCTGTCATCACAGGGATCGTCCCCATGTAGACCTCTTCTACTTTGATCCCTGTCTCGTCAGTCAGACGAAACTTGACCTTAAGGGTTACATTGTATGAGATTCCGCGTTTAATACAATCTTCAGGAGAGTATTTTGGTACACCTAAATTGTAGGAGAGATATTCAAGAACCGTCTTCTCATCATACGATTTAATGGGGAATATTTCTCTAAAGACCTCTTCTAACCCAAGATTTTCACGTTCGTGAGGTAGCTTGTCTTTCTGAAAAAACTGACGGTATGATTTTATCTGTATTTCAATTAGGTTTGGAAGATCGATGATCTCTTCGCGGCTATGAAAACTCACCCTTTCTGGCGGTCTTTTTAGCATGTAAATGCCTCCCTAAGGTACAAAAGTTTTTGATACGTTAATAGAACGCGCACTCTGACACGTTCTTAAATGCAGCTATGCAGAAATCTCTATCCTCGAGGTTTCTGCATGACTTCTCCCTGAGCACTCTCTACTTATTTTTAGAGACCTGTTAAAGTTGCCTTTGCTCCGGCATCAGAAAGTTTTTTCTTAATTTCTTCCGCTTCAGCTTTAGGAGCACTCTCCTTGACCACTTTAGGGGCTCCTTCAACAAGTTCTTTTGCTTCTTTAAGGCCTAGTCCTGTGACCTCTCTGATTACCTTAATCGCAGCAATTTTCTTATCTGGAGTGATCTCATCAAGAGTCACTTTGAAATCGGTTGACTCTTCAGCTGCTGGGGCGGCTTCCCCTGCTGCTGGAGCTGCCATCATCATAGGTCCTCCAGCTGCTGCCTTCACATCCCATTTGTCCTCTAGAGCGGTCTTTAGCTTAGAGAGATCCAAAACGGTAAGATGACTTAACGTATCTACGAGTTGATCAATATTTGCTTCTTGTTGTGCCACGTTTATTTTCCTTGTTGTGCCTTGTTTTTTTTATGATTCTTTCTGCGCCTTCTGATCGATACAGCTAGTAGTGCCCCCTAGGAGCGCTTCCATCGTACCCACAATTGCTGACATTGGAGCTTGAAGGATACCGAGGAACTCGGCACGCATCTGCTCTTGGCTTGGGAGTTTCGAGATCTCTTTAAAATCTTGAGGAGAGCACTGTTTTCCTTCGAAAAGCCCTCCGATAACTTCCATCAAACCTGTATTGTCACTGGTAAATTTATAAATGACTTTCGTCGTCGCTACAGTATCTTCGCCTGCATAGATGATTCCAATATGGCCATCTAAGTTCTCTCTATCCACGGCGAGTCCAATCTCATCGGCAGCTTTCAAAAAGACGCGTTTTTTTACGACCTTATAAAATCCACCTGTCTCAGAGATAGAGAGACGAAAATTGTAAGTTAGGTTAGGGTCCATACCTTGATATCTGGTAAGGAGAAAGGTAGATGACCCCTCAAGTTGCTCTTTAATCTCATCTAATAGGAACTGTTTTTCACGTCTCATATTTTACTTACCTAACTAAGAAGAATTGAATTAATGTCGATTTTTATTCCTGCTCCCATCGAAGAAGAGACAAATAGAGAGCGGAGGAATTGGCCTTTGGACGAGGCTGGCTTCACAGTCGTGACAGCATTTAGAAGAGAGGTGATGTTCTCTAACAGCTGCTCTTTCGTGAAAGAAACTTTGCCGACATAGTTGTTAATAACACTGTTCTTATCGACTTTAAACTCGATTTTCCCCTTTTTGAGGTCCTCGACGGCACGCTTCACATCTTTTGTAACTGTCCCAGCCTTAGGTGTGGGCATCAGTCCTCGAGGGCCTAAGATCTTACCAAGCTTACCCACATCACGCATCATATCTGGAGTGGCAACGAGAACATCAAAATCTGTCCAACCGCCTTTGATCTTATCGATGAGTTCCTTATCTCCTACAGCGTCTGCTCCAGCATCTTTAGCTTCCGTAGCCTTCTCCCCTTTTGCAAGAACGATAACGCGGAGGGTCTTTCCAGTTCCATGGGGAAGAAAAACAGTGCTTCTTACCTGTTGATCGGATTTTTTAGGATCCACACCAAGACGAAGTGCTACTTCGATAGATTCATCAAACTTAACAGGGGGAGATTTTTTCAGAATCTCTATAGCCTCAGTTAGGCTATAACTTTTTTCATTATCAAAAAGTTTGAGGATCTCTTTATAGCGTTTGCTTCTATTTGTCATTTTACCTTAGCCTTCAATAATATCTACGCCCATTGATCTTGCAGTTCCTTGAACGACCTGCATTGCAGCTTCCATCGAACGGACTCTTAGATCGGGATACTTTTTCTCAGCGATTTTCTCAACTTGGGTCTT
This sequence comes from Chlamydiota bacterium, assembly GCA_011065165.1. GTDB lineage: Bacteria > Chlamydiota > Chlamydiia > Chlamydiales > Simkaniaceae > JAAKFF01. The sequence goes on from JAAKFF010000012.1 coordinate 13,923, forward strand.
GGTGAGTTTTCCAACCTTATCACGGTTTGGAACTCCTGATCCTTTTTCAATCCCTAACTCCTTTAGTATGAGTCGGGCCATAGGGGGTTCTTTTGTGATAAAGGTAAAACTTTTATCAGAAAAAACCGCTATTTCAACAGGGAGGATATCACCTAATTTGTCTTGAGTTTTAGAGTTGAACTCCTTGCAGAAGGCCATGATATTCAGGCCTGCAGCACCAAGAGCAGGGCCTATCGGCGGTGCGGGGTTGGCTTTTCCTGCTGGAATTTGGAGTTTGATTTTTTTAACTAATTTCTTTGCCATCTTTTACCTAATTATACCTCAGCATCCATTGGAACTTCTTCTACTTGCCAAAACTCTAGATCATCAACACGTGTATCTCGTCCAAAGATCGAGACCATAACACTGACCCTTCCTTTCTCATGTGCTACTTCTAAAACGGTACCCATGAAATTGACAAAAACACCATCAGTAATCTTAACGTTGTTGCCCACTTGAAGTCTGTGTTTATGAACAACTTCACCCTTTCGTAGTTGGATATCTAGGAGTATCGCCTCTGCCTCTTTCTCGGGGAGTGGGACGGGGTTTCCCTTTCCCATAAAATCAATAACACCGTTTGATTGTTTGATATATTGCCAGGAGTCATCTGTTAACACCATTCTGACCAGGGCGTATCCAGGCCAGAGACGCTTTTCATTAATTTTTTGCTGCCCTTGCTTCACTTCGGAGACATTTTCAGTAGGAACCAGTACCTCTTCAACGAGTTCGCTCATCCCAGCGGCTTCACGGTTCTCTTCAATGTTTCGTTTCACCTTCTTCTCTTGGCCGGACATAACCTGAATGACATACCAATGCTGACCTTCCATAAATTCCTACGCTCCTATTAACCGAACAAGGTTTCCTGTTCCACTCAGAAAAAGTCGAAGAGTGAGATCTACGAGATAGATTCCAAGGCCCAGAGCAAAAATAGCTCCAATTACAATTTTTCCGCAGAGACGCAACTCTTCTCTTGTCGTCCAAGACACCATTTTCATCTCTTCTTTCATCTCACGAAAGAACCCTAACCTCATCGCTCTCTTTCTCTTGGCGACGCGTAAATCTGTAACTTTTTGAGAGACCGTCATAGTTGGTTTTCTCTTTTTTCCCATTGAATCCATTACTTAGTAGTCTAACCTGCATAGCTTTTCAAAAGAGCTAACAAGAGATACAGGTTAACCGAGTGCGGAGGGATTCGAACCCCCGACCTGCGACTTTGGAGATCGCTGCTCTACCAACTAAGCTACACACCCATAGTTTGCTCTACTGAGCTACAAAAGAGAGGCCCTTACAACAAAAGGCCTCTTCTGCCAAAAATCGAAACTTGCCTACTCGATAATCTTAGTCACCGTACCGGCGCCGATGGTTCGTCCTCCTTCACGGATGGCGAAGCGCATTCCCTCTTCCATAGCGACAGGGCTAAGAAGCTCTCCTGAAAGCTCAATATTGTCGCCTGGCATGACCATCTCAGTTCCTTCGGGAAGCGTTACAGTTCCAGTTACATCAGTCGTTCTGAAGTAAAATTGAGGACGGTATCCGGTAAAGAATGGTTTATGTCGACCACCCTCTTCTTTTTTGAGAATGTATACAGTACCCTTAAACTTAGTGTGAGGAGTACAAGTTCCTGGAGCTGACAGCACCATTCCGCGCTCGATATCGTTTTTATCAACACCACGGAGCAGTACTCCAACGTTCTCACCAGCACGCGCTTCGTCAAGAAGCTTATTGAACATCTCTAGGCCGGTAGCAACACTTTCGCGGGTCTCACGTAGACCGACAATTTCAATCTTATCGTTAATCTTGACAATCCCTTTCTCAACGCGCCCTGTCGCAACAGTTCCGCGTCCAGAAATTGAGAAGACATCCTCAACGGGCATAAGGAAGGGCTTTTCGATTTCACGCACTGGCGTTGGAATCTTCTCATCGACAGCGGTCATCAGCTCCTCGATACCTTTTTCCCACTCAGGATCACCTTCTAGTGATTTTAGTGCCGATCCACGGATGATAGGACAGTCTTTATACCCTTGAGCCTCTAACATCTCACCGATTTCCATCTCAACAAGCTCAACGAGTTCTTCGTCGCCCTGACCGATCTGATCCATCTTGTTTAGGAAGACAACTATTGAAGGGACCCCTACTTGCTTTGCAAGGAGGACGTGCTCTTTCGTTTGAGGCATAGGTCCGTCGGTGGCTCCAACAACAAGGATAGCTCCATCCATCTGTGCAGCACCAGTCACCATATTCTTTACATAGTCAGCGTGTCCGGGACAGTCAACGTGTGCATAGTGACGCTTCTCTGTCTCATATTCTACGTGGCTTGAGTTGATCGTAATTCCACGAGCTTTTTCCTCTGGACTATTGTCAATCGAAGCGTAGTCGCGAAATTTTGCGCCACCCTTCTTTGCAAGATAGTTTGTAATCGCTGCCGTTAGTGTTGTCTTCCCGTGATCGACATGACCAATTGTCCCAATGTTAACGTGGGGTTTGGTTCTTTTAAAAGCTTCCTTGGCCATTGTAGTTATCCTCCGATTAGGCTCAGTGCGTTTGTAGTTTGATGCTTTTTGCCCAGAATAGGAATTGAACCTACGACCGCTTGCTTACCATGCAAGTGCTCTACCTCTGAGCTATCTGGGCATCTTTATCTTAAGGGTTTACGCCCTATCAACTCTCCCTAATCAAAACTTAATGAGAGTTGGCACAGCGTTAACACTCACGGTTTTCTACCGAATGCAATAAAGCTTAACCGTCAACTCAAAAAAAGGCAACATCAATTTTATGAAGAGTTCATTTTTTTTGAAAAAGCGTTATCTTTGGCGATAGATGATGCGCGCTTTGGACAGATCGTAAGGAGAAATTTCAACTTTTACGGTATCCCCCACAAAGACGCGGATATTACGCATTCGCATCTTGCCACAGAGGTGGGCGTGGACGGTCATTCCGTTTTCTAGGGCGACTCTAAAGGTCATATTAGGGAGAAGTTCTTCAACGTTTCCCTCGAGTTTTATCGTATCTTCTTTGGGCATATACTCTCTTAATAGATCAATGGTTCGTTCATTAAAATAGTGATTGTCAACAAAATGTCAATGTATCCATTCTATAGAATGCTTTATTAATACCCAAACAAATTGTTGAAACACCTCTTATTCAGATGGATAAGGTCACTTAGATCTTTATGGAGACAGCAAAACCCCACTTAGATAAAATCTTAAACCATGGAATTTAGCAGCTGCCTCACCAAGCAAGACAAACTCAAAGAACAATTTTTATCTCTCAACTCTCAAGAAAAGCTCTATGAAAAAATAATTTCGTTGGGTCGAGCGCTTCCTCCCTTTCCAAAAGAGGATGAGATCGAGGAGAATAGGGTGAAGGGGTGTCAGAGCATTTTATATCTCAAAATGACCCTAAATGGTGGTAAAATGGAGATTATCACTTCCTCAGATGCCCTCATCTCTGCTGGGCTCGCTGCGCTTCTGATCTCCGTCTATCAGAATGAGCCACCCGAAGCCATTTTTCAATGCCCCCCCCATTTCTTAAAAGAAATAGGGATCTTAAACGCCCTCTCTCCAGGCCGTTCAAATGGCCTCCGCAGCCTATATCTCCACATGCAACGCTCTGCTCTTCTCTTAAATTCAAAATAAAAATATTCATTGAAAGAATCTCTACCTTAGTGTTATAAGAGTTATTAAATTAGTGCTAATAACCCTCTAAAGGAGAAAATTCTATGTCAGGACTGAGGAAATTAAATTATGGTTCTCTTAATTCTCCATTTTCGAAGTATGAGAAAGTACTTCCTTTCAAAAAGGAATTTAAAGAGATGGTTCGCTCTGAAATCTCAAAGTTAGGGGAAGACGCCAGTGATCGGGAAAAAACAGATTTTATTTGCATGTTACTAATAGATAAATTGATAGTATCAAAATCATCGAACGGGAATGAAACCAAAGATACCTTATTAATAGATGGAGGCCCAAAGAACTCTTATTCCTTCTACGAGACCCTATCACCGCGTATGTTACAGAAGCTCCTTTTCAAAGCAAGCTACACTGCTCTCACGGTTAAGCCACTTAAGAAGCAACCTACTTCCGATTATGCTCAGCGACCAAGTAAAGATTGGGGTAAAATACTAGAGTATCTCAACACAAATGAAAAGCTAGAGCGTATGATTAGACAAGTCTTCCTTACTAAATCTCTTAACCCGGATATTGGACGGCTCTTGGTGGTGCTCACCTATCATGGACCTGATAGGAATATGTGCAAAAAAAAGATCGTTCACAGCCTCAAGAAGCCTCATTATGAAATTATAGACCACCATAAACCAAAGAAGTATAGAGCTAAGGATCTTCTCGAAAACGCCTATCAGGCGGCTATGCTAAAGTTTGAGAAGAAGTCAAGGCTTGAGGATGCCTTCCGCAGATGTCTCAGTAAGCAAGAAAAAATGAAAGAGAAATTCTTATCTCTATCCCGACAAGAGCTCTTGAAAATGCTGTTTTCGATGAGCCAAGAGCTTTCTCCATTTACAGAAATATATAGGCTCAACAAGTACAGGCTGCAGATGGATTCGAGCGATCTATTTATCAAAATCACCCTAGATGGTGGTAAAATGGAGATTCTTGCCCAATCAGAAGACAACAATTTAGCTGCGATCGCTGCGATTCTGATCTCTATCTATCAGGATGAGCCTCCAGAAGTCATTTCACAATGCCCCCCAAAATTCTTAGATGAAATTGAATCCTTAAAAACCAAATTTACTGAACTCTCCCTCATATATAAACATATGAAACAGGCAGCTCTCAAATTCTATTAGAAGAGAGTTCTCGCTCTCTACATGAAATGAGGTGTGGTCTCTTCTTTTAACCAAGTGTGACGAGGGTATCTTGTGGAGGGAGGGTGACTTCTATCTCTCCATCTGCATGGATGTAGACGTCATATTCAAGGCGCACGCCCAATTCTCCTGGTAGGTAGATTCCAGGTTCGATGGAGAAGCAAGTCCCTGGGATGAGGGGGCGGTTATCTTCTGTCTCCAACCCATCAAGGTTGGCGCCTGGCCCGTGAACGTCTCTGTGGATATTGTGCCCTGTTCGATGGGTAAAGTAGGAGCCGTACCCAGCATCTTCAATGACGCGGCGCACTGCATGGTCGACTTCTGCACCCTTTATCTCCTGGCCTTTTTGATAGCGTTCACGGATTAGATCGGTTCCGGTTTTTTGGGCTCGATGGACGATGGAGAAGATCTCTTGCTGCCTGGCAGTTGGCTGGGAGGCAGCGACGCCGACTCGTGTGATATCGGCAAAGACGGCTTGGGGCAGATCTCTTTTGCACCAGAGATCGATGAGGATAAGATCCCCTTTTTTTACATTCTCTGCTCTCTCTTTGGTTGGGCTGTAGTGGGGATCGGCCGCATTTTCATTTATGGCGCAGATCGGAAGCCCTTCTGTTACACATCCCCTCTTTTCAAATTCGGAGAGTATGAACTGTTGGATAGCGTACTCAGTGATGCTCTTACCGCTGTTTAGGGAGTCGGCGATGAGTGTCCAAGCTTTCCCTACACTCTTTTCTAAGATGCTAGCGGCCTCTTTGTGCAAGGAGTACTGCTCGTCTGTCCAGACGCAGGTGAGTGGTTGAAGGAAGGGGGCGGAGCTGACGACTTGGGTTCCTGTGCTGCGGATAAGATCGATGAGTCCTCCATCGACTTTGGAGAGGGTAGGAATGGCGTGGTTGGGCGAGTATTCCATCGCAACTTGGTTGACACCGCGTAGGAGCTCATGGAGCTGTTTGTGCATCTCTCGCCAACTTAGGTAGAGTCTCTTCTCTCCTGGGAGGTGGTCGAGATTGTGCGCTTCGATTCTATGCACAATTTTAATAGGGAGCCCCTCTTGGGGAATCCAGTAGAAGCAGCGGCGGGTCATCATGATCCCCTCGGGGATTTGAAGAACGTCGACTGCTAAGCTATTTGCTCCATGCAGATCATAGAGGAGCCACCCTTCGATCTTATGGAATTTGAGCTGCTCTTGTATAAATTTAATCACAATTTTTTCCCTGTTCATCAGTGGTAGACGCACTGTATTAGAGCGGAGGCCGCGACCACTTTTAAAATTTGATAGGGCTCTTCAAGTAGATTGAGTAGGAAGGGAATTGAGGCGGGATCTCCAATGTGGCCGAGTGCCCCTAGGATATTCACTTTCATATCTCGATCCATTCTACTATATGCATCTTGAAGGACTTCAACTGCTTCTGTCTCGCCCCCTGCTAAGGCTAAAACCAGGGCTGCTTGAATTCGTACGTTTTGATCTTCTTCCTCGAGAAGGGCTCGCAGAATATCAATTGCCTCTTCTCCTCCTTCTTCAAGGAGGGTCGTGGAGGCGGTGAAGGTGACGCCGAGAGCGTGATGGGTGAGGAAGCTTTTTATGGCCTCTTCAGCTAGGGGATGGCTTAGGATGGCGAGCCTTCCTAAGATTTCTAGGCGGGTAAGTTGGTCGACCATTGTGGGGTATTGGGGCACGTTTGGAATGTGGCAGATGCGAGAGGGGGAGAGCACTTGAAAGAGTGAATTGGCAGAGCTATCCCACATCACTTTTCCCTGCCTAAGCATGAGGAAGGTGTAGAGCACATCTCCTGCATAGGTCAGATCTCCTCCCTGCCCAATCATCCCTAAGGCTAAGTTGGCTTTCACATAGGGATCGGGGGAGACTCTCATCACCTCTCTTGTGAGTTGATAGCCGACACTCCCCGTGCGTCCTAATATGTATGCGGCGAGGCGGCGGCTCTGATCATCGCTGGAGTAGACGTGCTTTCTTAAAACTTGCAGCGCTGTTTGGGGGGCAAGACGTGCCACGATCCAGGAAGCTGTAAGTGCAACGGGGGGATGGGCATCGGATGTAAGATCGATTATTTTGCTTAGATAGGCTGGGTCTAAATCTTTTATTCCTAGGAAATTGAGAGTGTTGAGCGCTGCAATCCGAACATCGGAGGTGGGATCACTCAATAGTTTAACGATAGCTGATCTCTGCTCTTTCAGGTCGAGGTGGGAGACGATTTGACATGCGAGATGGCGCAGTCCAGCACGCTTTGAGAGTGCGAGGCTAGAGAACTCTTCGTCATCGATCTCTTCATAGATTGTGACGAGGGAGGCGATGGCAGCGGCTTTTTCTTCTGCTGTGCTGCGCGATCTGCAGATGATTTTTGTGAGGGTCTCCTTGATATCCTTCACCTCCATCGTCCCAAGGGCTTGGATAACTTCTAGGCGGACAAACCAGCTCCTCTCTTCTTTGAGTAGTCGCTTGAGCTCTTCGATTAGATCGGCATCGCGGTAGTGGGGAGAGAGCTGCGCCGCCATTGCGCGTATGATAGCATTGGTGGAGCTCAGCTGGTCGAGAAGCATCCTCACGGCACGCACATCATCGGTATAAAAAGCGCTCATGAGGGAGGCTATACTCACTACGAATTGAGAAGAATTTTCTGAGCGTGTCAATATCCCCCATGCCAAGGTCTCAATAAGCTCATGATCTTCTGCTCTATCGCCCAGTCCAGACTCTCTCCAATAGCTAAGTGCTTCCTCATCTTTCCCCTCTTTCGCCAGGGCCTTAATGTAGACTTTTTTGAGTGCATCCGACTCGGGATAGAGGGCTAGCGCCTCTTTGCACTCTCTCTCTGCTGAGGAATAATCTTTGATGAGCAGGTGGGAGTGCACCCGTTTGATCGTCGCCTCTTCGCCACTAAAGAGGGGGGCGAAGAGTAGCAGTAATATAAGTGAGTACTTCATTAGTTATGCCATAGGGCCAAGAGGCTTCCCACCAATCAGATGAAAATGGAGGTGAAAGACCGACTGCCCCGCCTTATTTCCAATATTTGTCAGTAACCGGTAATTGTCTGCAACCTCAAATTTTTTGGCGAGGTTCTGTGCAACCTCGACAACTTCTATGAGGATGGTGAGATCCTCTTTGGGAAGCTCTTGTAGGCTTTTAGCCTCTTTTTTCGGGATGAGAAGGAGATGGACGGGCGCTCGGGGATTGATGTCCTTGATCACAAGTAAGCTATCGCTCTCATAGACCTTTTCAGCGGGGATCTCTCCCTCTATTATCTTTCCAAAAATTGTACTCATCTCTTCTTCTTCTTCTTTAATAGATAATCGAGTGCTTTTAGGGCATCTTCTTTTGTCTCCCAGACTGAGATGAAGAGTCCTTTATGGCAGAAGATCGCGCCAGGGATTTGACTCTTCTCCTTTAACTGCTCCTCATTTAGCCCCGCCCACTCCTCTGGCAGCGGGACGCGCACTTGCATCCGTTTTTCATAGGTTGGAGGAATACCGCGCAGCTTCCAGTGCTCTCCGATGGGCATCACGACAAATATGGCGGGGTGCGAGGCGCCGCCGAGTTCGAAGAAGCTCTCAATCCAGGGCATCGACCTATCGAAGAATAGTATCTTTTCATTTTTATCCATCTCGGTTTTGATCGTGGAGTGGCACTCTTGGATGTAATGGAATCTGGTAATTAACCGGTTGAGATGGCCGATGGAAAAGTCTAGAGCTTGGAGAAAAGCTCCCTGAAGAGCTTGGGAGCCAGCATCGTGGCGTGCTGGAACGAAGTTGGCGATGATAGAAGAGAAAGAGCAGTAGCCCACCATGAGAGTGGCCTTTCCATTGTCGATCGCATCGACCCCAGCGATAAGGGAGCGATTGAGGGAGTGGTAGAGCTTGTCGCTAACCACCTTCTCATCTCTGAGATACTTTAGGATCATCCCTGCACTGCTAAAGCTACCTTGGTAGTCGGGTTGATGGTGGTCAAATCGCTTCTGCTTTGGGTCGTAGACTCCCCCGACGTCGCAGACATATTCACAGCGATTTAACTTCTCTCTATCCCGCGTCCTCACGACGTTCTCTAGATCGATCTGGTCAAAGATAATAAGGAGGGCGCACGCAGTCACCTCATCTGCATGAAAGCTGCCATCATGTGTTCCAAAGCTGCGGGGTGTAATCGTCTCGTTTGTCATAAGCGAGTCAATTCTATACCCACAAAAATAATATTTCAAGGTATAGAGAGTTATATGGGCAGTAAACTCTCGTTTTTGCATCACGATCTCATCACTCCCGATGGCAAAATTTCATCGCTAAAAAAAATCGATGAGAAGCTCTATGAGGCGCACGTCACAATTGAAAATATCTCCCCCTCTTTTCTAGGATTTTCGATTGAAGAGGAGCGGGTCTTTTTCAACATCAAGAGTACTCTCGCCCAGTTGGGGCTAGATGGAAGGGGCATTGAGTATGAACTCTCTAAGGCGAGACGGTGTGCTGAGGTGAGAGTTGAGCTGGTGGCACTCAATGAGATTGGCGAGCTCGTCCTCTCCCATCTTGAAGTGGATAGCTATATAGGAAAACTCTTTGCTGCTGACGCCTCTCGGCGCGTACGGGACCCGATCTATCTCTCGAGAATGTTTGATCGCACTGATCGCGATGGAAAGCCCCTCCTCTCTCTGGGTGAGCATGAGGGAAAGGCAAATTGGACCTTGGAAAAAATCGAGGGCCGAATGGTCGCCTTTCTCCCCATAAAAAAAGGGATACAGAGCTATGATGAGAGCGTTAGGGGGGTGATTCCTCTACTTGTTCAGGCATTAAAAAATCCTGAAATCAAAGTCCGGGAGTTCATTCACCTCACTCAACGGTGGCAAGATGAGAGAAAGACCGTCAAAGGAGGACTCCTTCTAGTCAATACTCTCCCCCTCCATATTCGAACGGTCTTTGGTTGCGTAGTGGATGAGCTATTGCCAGATGGTGTAACCCACACCACGGCCTCCATATTACAACCTGACACCGAAGCGTCGGGAGATATCTATGAGCTCTATGGGGAGAGCAGTGAAGAGCTATGCAAGATCCCCTTAGAATTTTACACGCTCGATCCCTACCGCGAGCATATCTTCTTCTCAGACCGCGACCAGCTTCAATCCTCTATTGAGGATCCCGAAGCGCTCTTTACTGCTATGGAGAGCGCACCCACCCCCGTCCATCATAAGTGCGCAACTTTTGTAGTGAAGGGGGAGCAGCTCCTCAAGCTTAAGGCCTCCGATTGGATTCAATCTGAATCGACCTATCAGGAGCTCCCCGGATTTCTCCACCCGATAGAGCAGGCCGAGAAGGTGGAGAAGTATATGCATGCCCAGCCCTCCTATCCCTATTTAGAAGCTATCGAAAAGGGGATCATCACAAGCCAAGGGATTCTGCTTACCCGCTTTTTTCCGTCGCCCATTATGAAACGGATGCTCCTCAGTGAACAGGTCTACGGCTGCTTAAAAGGGATCTATTTTCTTGAACCCTCTCGCTCACACAGCGAATATTTTTCTCATGAAGACCGCTCTACTCTGATCGATCTTGCAAAGTTTGGACTCTCTATCTTCTGGCTCGATAAGCGCTCAAAGCAACTTCTACGCTATGTACCTAAACCGGATAGAGATTCGGGGATGTTTGTCCCCTTGTCTCAAGTTGAGACTTTTCGAAAGGCGACGATGGTAGGCATCTATGGCTCTAATCTCATTGAGGGAACTTTTGAGCCTCTGATCCGAGAGCTCCTAGAGGGGCTACTGAAGTTAAAGCAGAGATCAACGCATCCTCTTCTAAATCCTGAGACTCCCCTCGCCCTTGTCACGGGTGGCGGTCCAGGTGTGATGAGTGTTGGGAACCGAGTCGCAAAGGAGCTGGATATTCTCTCCTGCGCCAATATTGTCGACTTTCGCACAAATAGCGACCAAGAGGCGAATGAACAGGACCAAAATCCCTTTGTCGACGCTAAAATGACCTACCGTCTCGACCGGTTAGTGGAGCGTCAGGCTGAGTTCCACCTCGATCTGCCTATCTTCCTGGTGGGTGGCGTTGGAACTGATTTTGAATATGCTCTAGAGGAGATCCGCCGCAAAATCGGTCTTCTCTCCCCCACTCCAATACTTCTTGTTGGAGATCCTAACTACTGGAAGGAGAAAATTTCACATCGCTTCGAGTGCAATGTGGAGGCGGGGACGATCGCTGGATCGGAGTGGATCAGCAACTGTTTCTACTCGATTGAGAGCGCTAAAGAAGGCATTGAAGTCTATGAAGCGTTCTTTAGTGGCAAGCTAGCAATCGGTCCCACGGGGCCGATCTTTCCTCATGGCTTTAAGCTATAATTTGCATCCCCGTGAACCGCTGCACGCCTCTTTGTTTGATCGAAAGGAGGAGAAATAGTGCAGCAAAGAGGCGATGACAAACCCTCCAATTCCAATCCACAAGAGCCACTCCGAGAAGAGTATAAACTTCCCGAGAATGATGGCTACACCCGCCACGGCGCCGATAGATAGAGGCCAATAATTTTTTGTCTTTCGCGCCTTCATCAAGTAGCCGATTAGAGCTAAGAGAAGGAGAGCGGAGATAAGAGGGAGTAAGACTGGGGTATATCCAATGAAACTCACTCCAAGAGCTGAGAGAAAAGCCGAGTAGAGAGGCCAACAGATGGGACAGGTGATGATGGGCAGTGCTGAAGCTAAAATTGCTGGCACTCCGATCAGGAGTTGAGCCCATCGCTTCTTTTTCTTCATAGTAGTCTCCTATTTTAAGCTTATCAGTGAGGCGAAGTAGTAGGTTAGAAAAAAGAGAATGAATATCACGGAGAGTAGGATCAGAGCGTTTTTGTTAATTCTTCGAGGTTTCATAGAGATCAATTCCACCTACTCAGAGTGGGGAGCCACCCTTGCGTTGCTGCAATTTGAAAGAAGATAACGGCTAGTGATCCGATAAATATTAGGAGGAGAAGAGGCTTCCCACCGAAGACGCGGAACTCGTTCTCTTTCTTTTCGATATATCTTCCATGCCATACCATTAGAGTGGGTAAAATCCCATAGAGAATGGCGACGAAAACGCCGGCATATCCCAGCGCTGCGACAAAACCTTTGGAGTAGAAGAGCGCAAAGAGTAGAGGGGGGGTGAACATCAAAAAGAGGAGCACGATCTTCCCTTTGAAGTTCTTCTTAATGCGAAATCCATCTGCAAGAAAATCGTAGAGGCTAAGTACGACTCCAAAAAAAGATGTCAGCAGAGCGAAGAAGGAGAAGAGACCGACAACCCCAGCGATCCAGGGTACGCCTACGATCGCGTTAAGTGCATCCATCAGCCCCGCAACAGGATGTGCTGCAGCGCCAATAGCCTGTAAGCCATGAGGGCCGGCTAAGGGGAGCATTCCGATGATCAGAAATTCCCAGACGAGATAGAAGAGAAGAGGTATTAAACTTCCAAAGAAGAGTGCTCTCTTGAGCTTTTTCAGATCTCCATGGAGATAGCCTCTCAAGCTGGGGACGATAATATGGGATGTGAAAGAGAGGATAACAACGGGTACTGCTACCCATAGATATTCTGGCTTTCCACCTCTATAGTGGCTCATTTCCACATGGGGTGTGACAAAGAGAAGTAGGAAGACAAAGGAGAGAATGAGTCCTATCATGCAGAAGCGATTGATCAGATCGATAGCTTTTGTTCCAAAAACCACGATGAATCCGAAGAGAAGAAGAAAGATTAAAATGCCGCTATTTGCAGAGAGTGAAATATCGAATGATACGCTGATCACATCGGCGAGGAGAGAGCCTCCACCGGAGAGGTAGGCGGCGGCTACGGAGTAGAGGAGGAGTAGAAAGGAGAGCCACGCCGTTAACTCTCCTGCAGGCCCCAGACGCTCCTTGCAGATCGTAATTAAATTTGCACTTGCCCTCTCGGTCATCAATGTCGCTTCCAGCAGATAGAAGAGGCTGGTAAGCATAAATGTGAAGGCGATCAATAAGAGTATGGTGGAATAGAAGAAGCCTCCGACCCCCGTCGTCACAGGTAGAGCGAGCATTCCTGCCCCAATCGCAGTCCCCCCCACAAGGAGAGCGCTTCCAAATGTTTTGTTCTTATAGAATGTCATAATAGTGAGATATTATGGCGGCATAAGATTTTTTCTGCAAGAAGGTAAACCCTAGAATCCCCAGGAGAGGCCGAAACCTGTCCATGAGGTCCGCATCTTAAAGAACTGCCCCTCTGAGTAGCCCCTGTGGTAGTTGATAAAAATGCGCATTTTTCGCCCTACTCCTTGCAGTTTGCTCCACTCATATCCCGCCATGTAGGTGCCATCGAGATTCCAGCCATTCACCTGCCAATTGCGCAGATAGATCGCCAGAAAGGCTGTCCCATAGAGCTTGTGGTAGAAGCTCTTATAGCCGAGTA
>JAAKFF010000120.1 GCA_011065165.1 Chlamydiota bacterium
TTGGCAAGAAGAATGGACATTCCGAGGGCAGCAGAGAACTTTCGATTCTTCGCTTCTGCCAAGAGGCATTTCCATAGTGAATCTCATGCGATGGGTAGTCAGGCGATTAACTATACCCTCCGTGAACCCATCGGGGTTGTTGGCTGCATCTCTCCATGGAATCTACCCCTATATCTCTTCACCTGGAAGATCGCTCCAGCACTCGCATCGGGCAACTGCGTTGTTGCAAAACCCTCAGAGCTCGCTCCCATGACAGCGTATCTTCTTGCCAAGCTTTGCGTAGAAGTGGGGCTTCCACCGGGTGTTCTTAACATCATCCATGGCTATGGAAAAAAAGCAGGGGCAGCGATTACCATCCATCCCAAGATTCGCGTAATATCCTTTACAGGTGGAACGGCTACAGGCGCTGAAATCGCTAGAAGCTCGGCACATCTCTTCAAGAAGCTCTCATTGGAATTGGGTGGGAAGAATGCAAATATCATTTTTGCCGATTGTGATTATAAAAAAACCCTTGAATCAGCCCTGGAGTCAGCTTTTGCCAATCAGGGGCAGATCTGTCTATGCGGGTCGAGGATCTTTGTGGAAAAGTCTCTCTATCCAGAATTTCGTGACGACTTAGTTGCATTAGCGAAGGGTCTGCGAGTAGGGGATCCTCTAAGCGAAGAGAGCCAACAAGGTGCTGTGATCTCGGAGCAGCATAAAAATAAGATTCTGGCCTGCATCACGCTCGCAACTCAGGAAGGTGGAAAGATTCTTTGTGGGGGGAGCGAAGCTTCCATGACAGGTCGCTGCAAAGGTGGATATTTTGTTCTACCTACAATCATCGAGGGGTTGAAATTTGATGCCGTGACCAATCGAGAAGAGATTTTCGGTCCTGTAGTGACGATCATGCCTTTCGATGGAGAGGATGAGGTAGTGAATTATGCAAACAGTACCGACTATGGATTGGCTTCCATGATTTGGACTAAGGATCTCTCCCGTGCTCATCGTCTCGCCGCGCAGATGAAATCGGGGATTGTATGGATTAATAGTTGGATGTTGCGCGATCTGCGTACCCCTTTTGGAGGAATGAAACACTCTGGAGTAGGAAGAGAGGGTGGAGTAGAAGTTTTACGCTTTTTCACAGAGACCAAGAATGTCTGTATCACCATATAGTAGAGGAAAATTATGAGTAGTAATGAGGCGACACTATCAAGCAAGGCACCAGAGCCAGTAGGGCTCTATCCCCATGCACGGCGCGTTGGAAATCTGCTATTTTTATCTGGAGTAGGACCACGAAAGCCAAAGCAAAAGGAGATTCCGGGAGTTACCCTCGGGGGAAATGGAGAGATCCTCTCTTATGATATAGAGGCTCAGTGCCACTCTGTCTTCACAAATATCCGATACATTCTTGAAGCAGCAGGCTCGAGTTGGGATGAAATCATCGACGTCACCGTCTTCCTAACCAACATGAAAGATGATTTCTCAACATACAATCGCCTCTATGGAGAGTACTTTAAAACAAATATGCCTTGCAGAACGACAGTAGAGCTCAATTGTCTACCAACGCCCATTGCTATTGAGCTTAAAGTTATTGCAACGATTACTTAACACTAACAAGGAGAATACGATGTCTATTATAAAACCTCTCAATCTCAAAAAGTGGATCGAGGAGAATCGTCACCTTTTAAAACCACCTGTAGGTAACAAAGCTGTTTACAAGGATAGCGCCTCTTTTATCATGATTGTGGGAGGTCCCAACCTTCGAAAGGACTACCACGTCAATGTGCACGAAGAACTCTTCTATCAGATCGAGGGCGACATCGAATTGAAAATTATTGAAGAGGGGAAGATGGTGACAATTCCCATTCTTGAGGGAGATATGTTCCTCTTGCCTCCACACATTCCCCACTCTCCACAACGCGGGGCAAATACTGTCGGTCTGGTTATCGAAAGAAAGAGGGCATTGGGGGAGTTGGATGGTCTCAAATGGTTTTGTGAGAGCTGCGTAAACGTACTCTATGAGGAGACTGTTCAGCTGACAAAGGTCGAAGATCTTCCACCTATCTTCAAGCGTTTCAATTCAAATCCAGAGTACCATAGATGTAAAAAATGCGGCTGGGAGATGGAAATGGGAGATGAAAAAGTAGGGTTAGTGTTTGCTGAAGATTGATATCCACACACACATCATGCCAAAAAAGGTTCCAAGATGGGCTGAGAAGTTCGGCTATGGGACCTTTATCCATCTAGATCATCACAAGCCAGACAAAGCACGGATGATGAAGGGAGAGACCTTTTTTCGAGAAGTATCCTGCAACTGTTGGGATCCCAGCTCAAGGATTGGAGAGTGTAATAAGACAGATATACATGTCCAAGTTTTATCAACGATACCCGTCCTCTTCAGCTACTGGACAAAACCTCAGGATGGCTTGGAAATTTCCCGTTACTTGAACGATCACATTGCAGAGGTTGTGGATGGAGATCCTTCCCGTTTTGTTGGACTCGGAACCCTTCCCATGCAGGCACCCGATCTTGCGGTTAAAGAGCTTGAACGTTGCGTAAAAGAGCTGGGTCTAGCGGGAGTTGAAATCGGTTCTCACGTCAATGAGTGGAACCTTGATGAGGAGCGGCTTTTTCCTGTTTTTCAGGCGGCAGAGAGGTTGGGGGCAGCGGTTTTTGTCCATCCTTGGGATATGATGGGAAAAGATCAGATGGCTAAATATTGGCTTCCTTGGCTTGTAGGCATGCCAGCAGAGATGTCGCTCGCGATCTGTTCTATGATTTTTGGAGGGGTTTTGGAACGCCTTCCTAAGTTGAGAGTTGCCTTTGCTCATGGAGGAGGGGCTTTCTCCGGTACGATTGGGCGCATTGAGCATGGTTTTAACGTGCGTCCCGACTTATGCGCAGTAGATAATGCCATCAACCCTCGTGACTATCTAAACAGAATTTATGTCGATTCATTGGTGCATGATCCTATGATGCTCCGTTATCTCATCGATCTTTATGGTAGCGATCGCATTGCATTGGGAAGTGACTATCCCTTTCCTCTAGGAGAGGCCCATCCCGGTAAACTCATCGAATCCCTCTCTGATCTTGACGTAAAGACAAAAGAGCGCCTCTTAAGTGGGACTGCCCTGGAGTGGTTGGACCTCGATCCAAAACATCTAGAAAAAATAAAAGTACACTCTCAAACGATGCTCGGGGTATAACAGAAAGTTGGTCAAAGAATCATTAAATCACGCAGAAGATTTATCTTCTGCTTTTGGAGCTCTTTCTCATCAAGATGGTAGCGCTGTGGGGGATAAACGCGATCACGGATAGGAACGGGCAGCATGTGAGGATAATCTTTAAAGAAGGTAATGATGAACTCTTTTATCTTATCAATCCACTCGAAATGAGTCTCAAAGGGTTCTTCACTAGTGATTCTATTGCATTGCGTAATGATAAACTTTACGAAAGTGTTTCTCTTCATGCTTTCGTAAGAATTCGGTTCTATATCTTCGTTAAGATGATAATTCACTTCGTCCTTATCAACGTAAATCTTATTCACCTTGGAAGACCCCGATAAAGGATAAATAGTATAACCGGAAAAGTGGTCTTCCCAATAACTACAGGTGAGGATCCCTATGATGCGTTTGTTATTGCTATTTCGGATCAGTCCCATGCGGATATTATAAGGCTTGGATTTCTGTGAAATTCCCATAGGTCTCGATAGAGGTGGAATACTCTCATCAACAAACATATCTAGTAGAGTCGTCCCATCTGGGTTAAACAGCTTTTTAAGAGTTATGTCATTGATGGAACGTTCAAATCCTGAATTGAGCTTTGGGCAAACGCTCTCAATCCCCTTGCGGAGCTCATGAG
>JAAKFF010000121.1 GCA_011065165.1 Chlamydiota bacterium
AGAAGAGATTCTAAACTTAAGAAGAGATTTTTGGGAGATCTTCCCATGAAGTTGTATATCTTGGAGAGCGCCTACTTGGTGCTCTCTTCCATTTTTTACTGATTCCTTCTCCAGCAAAGGTGATGATACTCTCTCCATAACGGCTATTGATCTGGTCGACGGTTTTCATGAGATGATTTTTAGCAGTTTCTTGAGCGAAGAGATCTAGCTGCGTCTCATCCTCGCTTACCAGTTCGCTGAGCATGACCCCGGCGCGTTTAATGCTCTCTCCTTTTTGGTAGATCCCTTCGAGAGCTCGGTGGGCAAGGTTGATGAGGTCGGGAGTGTAGGAGGAGGCGAGTGGAAGATGGACAGTGCCACTCTCTCTTCCGGCGAAGACGAGAAGAGAGTAGGCTTTGAGCTTCTCTCTGCGCAGCTTCTTCGCAGCGATAGCGATGAATGTGGCCACCGCCTCTCTGAGCTCTTCAATCGATGAAATAGCGCGTTTAAAAGAGCGGGAGGTGAGGACCGATTTACGGGCGGGGGCGACCTCAAGCATCTCTAAGCAGGGAGTGCCGCGCAGTTCCCACGCGGTGCGGAGTCCAACGATAGAGAGCTTCTTCTTAATCCAGATATCTGAGCACTCAATCAATTCGTGGGCGTAGCGGATTCCATGGCTCATGAGCTTTTTGGAGATGCGCCGTCCAACTCCCCAAATTTTACCAACTGGAAGATTTTCTAGAAGGGAGGGAGTAAAGCGCACGACCCCCGCCCCCTTTTTAGCGGCGTGGTTGGCCACCTTTGCTAAGGTCTTCGTGGGCGCAATACCTACGGAGACGGAGATTCCTGTCCACTGCTTCACTCTCTCTCGCATGGCCCTTCCGATCTCCATGGAGTTCTCATCGGGAAGGATGAGGAACGCTTCATCAATGGAGTAGATTTCGACAGGAAAATCGAAAGTTTTGAGGGTCTCGATCACCCGATGGGAGATGTCGCCATAGAGGGCAAAGTTGGAGGAGAGCACGATCACATTATGTTGCAGGAAGAGGCTCTGATATTCGAAGGCAGGAGCTCCCATGGGGATGGCGAGAGCTTTTGCCTCCTTTGAACGTGCAATGACGCAGCCATCATTGTTCGATAGAACGACGAGCGGGCGGCTCTTGTAAGCTGGGTTAAAGACCTTTTCGCAAGAGGCGAAAAAATTGTTACAATCTATGAGTGCGTACATGCGTGGATGGTATAGGTTACAACGCCCCAAACCTGAAAATCCATCTCTTCGGTCACCTCCATAGGTGAGTAGCGGGGGTTTTCGGGGATGAGGAAGAGTTTTTTATCACGAATTTGAACCCGTTTGACGGTGAATTCCCCGTTGAGAATTGCGATGATAATCTTTCCATCTTCAGGGGGGAGGGCGCGGTCTACGATAAGAATATCGCCATCAGAGATTCCAGCATTTTTCATGGAATGTCCCTCGACCCGCACAAAGAAAGTAGCTGCGGGATGTCTGATCAAATAATCATTGAGATCGAGTTTTTGCTCGATATGGTCATCGGCAGGAGAGGGGAAGCCAGCTTTAATTCGACTACTAAAAAGGGGTAGAGAAAGTTTTTTAGTTATCTCTTGTTTGTAGATTGTTAACTTTATATTTTTAACCATAAAAACTCTTTTAATAATAATAGCACATTAGGAGAATTCTTTGACACCTTTCCTATGAGGGGGTATCATTATTACATGGCGGCCATATGGACATTTTTATTTTTACTTGCACTTCCCTCACTTAGTGTGCGTTTTGCAATCTTGCATCGCAACCTACCAGTACGCTCCTCTCTATTTATCTCCTATTTGACGGGGGTTTGCCAAGATCTTTTTGTCGCCTTCCAGCAACTTTTTTTTCTCATTCTCTTTAAATCACTGATTCCCTTCTCTGGGCCCTATCTTTTTTGGCTCTTTGTAGTGGTCTCCTCACTGCTCATGCTCCATATGATCTTCGACGCCTTTCTCCATCGCAACGCTGCGATACGGATGGAGGTCTCCTTCTTCTCGTTTATTGATGATATTCGCTGTTTTTGGGATTCTGCAAAAGAGAAGAAGATCTGGCGCTTTATCCCTGGGACGCTACTCTTCTTATGCTTCCCCATCTTTACCTATTGGCACTGTTGGGGCGATCTGAAAGGGCTGACTCTACAGACCGATTGGATCGCATTAGGGCTCTCTCTAGGAGCCATTGGCGCTCTGGGCTCCCTATTTCTCCCAAAGAAGTTGGCCTACGCCACCGATCATGTGGTCTTCCAACATGAAGTCTGGTTCTTAAAGAAGCTCTATCGCTTTTTGAAGCGTAAAAATGACCGTACCGATATCGGCCATCTCGCTCGCTCTGCTTTCAAAGTGGAGAATGAGAAAAAGAGCTATCCCTCATCAGAATATCCACTGCTTAAATATACCTACGGGTTTAGCGGGGATAAGGGATTTGATCTGAGAGTGGAAGAGGGAGAACGCCCTCATGTGATCTTTCTCTTTCTAGAGTCTTTTCGCGCGAAAGATGTGGGGTGCTTGGGTGGAGAGAGGGGCGTAACCCCCCACTTCGATCGCCTCGCTAAGGAGGGAGTACTCTTTTCCAATTTCTATGCAAACTCTGTCCGCACCTCTCGCTCTGTAGTCTCCTCTCTCTTTGGTCTTCCTTCCGATGTCGATGGTTCCGAAGCCGCTGCAAGGGTAAAATTCCCCTTTATTGGCATTCCTCAGCTCATGCAAAATGCTGGATATCAGACGAGTTATCTGCACAACGGTCCGATTGGTTTTGAGAATCAAGATCTCTTCTTTAATCTCCATAGCTACGATGCGGTTCTTGGAAAGGATGATATCGCTGCAGATTTCCCGGAGATGGATGCGACAAGTTGGGGTCTTCCTGATGAGTGTCTCATGGACTATGCGGCTAACTTCTTAGAAAAGAGGCGGGAGACGCCTCAGTTTCTCACTCTCTTTACCATCACGAACCACCATCCGTGGAATCTCCCAAAAGATCACCAACCTCCCGCCTTTCCTCCCGAAATTTCCCGTATCTATCGCAAATATCTCAACACCTTTCACTATACTGACGCCTCTTTAGGCCGCCTAATCGATCTGCTAAAAGAGAAAGATCTCGCGAAAGATACTCTACTCTTTATTCTTGGTGACCACGGCTATCCTATGGGTGAGCATGAGAATTTTGTAGAGCAGCGCTACCTCTATGAAGAGAATATTCGCGTTCCACTTCTGATCTATGCTGATGGGAGGATTCCAGAGCCCAAAGTCATCGATGGTATCGCTAGCCAGCTCGATCTCGTTCCAACCCTGATGGATCTCTTAGATCTCCATGGGCTCAATCTCTCTATTGGGAGCTCACTCTTGCGCCCCCTTAAAGAGCGCCGAATTTTTTTCCACAATCCCTATGTCTTTAAAAACTATGGATGTAGAGAGGGAAAATATAAGTTCATCTTCACACGTCTCTCCAATGAACTTGAGCTCTACGATCTCGAGTCAGATCCACTTGA
>JAAKFF010000122.1 GCA_011065165.1 Chlamydiota bacterium
GCCGCAGCAGTCATTGACTTCAAGGCGCTAGAAGAAAATCGATTCGAAGGAGCCCGAAGGGCTTGGGACGGTCAGTGCTCTGCACGGCCTCCCGACGGAGAAACAATTTTCTTCAGCAGCTTGAAGTCAAGGGAAGAAGCGGCCGAAGATGCGGGTTAGATCATTATAGGTCAGATAGATAAACATAAAGATGAGCAGCGCGACAAAGGGCAGGATGAGCCGCTGCATGGTTTTGGCTTTGAGGGGTTTTTTGCGGATCTTCTCTATGATGGAGAAGCAGATGTGTCCTCCATCGAGAACGGGGATGGGTAGAAGGTTGAGGAAGCCAAGATTGAGGCTGATGGCGCCGAGCCAGAATAGAGCCTCTTTGATGCCGATCCCCCAGCTCTGTTGCATCACTTGCACGATAAAGATGGGCCCGCCGAAATGTTTGGGGCTGAAATGACCGGAAAAGAGACCGATTAAGTTGCGGGAGATCTCTTGAAAGACGGAGGTGAATAGAGCAAAGGGGGTGGGATTGTAGGTGACTGTGCGATCTTGCAATGCCGCGCCTAGCATGAGGCGGTTCTGGTAGCTTTTAATCTGATCGAGCATCTGCTCTCGCTCTTCCACATTAGAAATTTTCTCTGCTTCTTGCCGCTGCTCGCTGAGCTGCTGATCGAGCTCTGATCGCTTCTCCTCTGGCAAGGGGAAGTCCATTAAACGGATGGGTGTCACTGAGTTTAAAAGATGGAATTTGCCGCTCGTTCTAACGCTCCCTGCGGTGCCGATCTCGCTTGTGAGGGTAGTGAGCGCATCCCAGTCGGTCCCCGACTCAAAGATGCGATCTTCATCTTTCCATGAGACATCTTCCCAGCTGCTTCCTCGTTTCACAATGATTTGAACGTGTTGGGTCTGCAGCTCTGTGAGAAGCGCCACACCACTATTCACAGGAATTCCATCGACGGCAAGGATACGGTCACCGGGCTTTAATATCGTATCGAGTGGGGAGCTCTTCATTTGAGAGGAGGAGCGTGTCACTTTGGAATGGCTATC
Source organism: Chlamydiota bacterium (assembly GCA_011065165.1). Classification (GTDB taxonomy): domain Bacteria; phylum Chlamydiota; class Chlamydiia; order Chlamydiales; family Simkaniaceae; genus JAAKFF01. The sequence goes on from JAAKFF010000122.1 coordinate 1,036, forward strand.
GAGATAGAATAGGCCATTTTGCACGCGCAAGTCGTGTGTAAGATTGTAGGGAATAAAAAGCGAGATCTCCTCTCTTGGATTGAGAGCAGCATCGTACTCCCAATCATGGAGCTCGATACTCTCTTCGGAGGAGAGGCGGAGATCTTCAAGGGGGATACGGGGAACTTTTCCTAGAAAGATCTCGCCATCGCGCTCGATGGTGAGGAGCGCTTTGCCGCTATTTAGAACTTGGCTGAGCTGCTCACTGGAAAAGATAAGCTCTCCATCTACCCAGACGATGCGGTCGCTCTGCTCAATCCCGCTCTTCTCTAAGGGCAGGTTGGGATAGAGTGAGCCGCTATAGATGAGGAAGCTGGCAGGCGCCAATATGCCCACTGTCTTAAATCCTTTGCGCAGCTTTGGACTCTCATAGGGGGTCAAAGTGTAGTCGTAAGGGGTCCTCTCACTGGTGTAGTAGTCGATTCTATTCCCTTCGACATTGGCGGGACGCCCATTCATAATCGCGGCGTAGATTAGATCTTTATAGCCTGTGAAAGGCTCGCCGTTGTACTCAGTAATTTCATCGCCTGGGCGCACACCCTTCTGATAGAGCTCTGAGGTTGGATCCATATATCCGATGAGCTTGGTGAACTGTGAGAAGGGCTTCTCGCGCCCGCCAAATGCCCAGATCACACTAAAGAGAAAGAGTGCAAAAACTAGGTTGACGATGGGACCAGCTAGAGCCACTTTAATCCGCGCCCAAGGCTTCTTTGAATAGAAACCGTCCTTAACTTCATAGGGTTCTAAATCGCCCTCTTTCTCCATTCCTGCGATACGCACATAGCCACCGAAGAGGAAAGGACAGATCTGCCACTTGACTCCCTTGCGCATCCAAGAGAAGAAGGGTTTACCGAAGCCGATGCTGAAGACATGAACGCGCATCCCCTCTCTCCTCGCCACGATATAGTGGCCGAGCTCGTGGATAAATACCAAAAGATTGAGTCCCATAAGAGCGAGAAAGATGTAGAATATGCTTATCATCTATATTACCTGTGCCATTTCCCTAGCGGATCGATCGACCTGCATGAGAACCTCTAGATTCTCTTGAGCAGTGATCGAATGTTTTGCCATCAAGGCTTCTAATTTTTTTCCAATATCTATCCAACGGATCTTCCCCTCTAAAAAACGCTCGACTAAGATCTCATTGGCGGCGTTCATAAAGCAGGGGAGAGTTCCTCCATTTTTTGCAGCATGAAACGCCAATCCCAGACAGGGGAACTTCTCCCACTCTGGCGCAAAGAACTCTAGTTTAGAATACTTTTGAAAATCGAAACAAGGGGCAATTCCCTTTTTACGCTCCGGATAGGTGAGAGCGTACTGGATAGGAATCTTCATGTCATGCTCCCCGAGCTGTGCGAGAAGCGATCCATCGATAAATTCAACGAAGCTATGGACGACACTCTGGGGATGGATGACGACATCGATCTGCTCAAGGGGGAGATCGAATAGAAACTTCGCTTCAATCACCTCCAGCCCCTTATTCATTAGAGTGGAAGAGTCGATGGTCACCTTCTTTCCCATCACCCAGTTGGGATGTTTTAAGGCGCAGTGAGTAGTGATGCTCTCAAACTCATCTCTCTCGCGGAAGGGGCCACCCGAAGCTGTCAAGATGATCCTCCGAACCCCGCTCGGTCGCTCGCCCTGAAGACATTGGAAGATTGCGCTATGCTCACTGTCGATCGGGAGAATTTTTACCTTATGAGTGCGGGCGCTCTCCATGATAAGCTCCCCTGCAGCGACGAGCACCTCTTTGTTCGCAAGGCCGATGTTCTTCCCCGCTTCGATCGCCCGAAGGGTAGGCAAGAGTCCACTCGCCCCCACAATGGCAGAGACGACAAAGTCAACTTCGCTCAAGGTTGCCGCTTCAATCAGACCCTCCATGCCAGCAACAACGTTGATCTCTGGAAGGCGTTTTTTTAGTTCTAAAGCTCGCTCTTTATCAAAGACAGCGATAGTTTTCGGGTGAAATATCCGCGCTTGCTCTTCCAGCAGATCGATATTGGAGTGCGCTGCAAGGGCGACCACAGAGAGGTTCAGATGGCGTGCGACTTCAAGTGTGTTCCTACCGATAGAACCCGTGCTGCCTAAAACTGCGATTTTTTGATTCACCTGAGCATCCTCCTTCGATGCAAGAGTCCGATGAGAAAGAAGAGTCCGAGTATAACAGAGGAGAGCCCCGATGTCGAGAGAGCCATCTGATAGGTCGTGAGGAGATGGCGGGAGAGGGCCACAGAGATGAATACAGCAGCCGTCCCAACCCCGCACGCGAGGAGAATGAGGCTCTTGAGTCTGCAGACAAAGAAGCGAGCTGTTAAGACAGGAGCGACTAAAAAAGCGAGAAATAAGAAGGCCCCGATCGCCCGGAAGGCTCCAATCGCCGTGAGCGC
>JAAKFF010000123.1 GCA_011065165.1 Chlamydiota bacterium
TCTCTGTGATCTCTGTGGTAGTTAATTTCTGACTATCCCAAGATCAGCGGTGCACTTCAATTGCAGCATCAATAATGCTATGAGTTAAGGGATCCGACTCCCTCTCTGTGATCTCTGTGATCTCTGTGGTAGTTAATTTCTGACTATCCCAAGGGTTCAGATTAGAAGTAGAGGAGAAAGTCGATACCGAAGCTATAGTCACGATGACCAAGATGTGAACTTTTTATAAAGTAGGGTCTATCTGGAACGCTATTTCCTCTCACCCGATTCGAAGCGTCGTAGAGCTTATCTGAGTTAAGTTCAAAGCTGAGAAGAGATCCGCGAAAGACATATATGGCCCAGGTGAGCGTCGTCCGCTCCTTGGGGATATCAAAGGCGAGAGCTTGATAGCTGCGTGTGTGGGCAAGTGCGATGGAGGTGGGGCGACCTACGATCGTAAAAGAGTAGGCGAGTTCAATGTCGAACGCTTTAGGCCTGGGTCCAAAAAAAGTTGTTCCATTCTTGCTAAACGCTGTGTCACGTCGGCTGAAGGCTCGCAGAGCCTGGTTATAAGCAAGGATTAAGTTCCAATTACCTATGAGAATATTTCCATGAAAGTTGAAACCTGGGACGACATGGCGGAGCTTTTCAGAGTTGATCGGATCTCCAAAAACAGCTTGCATGCCTAGAGAATCCGCGATATTCCGAATCGCACCTACAGAGAGTTTACCGTGCAGTTTTTTGAAGTTGAATTTGTATCCGAGCTTGATGCCATAGTTGTTGATGTTATTGCCCGAGTCGGCAAAACTCGACCCCTTGAAAACATATGCAACGCAGTGGATCGTCTCATTGTAGTAGCCCAGTGCCACATCGCGGGCAAGCGTCCGAAAGAGGATGTCGGTCAGAGGACTATGGATCGCATCAAAAGTGGTATATTGACCAAATGGCACAAAAGTTTGACCAATCGTCAGATACCAAGGAGTGCAGGTTAAATCGCCAAGCGTTACGAAGATAGAATCTCCATGAATCCGTGAGTTCAGGATCCGGTCGAGGCTTAGAGAGCGATCGACGAGATTTTCATACTCCAGGCCGATATACCCGAAGATCCAAGGCGCAGGGACAATTAAGAAGTCCAATTTTACATCGGTAAGTTCGATATTACTCCGCGCGTGACCCGTAGCATCTTTGATCACAAAGCCTGTCACTTCAATCTGACCACTCAAAAAGATGCGGGGATGTTTAGGAAAAGGAATATGCTTCTTCTGCATATATAGAATCCCATCCCTGAGCTCGTGCAAAACCGCGAGGTCCTTGTTCACATTTGAGAGGTTTGACATAAGCTCCGTACCCTCAGGAGTCGCACGCACGCCTGGATAGGGAGATGAGGTGACAAAAGTACCAAAGTAGTCCGCGACCTGCTGCTGCAGCGAGAGATTCTCGTCTTTAGTAGCCCCTTCGGTCTCATGTAAAAGAGGGTACTGATATCTGTCACGCAGCTCCTCATCGCTCGACTCTTGATATTCGATAAAAGTCCCTTCCATAGCGGCGAAGGCACTTCCAATGAGACAGAGTAGGGGGATGAGCAGTTTTATCATGGCAAATTATGGATTGTTATCGGTTCAAGGGAGTCGCTACTTTCGAAACCAAATATTTTGGAATAGAAGAAGAGTTCAGCATCTAGAGCTCTCTTAATATTTTCTGCATTGCGAAAACCGTGCTGCTCCCCCTCAAATAGCAGATAGGCGACAGGGATTTTTTTCTTGTTGAGAGCTTCAAACATCTTCTCTGCTTGAGAGGGGGGTACGACCTTGTCTTCTGCTCCCTGGAAGAGGATGACAGGGCAGGATAATCTGTCGGTGTGGTGGATGGGGGAGTATTCGATGTAGCGCTTCTTCTCCATAGGATAGGGGCCGATCAACCCCTCCAGATAGTGCGATTCGAATTTATGCATCTCATGAACTAAAGCTTCCAAATCGCTCACTCCATAGTAGCTGGCGCCCGCTTTGAAGATATCCTTAAAAGTTAGGGCCGCCAAGGTAGTGTATCCTCCAGCGCTCCCCCCTTTAATTGCCATTCTGTCGGGATCGACTCTTCCCTGCTCGGCCAAATAGAGAGCGCTGTTTGTGCAGTCATCGACATCGACAATCCCCCACTTTCCTTTGAGGCGCTCTCGATATTCCCGTCCAAAGCCCGTGCTTCCCCCATAGTTCATATCGAGGAAGGCGATGCCGCGGCTCGTCCAAAATTGAATCTCCAAGTTGAGCGCAGAGGTGACCCTAGCAGAAGGTCCGCCATGGCACTTTACAATCAACGGGGGTAGGTCGCTTCCTGTGAAATTTCGATTTTTAGGTGGATAGAAAAAGCCATAGGTGGTCAGCCCCTCCTCTGTAGGAAATTCGATCATTTCAGGAACCGAAATAACGTCGAGCTTCACTCGCTTAGAGAGGCGAATCCGTTCTACTGTTTTAAAGTCATAGCGGATCAGGCTCTTTACTTCGGTGGGCGATGCTCCCATAAAATAGAGCAGAGCTCCCTGAACTTTTAGATTACTTAGAGAGGTGAAGGGGAGCTCCAACCTCTCGAGCCTATTCTCGTCAGGATCTACCACTCCTAAAGAGTCGATCCCTTTTACCGTGTAGATAGCGGCGATTTTTCCATCTGGTAAGAAGCCGTAGCGCGACATTCCGAAGACCCATAGAGGCTCTCCAAACTCCGCTTCCATGGGATAGCACGCCTCCACCTCCCTCTCGCCGAGTCGGTAGAGGTTCCAGAATCCCGAACGATCCGACACAAAGTAGAGTGTACCATCTGGCGACCACTGCGGCTGAAAGATCGACTCACTCACCCCGCCAGCCACCTCCTTCAAATTAATAAGCGTGCCATCAGGAGTTAGCTCCCCAACCCAAAGCGTCGTCCCATCCCAAGGCATGTTGGGATGGTTCCAAGTGAGAAAAGCAAGATGCGTCCCTTTAGGGTGAAGCGCAGCCATCGAATAGAAGTCCCATCCTTCATGGATCACATCGATTATGCCCCCCTCTTTTTGGATTGTTACCAATCTATTTTCAACAGCGCCATCTGAGCGGTGCACCTCCTCTACTGCGAAGAGTAGAGCGCGCCACGAGTCGAAAATCGGGTTTGCATAGCGGCGGCTATCGCCTTGGGTGAGAGGTGAAATCTCGCCCTCAGAAGAGCGCAGATAGAGGTGCTGATCACTATAATTAGAGAAGTAGACGAACCCATCGTGGACAGTGAATGAACCACCACCATACTCATGGACGCGGCTCCGCGCACTATACGGGGCAGGCAAGAGATCTTCCGCCTCTCCATCCCTCCATCTTACCACAACCGACCGGCCCTTCTCA
>JAAKFF010000124.1 GCA_011065165.1 Chlamydiota bacterium
CCATATCAGAGATCTCTCCCTCGGTCTTAAGATCCTCTGTGAGGGAGTTTAGAAAGCCTTCACCTGTGGTGTTATCGTTTAGATCTTCACCCATTTCTAAACTCATCTCTTTGGCAACTTCGAAAATGAATTGATGCAACGTGGCCAATTCCGATTCAGATAGGAATTGGACTTGTTCCAAGAGATAGTCGTTGACAGCACTCTTTACATTCTCTGAAGAGAGTTTTTCTCTACCTAACTTTTGGAGAACACTCTCATTCATATCGATGAAGAGGAGAGGGCTGGACTCATCTATTCCCTGCAGGTTAGATCTGATCTCTCTCTCCTTAGGATCGCTCTGTTTGATAAGAGTTTTGAGTCTTAATAGGGGAGGACGGCTCTCAAGTTTTGTGGGAGATTTCCTCTCACTGCCCGCAAGGTTAACGAGCAAATTTTGTGCCTTTTCCATGAGAGTCTCAGAACTCTCGCTCTTCTCTACTCCCTCAGGAAAGAGGCTCTTTAACAATTTCAACCCTGCAAGGGGATTCCCCTCTTCGATTAACCGGTTGGCCTCAGATAGAAGCTCTCCATCTCTTTTGAGCAGGAGATAGATCTTAGCTGGCAACTCTTTCAAAACTTCCGAGAGCTCCTTCAAACTTTCGGGGGAGAGCTCTGGGCTCTTCTCCAAAAAAGTCAAAGCCATTTTAACTTTTTGCGACATAGAGATGGGCTGTGTCAGCTCTTCTAGAAGCTGGATTACCTTCTCATGTTCGTCTAGACGATCCATCGCATTCCAGATGACAAGAATCGATTCATCAGTGAGTTCTTGATCTTCAAGAAGCTCCTCTTTGAAAAGGTTTAGGAGTTCTTTCCCCCGTTGTTTTTGATCTTCCAGATCAGCTGCATCAGTTTTGGGAACGATTCCTGTCTCTAAGAATGCCTGATAGATGAATGGATGTGAACGCTCAGGGGCCTTTCGCAAGAGAAAGTTAGTCACAGCGTGCTTCATATTTTCAGGTGAGATCTCAATGCCCTGTAACTCTCTCAGTACGGATTCTTTAACGCCATAATATATCTTGCTGGATTGATCGAGCTTATTCAGAGCCTTTTTGAGTCTATCTTCAACAATTATAGGGAGTAGTCTCATGCCAGTGTTATAGGACGCTAGAGTACGTCGAAATTCGGATAGAGGAGGATGTCGCTTTGATTTCGTCGGTGTGCTCTCTCCCTCTCCGCTTTTGAAGTGGCCCAATGCAATATCTGTAGCTTTTGTAATAACGTAATCTTTGGCCCGTCCTGTAAGGCCTTTTTGCTTATTTACCTCTGCGTCGACTAGAGACTTAGCCGATTTGATCTTCTCCCTCAATCCCTCTTGGGAGTATCCAAAGTTGGGAGAGAGTAGATTCTTGAGCTCCTCTTGAAGATCTAGAAGAGGCTTGAGATAGCTCTTCCAACTTCCGAAGTAGCCCCCATTATGGAAATATTCTTTTAGCGTTGGCTCGTTCTTTAGGATAGCGCTGATCTGCTCATCCGTCTCTTTTGCAGCATCCAACATCGAGTCGTTCTTACCGCTATCAACTGCGAGTAGAAGGTCATTGATGCTATTTTGTAGCTTCTTAATCAGAGGGAGCTTCTCTTCTGCTCTAGAGCTCTTTGTCGGCAAGACTCCATCGAGAACGCCACTGCTGTCTATCAAATTAAATATTGGTTTTAATGCAGTCATAAGTTGTTGCACCTCTTTTTGTTTTTAATACCTATAATTATAACAGAATATAACTATGATGTGTATTTAAATGATTTACTATTACTAAATTACGTATTAATTAAATTTTAAATACTATTTATAAATAAAAGTTAGTAGAAAAGAGATATGGAGAGAGGTAAAAAATTCGTTGAATTTAGCGAAGAGGAGATGAGACTGCTACAAAAGGGTGGTGATGTCTCTCCTTGGGACAAATGGGGCCCCTATGTCACTGAGCGTGCATGGGGAACGGTACGAGAGGATTATAGCGCTGATGGGAACGCATGGGGGCATTTTCCCTTTGAAATGGCTCATGCCCGGGCATTCCGCTGGGGAGAAGATGGCATAGCGGGGATCTGTGACCGCTATCAGGTTCTAGCGATGACTCAGGCCTTCTGGAATGGAAAAGACCCCATTTTAAAGGAAAGGCTTTACGGCTTAGGGACTCATGCTGCCAACCACGGAGAGGATGTCAAAGAGTACTACTACTATCTCGATTGCCTCCCTTCTCATGCCTATATGAAATATCTCTATAAATATCCATGTGGAGAGTACCCATACGAAGATTTAGCGATGGAGAATAGTAGGAGGGGGAGTGAGGAGGCTGAATATGAGCTGATTGATACGGGTATCTTTGATGAGGACCGCTACTTCGATATCTTTATTGAGTATGCTAAATCCGCGCGTGATGACATCTGCGTCAAGATAGAGATCTGCAACAGGAGCGCTAAGGAAGAGAGCATCCATGTTATCCCTCAGGCGATCTTCCGCAACACATGGGGATGGGGTGAGAAGCCTCTGCCCGAGCCACTGATGAAGCGGGGCCATGGACCGGTCAATGCGCACTGCATCGAACTCGATGATTCAAATGCGGAGTGCCCACCACGTCTCAACTTCGACTACCATCTGGGTAAGCGCTATTTTTATACTGATGAGAGAGCTGAAATTCTCTTCACGAACAATGAGACCAATCGCAAGCAGATCTATGGGGAGAAGAATAAGAGCCCCTATGTAAAAGATGCCTTTCATCGCTATATCATCCACAATGAAAAAGAGGCGGTAAATCCCGATGAAGTGGGAACTAAGGCGTGTTTTTACTTCCGCGACATCAAGATTCCCCCCGGTAAATCGGAGGTGATCTATCTGAGGCTCTCCTCTGTTCCTCTCGACCATCCTCTGACGGGAGTGGAAGAGGTTGTGAAGAAGCGAAAGAGGCAGTGTGATGAGTACTATGCCAAGATCCACCCTCCAGGGGCATCCGATGAGGAGAAAATGATCCAACGGCAGGCTTTAGCCGGAATGCTCTGGAGCAAGCAGATCTACCTCTACGATGTTAACCAGTGGTTCAGAGGGGACGATCCCAGCCAGCCTCTTCCCGAGTCCCGCGCTCATATCCGCAATATCCACTGGAAGCATCTCATCTCTAAACGGATCCTCTCGATGCCTGATAAGTGGGAGTATCCCTGGTTCGCCGCATGGGACCTCGCTTTTCACTGCATCTCTCTCTCTTTAGTAGATATGACCTTTGCC
>JAAKFF010000125.1 GCA_011065165.1 Chlamydiota bacterium
CCTACCATCGCCCTCTTCTCCCCCACAAATCCCCAGCTCTGCGGCCCCTATAAGGTCAGGCGCGCCCAAGTAGTTCAAAAACCGCGCACCTGCACCCCCTGCATCAGAAAGGCGTGCCACCTCCCCTTCTGCATGGAGCAGATCTCCCCTCAAGAGGTCTGGGATCATTTAAAAACAGTTATTTAACTTGTAAACAATCTAATATTTCTTTAAAATATCAGTAAAAAAATGGTGAAATTATTATGTCAGATGCCATATCTCTTGTTAATAAACTGCGCAACTTATCACCCGAGCTCTATCAAGCCATTAGTAATAATAATGATGAACGCTTGGGGGCACTCCTTGAGCGGCTGTGTAGCCAAGATGGAATAGTTTGCGGTTTTAGAAATGAAGGGTACTATGCCCGCGCGAAATTCATTTCAAATGGGATCGATGGTAGAGTTAGAGCGCTTTTCATCACACTCTTCGAAGATCGCACTCTGAACTTTTCTCGCTATGGTTGCCTCAAAACTTATAGATTTCATTCCCATACCATGGATAGTTCCGAGTTTTCCATTGAAGTAATGTCTCAAAGCTCAAAAATCGATCTTAATCTAGATCTTGCTAAGACCCTTTTTAATCTATTTCGTAACACTAGAACTTGGGATTTCAAATTCGTTATCAAATCCATTTTTCCTAAGGAAGTTGCGATAGCCGAGCTTGAAAATGCTAGAGATCTATTGCCCATACAACTCTATGATAACATTGTCAATGATTACAAAAATAAGCTCTCGAAGTTAGAACAAGATAGAAGAGATATAAAGAAGTTTTATTGTCTAGACTGGATTCCAAAATTACTAAATAAATTTGTTTCTAAAAGAATAGAACGCATCGACTTATCAGAGTTCATTATTTTTTTTCCCTCTTATAAGGAAGATTTTCTTGACCCATCTCTCTTCTCCCGTTCTCAGGATAATACTAAAAACAATCAACGCATTGCAGAATTATTTAGTGAAGAGGGAATCATTCTGGAACTGTCACCTTATTCAAAGCCAATGGCTGTCATATCGGACATGTTTGCTGTTTTGCAGAACAAACCTTTTCTTGTTCGAGTAAAAGATATCCAAAATAGTTTCAACGAAAAAATTAAACAGGGACATTTACTCTATATTCGCACCGAAGATACCCTCGTTGTTCTTAAGAAATACAGGCGCCTATCAAACATAGGTTCACGTTTTTTTTCTTGGGTCAATCACACTGAGGTTATGATTGTTAATGATACTAAGGTTAGTTTTCAGTGCAATGCATACGTAGTTTTCCAAGAACTATTGTTGAATAGCAAAAAGAGTGAGAGATCTGTTGGGATTTATGGGATTAAGCAGTTAGATCATAATCCCGGACCCGCCAAGCGTTTCATTAAAGGCCACGAGAGTATCCTAGAAGAGATGATGTATGATCAGTTGTTTCGCGATAATATATTCCATCTTGATAACTCAGCGCTTCAAGATGAGAAGATTGTTGAAATATTCAAGCTTTGAACAATTAATCATTTTCTGTCACTATTGAGGCGTGAAGATATGCGTAATTATCCTGAATTGGAATGGGAAGAGCGATACGCTTGACTGCCTAGCCAGTTTGAGGAAGGTTGAGGAAGAGCATCAGACGGTTGTTGTTGATAATGGATCGGATGATGATTCGGTCTCTTCCATTCGAAAGATCTATCCTGAAATCACTCTTTTGGAGACGGGGGAGAACCTCGGCTTCGCTGAAGGGAATAATGTGGGTATCCGCTACGCCCTTGAGAGGGGTGCAGAGTACCTTTTCATTCTGAATAATGACACGGTCGTTGATCCAAACATCCTCACAGCTTTTCTTGAAAATCCCGACGCGCCTATCCAAGGGAGCAAGGCTCATCTGATGAGTGCTCCCTCTCTATTGGACCACTTGGGAGGAAATTGGAATCTCCGCACGGGAGAGTTTGATCTGGTGGGAGCACGGGAGAAGGCGGAAGGGTGGACGGAGCCGCTCACGCTGGACTATGTCTGCGGGGTTGCTCTTTTTGTGAAGGCTGAAGTATTCAAGAAGATCGGTCTCTTTGAGGAGAACTTCTTTCTCTTTTGGGAGGAGAGCGACTGGTGCCTACGCGCAAAAAAAGCGGGATATCCGGCAACGTTTTGCCCTAACGCCAAACTTCTACATAAGGTCTCTGCATCCTTTGTAGGGGGAAAGCCTCATTCCACCTACTTCTGGTGGAGAGGGCGCCTTCTCTGGATCGAGCGAAACTGCTCATCAAAGGAGCGCTGGTCGCTAACTTTTCGTATCCTCCTCCCCGATATCTTACGCATCCTTAAGCTCTATCTACTGCGCTCCCTCTCTCTCAGAAAAACTCCGGAGCGGCTGAAAAAGATCCGCACCTATCGCGCTGCACTATCTGGAGTTAAGGATTATCTCATCCGCCGCTATGGATCCGGCCCCTCCTGGCTCTTCCAAAAATAGAAGAGCATCTGCCTCTCCAAGTTTAATCCTGTTGCACCAAGTATCCTATTCTTTGCCACATACATTTTCTACTGTCTGTTTTGTATACATCTCTCTTAGAAAGTATACAAAACCACACATTTCATATACATCTAGGCGTGTTCCTCAACCTCTGCAATAGCCGGTAAGTTTTCTAATGGCCTCGGCTAGTTGATCGATCATAGAGGCAGAGTTTCTACTTGAAGTAATTTCTTGCGGCTCGGGTTTTCCATAAGTGGCATTTTGATTCTCTTAATGCATCTGAAAAGGTCACCGATAGGGGAGAAAAAAACCACAGAGAGCTCAGAGATCACAGAGAGAGAGGTTAAATAATCAGGCGCTTTGATCCCCACCTAATCCGCGGTGCACTTCAATTGCAGCATCAGTAATGCTCTGAGTTATGGGATCCGACTTCCTCTCTGTGGTCTCTGTGATCTCTGTGGTAGTTAATTTCTGACTATCCCAAGGGTTCATATGACAATGGCTAAAGTCCAGTATAACTAAAGAGCCACTTTCAAAATTCCAGATCAGTTGATTCTTGAAGATGTTTTGACAATTTGGCTTTCTAACACAAAGTCACATACCCATCAGGGTAGGGTGTTTGTGTTAGAAAGCCAAATTGGTGAAAGAGACCAAGAAGCAACCATCTGGAGTTTTACAAGTGGCTCTAAAGTAAATTCTATCCGA
>JAAKFF010000126.1 GCA_011065165.1 Chlamydiota bacterium
GAACACACTTTTTTCGCACTTTCAATCGATTCGAAAGAGTAGCGAGAGATTCAAAAAGATTTTTGAGCTACCGGATTTATACTCCGATACTTTTTTAGAATTGGATCTGAGTAAAGTTAGCGAAGAGATACAAGATGCAGCCAAGGCTATTTATGAACTTACTCGATTAGAACTCAAAGGAAGTAGCCCTTTAGTAAAAGTTTTATTGCCAAAAGCTCTTGCTCGCCTTTCTGAATAGGATCGTTCAGGTGGGATAAACACACCCTGTCTTTTTCAGCTCCGGGAGATAGGGTGGGGTAGGAGTGCTTCAATAGAGTCGGAAAGAAAGCACATGAAATGGGTCATCCTCTTCTTACTGCCTTGCCTCTGTTTTTCGCACGAGGTTCCCTCATCCTATACTAAACTCAAACATCGCGAACATAGTGGAGTCGGTTACAGCCAGGGCTACTCCTCAATAGATGTCCAGATCACCTTCGTAGAGCTCTCAACATTCAGCGCCTTTTTTAACCCTCGAAGCCACGTCTTCAATGACGGTCGTCTCGCCTTCAATGTTGGAGTTGGGGGGCGCTATCAGCCGCCTAACAAAAGGTGGATGGTGGGGGGCAATGGCTACTACGACTACCGCTCCGAAAAAATCTTTTCGCCTCAGCAAATTGGAGGCGGGCTCGAACTGTTCTACTCAGATTTTGCATGGCGTTTCAACGGCTATTCTCCCATAGGAACGAGAAAAAAAGCCGAAGGGAAGAAGCGACAAGTCGCCCTATCAAATGTGCAAGGTGAGGTAGAAAAAAAGTTCATAGAGAGTGAAAACTTCACCTTTTTTGCAGCCCTCGGCGCCTACTACCTTCCAGGTCGCTCTTTCAAAAAGAGAACCTATGGAAAAGCGTGGGGATCACAGCTTCGCCTCTCTACGCATTTCTGGAAACGGATCGAAGTCGGCTTCGAAACCACCTACGACCGCATCTTCACCTTCACCTTCCAAGGCTACCTCTCCTTCAAAATCCCCTTCGGTGAGAGCTCCATCGCTCACTCTCCAAACTTCTATCGCCCTGTCATTCGAAATGAAATCATCCCAGTAAGCCACTAATAATTAGACATATAAAAAATTACAATCCCAATTTTTACGGTAATATTGGGAGTCCCGATCCCAATATTTGTACAAAAATCGGGAGTTAGTGCTATAATTAGATTATAGAAGAGGATAGAGGCTATGTTAAAACGCTATTATTCAGATCTCAGCAGATACCTGAAAAAAAACCATGTTTTGATTATCTATGGTCCACGTCAAGTGGGTAAAACAACCCTAATAAAACAGTTTCTTAGCCACACGAAGCTTAAGTACAAGCTTGATTCGGGGGATAATATCAGAACCCAGCACCTACTAGGTTCTCAAGACTTTGATCAAATCTTAGAGTATGCTGAGGGATATGATCTGATCGTTATTGACGAGGCTCAACAAATTCCTAATATTGGAATGGCATTAAAAATTCTTGTCGATCAAATCCCTGATCTCAGAATTATCGCCACAGGTTCTTCTTCTTTTAGTCTAGCTCAGTCAGTTGGAGAACCACTAACAGGCAGAAAAATGACCTTAACCCTCTTTCCTTTGGCGCAACTAGAATTACTGAAAGAAATTAACAAACATGAACTTCGAGAGCGTTTGGAGGAGTTTCTAATTTTTGGAGCCTATCCCGAAATCATTGTTGCAAAAAACCGTGATGAGAAGATCGCACTGTTAGGAGAACTTGTCGACTCCTATCTCTTGAGGGATATTTTAGCTCTAGAGAAACTCAAACGTTCAGATATCCTTTTAAATCTTGTCAAACTCTTAGCATTTCAAATTGGACAACTTGTCTCACATCATGAGCTTGCAACTCAATTACATATCGATACTAAAACAGTTGGACGCTATCTTGATCTGCTTGAGAAATCCTTTGTTATAGCAAAATTAGGAGGCTATAGTAGTAACCTTAGAAAAGAGGTGACCAGTAAACACAAGTATTACTTTCTCGACCTTGGCATCAGAAATGCCGTTATAGCTCAATTTAACCCTATCTCTTTGCGCAATGATATAGGACAGCTATGGGAAAATTTCATTTTTATTGAGAGAGTTAAAAAGTGCTCCTATACAGGATTCTATGGAAACCGTTATTTTTGGAGAAGTTATCAAGGCCAAGAGGTCGACTTCTTAGAAGAGATCGAAAATACCCTCACTCTCTATGAGACAAAATGGTCGACAACAAAAAAGATTAAACCTCCTTCCCTCCTCACGAAACACTTTCCAGATGCATCATTCCATCTGATCAATCCACAAAACTATCTAGAATACATTGTCTGACTTCTTGTCTTTTTTGAGTTAGAATCCTACACTATTCTTACAGGTACGAAATGACAAAAAAATATATTTTTATGACTGGAGGAGTCGTCTCCTCATTGGGAAAAGGGCTCGCTTCGGCTGCGATCGGCATGCTCCTTGAGAGCCAAGGGTTCAAGGTGGCTATGATGAAGCTCGATCCCTATCTCAACGTCGATCCCGGCACGATGAATCCCTTTCAACATGGTGAGGTCTATGTCACCGATGATGGCGCTGAGACCGATCTCGATCTCGGCCACTACTACCGGTTCACCAACTCTCCTCTCTCAAAAGCATCCAATGCCACCTCGGGACAGATTTACAATACTGTCATCAAACAGGAGCGCCATGGCGACTACCTAGGTGAGACTGTCCAGGTCATTCCCCACGTCACGAATGAGATTAAACGGTGCATAGAGCTCTGCTCTGAGCAAGAAGAGGGGATCGATATCACTCTCGTAGAAATTGGTGGAACCGTTGGAGACATTGAATCGCAACCCTTTCTGGAAGCGATCCGTCAATTCCGATTGAAGCGACCAGGCGACTGCGTTAACATCCACATGACCTACGTCCCCTTCCTAAAGGCTGCTGGTGAAGTGAAAACTAAACCTACCCAACACTCTGTTCGAGAGCTCCGTAGCATCGGTATCTTTCCCGACCTCATCTTATGTCGCTGTGAAACTCCCCTAGATGATGCTGTGAGGGAGAAGATCGCCCTCTTCTGTAGCGTGGAAAAAGAGGCCGTCGTCGAGCAGGTCGATGTGAAAAACTCAATCTATGAACTACCACTCACCATGGTCGATCAAGAGCTTGACCTTCGCCTCACA
>JAAKFF010000127.1 GCA_011065165.1 Chlamydiota bacterium
ACCCAGAAATGTAGCCTTAAGATCGTAGCGTCGGTCATAGCTGTGCGTCTCTCCGTTTTCATCTTCCACAAGAAAATGAAAAATCCCATCGAGTCCACTACGCCCATCCTTACCGTCCTTACCATCTTTCCCAGGCGCTCCGTCGCGGCCGTAACGCCCTCCAGGGGAGGTATGATGGTCGTAGTGGACTGAGTATTGACCAGATAACCAATGATTGACAGTCTTCCAAGAGAGGGGAGCACCACCAATCCCTCCATTACCTCCAGCTCCTCCAAGGCCTCCACGGCCACCATGACCAGCGCGTCCCCCTTGTACACTTACTCTGTTGATTAGAATGAAAAGGTCTTTGTCTTCTTCCACTGCGGTGACTTTGCTAGTCCCCCCATTACTGCCATTGCCCCCATCTGTACCTGGACTGCCATGTTCACCATACGTTCCCATTGTGCCATTTGTTCCTCGCTTTGAACGAGTAGCATTTTTTCCAGGATCTCCTTTTTTTCCGCTTCTACCTTTTGCGCCGTCGAGACCATCTCTTCCAGGATCCCCTTCGGCAAGGAGGTCAATGCTTCCCCCAAGTCCCATGGGGAAGGTCTCCGCTCCCTCCTCGTAATCGATTTTGATAGAGCTTTCTGATGTAGACAATCTGACGTTATTGGGTCCAGCGTTGGCCCCATCCCTACCGTTGGTGTCAATGACGATGTGTCTCTCTAAGATTTCAGAGGTATCTTCCTTCACAGATTTTGGCTTCTCAGCAACATTAAAACTCTGATTGGTGTTAGCTATTTCTCCCAAAGAATACACTTGTTCAGAGCTACTATGTAAATGAGGAGCTATTACATTGATGGTTGTATGTTGATTTTGTAACGGATAGTCTTCGATGGCATCAGGTAGTATAACCTGTTGTTGCAGAAAGAGGTCTTGTGAGTTATAGTTTACTGGTATCATGATCTTCCTCAATAGTTATGATAAATGAAGAAATTAACTCTTCTTCTTCCTGGTGCTTGAAAAGCTTTCAAAGCAAAAGCTAAATTATGAAGTCTCCTTTCTCTAACCATTTTTTGCAAAGAAAATGTTGAGTCAGTTAGGGCTTTGCCTTGTCGAATAATGTCTCCTTGCCTTCGATGTTCTCCAGACGAATCTTCACTTAGAGTTAGCCCTAGGTCATGCCAATACTCTGGCTGCTTTTAACCCCATTCCCTGAATGCTTCGAAAGTCAATGTTACAAGCTTCGCTCCAGTGCTTCCAGAGCAGCGCTACGCTCAGCTTGTGTAGCAAAGGCATTTGCCGCTTCGCGAATGTGCAGAGTTATTTGCTGTGGCCGCATACGATCGCCGATTTTAACCAAATGCGGCCCGATATTTTGATTGTTGCATTCAATGTTGCCATATGAACAACAAAAGCGATTGAGCACTTTATCACGCTTTATACCGGCCAGAAACTTTTTGATGCGTTTCTTTTCAACGCCTAGCCATTCTTTATCAATGGTGATCCCATGCTCTTTATTGTAGACTTGGAGTTCCTTATAGATGCTCTTAACTGCAGTTTTGAGAGCGACTCTACGACTGTTGAGAGGGAAAGTTATGTCCCTCTTTGAACGAATCCTAACGACGATCATGCGAGCCAGAAGAAATATCCTACTGAATTCTTGTTGAATGTTCTTCTCGTAGGTGTCAGATCTCTGCAGGAGAGTAGCGAGTTCCTTGAGTTTTGGGAGACCTTTCTGGAGATCCTTACTATTGAGTCCCAAATTTCCACGCTGCTGTGTTAGGGCATGGAACTCATCGCAAATGTCGGAAAGAATGCTTTCTGCGATGATTTTTCGCTGCGACCCAGTTTTGATATCCGGATAGCGCTTCAAACGTTGAGCAAACCCAACGGTTCTGCTGAGGGCGTAAAGATTTTTATCAGACGCAATGGTCCAAGGGGCTTGAATATTACGGAAGTTGGTTTGCACTAGTGAAGGAGCAAGGGGAGTCAATCCCTCAGCTACGGTGAGTGTTCCAATCTTCCATCGTTGACGGAAAAAAATTGGTTTCCCAAGTTTCTCTGGATTGTGTTTGTAGTAGATATGGAATTGCTTCCAAGGGTATTTTTGAAAAAGCTTCATAGCAAGGTCTTCCGCCTTTCTAATAAGCTTGTTTTTGCTTGGCAGGTTAGTGGAGGTAGCTTCATTAGAAAATATGTGGAATCTTGCTGAAAAAGTTTCCTTAGAGAGTTCGGAATTTTTGAGAGCTTTCAAAAATGCGGCTGAGTTTTTATGCTCGGTACCGGGAATATCGACCTGCAGTTGCGTAAAGTTTGTGAGCAGGGTCTTACTTCCCACAAGCAGAGTGTGTATTCCTGCTTCTTTAGCTGCTCGGAATAGTTCCCCTTTTGGGATTTGTGAAGAGATTGTTTGGGTTTGCTGATCATTATTCTTGTATTGGTAGTCGAGGATGATGAGGGTCTTCCCTCGAATCTGGTCAATCAATCTGGTAGTATCACTTTTTTGGTGAAATAAGCTAAAGCCATTATAGAGAGAAGCATTCCATACCATGACATTCGAATCGAAAACTTCTTTGAGTCTAGTGCGCCAAGCTTGAACTTCTTGACCGCTGGTATTATTGTTTATGACAAGGAGAAACTGGGCAGCGTCATCGTAGATATAGCTATCACTCAGCTGAATGGTAAAGCTTCTCTCTTGGATGGTCTCTACTTCCTCACCCATAGGGTCATTGAGAGGGCCGATATCAAGACGAGCTACAAGTTCTACTTTAGTATAGAGGGGTGTTTTTTTATCCACAAAGGATGCAGTTATAGAGAAGGGCTGGGGTCCTTTTTTTAAGAGATCAAAGTCCCAGTCCTTAAGCCATGGTTCCTCGTCGGAGCTATTCCCTTCCCGATCTCGTATTCTCACTAGATTTTGATGCTCGGGGGTTTTTGGGTAGATCTCACACTGTACCACTCGGGGATGCTTTGAATTGCTACCGAGGGTGACTTTTGAGATATTACTGATCAAGAAGGCGATGGGAGCTTCCTCATTGGCAGCAATTATTGATACTCCC
>JAAKFF010000128.1 GCA_011065165.1 Chlamydiota bacterium
GAGAAAATGCCCTACCATCGAAATCATGTTCACCGGTTCTTTAAACCATCCAAGTACCTCAACGATGAGAAGTGCCGTTGTTGTCATGAAAAGCCACGCAACAATGAACATGATAAAGGAGGGGAAAAAACCTACCATCCCAGTTACAATGGGAAGGGCAAGCATCCCCGCACCAATGCAACTTCCAGCTACGAGTAGTGAGCCCCCAAGAACGCTTCCTTGCTTATCCATAGTATCACCAGAGTCAGGGAGTGAAAAATATTAACTAACACACTTTAGCAAAGCAAAGCTTACCTCAAATAAAGTATAATTGCCAAGACTTAACTTGAAGGAATAGTGATCTAAACATGTTCCCACATGGAGAGAAAAGATTTTGTTATGGGGAAATTCAGGATTTCCTTATACTTTTAGCTAGAAATGTCTGGAGAGGTCATTATGTCGATGAAGTTATCTAAACACATTCTTAGTGAAGAATTTAGAAAATATAATAACAACGAAACCCTCCTTCGAGAGCTGAGCTTGCCAGAAGGAAAGAGCTTTTTAGAAGGTAAGTTTAATACGTGGGCAGGGAGTGGTAAACCATATACTGTCCATATTGAGTGTAACTTCATAGTTTACTTATGTGAGTCCAATTTCAAAATTTTCACTAACGGCCATTTTGGGTTGGAAGATCTGTGTTGGCGCAAGATTGAGTTCTTTGGGAATAGATATAGGGGGGCACCGGTTTCATTTGAATTTTTCACTCAGAAAACTTTCCAGACACAAGCCGAGTTTATCGTCGCTGATTGCAATAATAAACCTTGCGGGGAACAGATCACCTTCAAGGCCTTCAACCGCTTAGCAGAGTACAAGGAACTCTTTCAAAGATCCTTGGGAAATTGCAAACATAGACTACCCGATTCTATCCGTACTTTTCTTTTTCCTCCGAAAGACTCAAAATCCCAAAACGATACAGTACCTTCTTCGGAAGGGCGTGTTGTTCAAGACCTCTCTTCTGACCCGATCAGCTTGCTCCGTGAGGATATTATGCATATTTCACCGATGCTCGGGTTACTCTTTAGCAGCACAAGTATTATTTCTGACAAACTTTTTCAAGAGCTGTTTAGTCAAAAAGGAAAGAGTATGATTGACGATACTCTCAAGAGTTATTTTCTTCGTATTAAATTTCTCCGGAGTCATATCGACAACAAAACCATTGGACTTTTCATATCTCACACTACCTATACCTCCATTCAATTTTCTACTATCTTCCCTTCATCGGAACATTCCATAAAAAATGAGATTATTATTAATCGTTGTATCGGTGGTTACAAAGTTACTTTTGCTTATAACGAAAAAGTTAGACCTACGTTCGTCGAGAATCTCTCCATGCAACTCAGAGGAGACTCAAGTAAAGAGGCTGTTAAGGTAAATTATAAGATGTTTGAGATCCTAAAAGAGTGTAGCAGATCCGTTTTTGCACATTACAAAAAGATGCTACCCAGTCCGAACAGTGATTGCCTTCACAAGCGAGCGCTCCAAAACGCTAAAATTGAGCTTTTGACAGATTTAAGGATTCTTTTTTGAGTAAGAGAGCACTATGCAGTTCAATGCAACCTAGCTCCAGGCGCTATCGAGCTTTCTTTTAACGATTTTCAGATCAAGGTCGTCGATGCTAACGATGTTGTAGCATAGTTGCTTCAAAATGATATCTTGAAGGCGTCCTTTTCTCATAGCTTCTGAATAGGGGATATCAGAGAAGGTGACCATGGAATATTTGGATCTGAACTCTTCAGGAAAAGCTCTCTCTAGACGCCGTTCAAGATTCCTCTTAAGGATGAACTTGGGGTCAGCCATTAAGTCGCGCATCTCCACAAAGTTGTCCAGTGCGAGGTCAGCAATGGCATCGGTATTTTCTTTACGCAAACTCTCGTACTCTTGGAAGACTAACTTCCAGTTATCGCCATGATTATCGATGCATTGATCCAAAACAACGCAGTCCTCGAAGGCACAGTTCATGCCCTGACCATAGAAGGGAACAAGAGCATGGGCAGAATCTCCCACAAGTAGGACCTTCTCTTGATAGTGCCATGGAGAGCATTTCACAGTGATGAGACTTCCCGTAGGGTTCTGAAAGAAATGATCTGTTAAATCTGGCATCAACTCTAATGCGTCAGGGAATTTCTCTTTGAAAAAGCTCCTTACTGCCGCTGGACTCTTTAGGTTTTCGAAACTCAAGAAGCCCTTCAGTGGGAGGAATAGAGTGCAAGTAAACGAACCGTCCTGGTTGGGTAGGGCAATTAACATGTAGTTCCCTTTTGGCCAGATATGGAGGGCTTCTTTTTCCATCTGATGAACGCCCCCTGCTCCTGGAGGGATTGTCAGCTCTTTGTAACTGTGCTCAAGATAGAGCTGAGAAAAATTAAAGTATGGCATGGCGAGCATTGAACAGCGAATTGCTGAGGTTACTCCCTCGGTATCGAAGATGCACTGTCCATCTACAGTGAAATGGTTTCCATTTTTGAGGTCTTTGAACCTAATCTCATCTCTCTCAAGATCTAATCCAAGACACCTTTTTTCAAAATCAAAAGTCACTTCAGAATATTTCTCGGCAGCATTCATCAGCGAGGCATTTAATCCAGCTCGGGAGATACTATAGATGACCTGTTCCTCGTCTCTTCCATAGGGTGTCAAGGAGAGATGAGACCTATCGCCATGGATCATCCTTCCTTTCATAGGAATGGAGTTCCCTAAGACTTCCTGCTCGAGGCCTATTTTTTTTAATGCGTTTATCCCTCTTGAAGAGAGGGCCATATTGATAGACCGGCCAGAATAGGTGTTATCTAACCGCATATC
Source organism: Chlamydiota bacterium (assembly GCA_011065165.1). Classification (GTDB taxonomy): domain Bacteria; phylum Chlamydiota; class Chlamydiia; order Chlamydiales; family Simkaniaceae; genus JAAKFF01. The sequence continues at coordinate 2,836 of JAAKFF010000128.1, forward strand.
TTTTCGACATTCCAAGATTTTGACCTGATATCCTCTTTTTGCAAGGAATATTGCAAGCAGAGAGCCAGATAATCCTGCTCCGACAATAATGATTGGTTCTGTTTTATTACTACTATTCATAGAGTCACCTTTTGATTGAGGATTTGTAAGTGTTCATAAAAATGATAGAGATCGACAAAGC
>JAAKFF010000129.1 GCA_011065165.1 Chlamydiota bacterium
GCTCAGCCAAATCTTGTTCCGTTGTCTGGCCATTCCTGGAAGTGGATCGTAGGTGGGATTGCTTGTACGGTTTTAGTCGTTGCGATTATGGGATTGTGGCGGAGAAGGGTTCTTACGCGCGATAGGCTTAATCTTTAGTATCAGCATTGTCTTCAGAAGGACTCTCGTCGAGATCGATATCTTCGAGGGTGATGAGGTCAACCCAGAGCTGCTGCTTCCACTCTTTGAGAGGGGTGCCATCTGGGGTGATGATATCAGCTTTATAGGTTAGGAAGCCTTCGGTTTGACGATACTTCTCATCGAGAAGGGCGAAGATGATTACGCCTCGCCGGCGGTCAACGGGGTAGCGGATGGTCTCTTCGGAGTAGTTTTTATAGATCAACTTTAAGACGAGCGTTAGCTCTTGCTTCAAGGCGGTACGCGGGAGGCGCCACTCTAGGAGCAGCTCTTCGCCAGTTGGAGGGTTTTTCTGGCGGGGGTCGGGGCTGCCGACGAAGGTGCTGGCCAACTTCGACCGGTCGACGGACTCTCTTTTGACTGAGAGGTAGTATTTCTCACAGCCAGAGAGCAGGATCAAGAGGAGAATTGAACATTGACGTAGCCACATAGTTCTAGGTAGAATATTCATGAGGATTATCACTATGGATGAGCAGAACGAAAGTGTCAATGGGATCGTCTTCTCGGGCGATGATGGGGAGGTACTCCTTATCAAGCGGCGTGATGTGCCGATCTGGGTTCTGCCGGGTGGAGGCATCGACGCGGACGAGTCACCTGAGCAAGCAATCGTGCGCGAGATGGAGGAGGAGACGGGCTACAAGGTCAAAATTGTCCGTAAGATTGGGGAGTATACGCCCAGATGCCGCTTAGCTCTCTTCACTCATCTCTTTGAGTGTGAGATCCTCTCTGGCGAGCCTTCTACTTCGGATGAGACGCAGGGGGTAAAGTTCTTTCCATTGGACGCTCTTCCTCTAATGCCTCCCCCCTATCCCGACTGGATTGAAGATGCAGCTAAGAGGCAGTCGGAGGTGATCAAGAAAGAGATCACGAGTGTGAACTATCCCGCCCTGATAAAAAATCTGATTCTCCACCCGATTCTTGTCCTGCGCTTTCTCTTGGCAAGGCTGGGATTTGCATTCAACGATAGATAGCTCTTAGAGGTGATAGTTCCTCCCCTTCCACTGGGAAGATCTAGCTGCATATAATGCCTTATTTTGAAATGATAGCTTGTGGTTCTCATCATGTTTTTAGAAAGAAGGGTTATAGAACAAATGTTTCGATTAAGAAAAAGTCAGAGCTTCTCCCCTATCAAATTAGAGATATCAAAGAGGTATTAAGAGATCATGGCTACTAAGAAAAAAAGTCTCAATTATTATCTCCATTTAAACTGGAGTTATACAATTGAGCAAGAGACCGACAACCGCAAATCTTACTTTATCATTCGAGTCAATGAGCTTCCCGGTGTTTGCACAGATGCAGAAACGGTAGAAGAGGGAATGGAATCTATTAATGAAGCTCTCAAAGCTGCGATCAAACTCTACTTAATACAGGGCGATCCCATTCCTGAACCTAATTGATAAAAAGAAGTTTAAAGGAAATATTGAGCATGGTTCAAAAACACATCTTTTTAGATAACAATGGAGCACCTTGGTCATATGAACTGACCTTGCCCCGCTTTTTGTACCACTAGGATATCCCAGGTGGCAAGCGCTATTTCTGCAATGATGGCGATCTAGACGATGATTTTAATGACATCATTTTTACTGTGCGGAAAGTCAAGTCTGAATGAGAAAAAAGACAAACATGCAATAGAGGTTATGAAAATTAAAAAAGGTCTGCATGGGTTCCAGTTCTAACGAGAATCAGTACTTTTCCTATTTTTCGGTAAATCAGAAGAAGATCGGGTTCAACATGGCATTCCCAGTGATCTTTATATGTTCCCATTAATTTATGATTATGGTTTTTACGTGGAAGGCTTTCTTCATTAATAAGTAGGTAGATGATGTCGTTGAGCTTATGAGTGTGTTTTTTCTTCGTTTGAGCCTTCTTACATCCTTTACAAAGGAATTAGTATATTCTGGAGAAAGCATTAAATACCCAACTTATCGCAGAGGTCTTCAAAATCTATAGCTTTAATGGTTTTTCTTTTTCTTGCATCATCCATAGCTTTAATGGTTTCTTGGTTAGGCTTTTTCTTAGGATGTAAAACAGGATCTAATACAGCAAGAACAAACTCTCTAAGAGTCATTTCTGCTGCGTCTGCTAGGATTTTTAAGCGTCTATGATCCTTTGAAGAGATATCAATAGACATTCTAGTGGTGTTTATAGTCATGGACAATCCTCCAAATGTATACCATCATTATATAAGTATATACTTAAATACTCAAGAAGAATTATCATTATAAATGTAACCAACTTATAGTAAGTCACTTTTGATTTGTTTTTGAGCATGCAGTTTTTAGGAATTGGGGTATAAGGACAACTTGCTCGAGCATGCACAGATTTCAAAATAGTGCACCAGCTTGGGGCACAAATCCTAGCTTATATAGGGGGAGAAAAAAAGCCGAATTGCAAGAGATCTGAAAATTAGTCGGGTGACTCTATACAAGTATTTGAGAAGTGTTTTTATTCCCCTATCGGAATATCTCTTATGCTGTAGGATCACTTCATTGATTGGTCATCTTTGAGGGGTCGACGATCTCGTCGAACTTTTCTGCGGAGAGATAGCCGAGTTGAAGGGCGGCCTCTTTGAGGGTCTTATTTTCGCTGTGGGCTTTTTTGGCGATCTCTGCGGCCTTGTCATACCCGATCACTGGATTGAGGGCTGTGACGAGCATGAGGGAACGGCTTAGATGGCTATCGATCTGCTCTCTGTTCGCTTCTATCCCTTTGAGGCAGCGATCGTGGAAGCTTTTGGCGCTATCTCCAAGTAGTTGAATCGATTGCATTAGATTGTAGATCATAACGGGGCGGTAGACGTTGAGTTCGAAGTTGCCTTGGGAGCAAGCGATGGCGATT
>JAAKFF010000013.1 GCA_011065165.1 Chlamydiota bacterium
CTGGTCTTGGTCGTCGTAGCCGATGACGCTTTCGAGGAGTCCCACTTTCTTTTCAATAAGCTTATGGATATGCCCTTCGATCGTTCCTCTGGTAACCATTTTAAAGACTTGTACTCCGCGGTTTTGCCCGATGCGGTGGACGCGGTCGGTCGCTTGGTTCTCTTTGGCGGGGTTCCACCAGCGGTCGTAGTGGATGACGACGGAGGCGGCGGTGAGCTCGATACCGGTTCCAGCTGCTTTTAGGGAGGCGACAAAGACGGCGCACTCAGGGTCGCCCTGGAAGGTTTGGAGCTGTTTTTTTCGGTCTTTGGTCGATCCTCGGATGGTAGCGTATTTGATGCCATGGTCGTTTAGGTAATTTTCGATGATGGTGAGCATGTCGAGATATTGGGAGAAGACAACGAGTTTCTGTCCGCTATCTAGCGCCTCTTTTAGGAGCTCAACAAAGAGCTCCCATTTACCGCTCTGATGCTTATTGTACTCTTTGAGGTCTTTTGTAATCATGCAGGGGTGGTTGCAGATCTGTTTTAGGGTGTTGAGCAGTGCGAAGACGTGGATATAGGGAAGTCTCCTATCGGGATTCTCGATATCTTTCAAGGGGCCATCGCGAGATTTAAGGAAGGCTTCGCGGTAGAGCTTCTGCTGCTCTTCGGAGAGGTAGCAGTAGGCGATCTCCTCAATTTTCTCTGGGAGATCATCTAAGACTTCGCTCTTTTTGCGTCTCATGAGGAAGGGGTGGATGAGGCGGGAAAGAAGATTCTTCTTCTCTTGGTCGTGAAGCTTTTCTATCGGATTGACGAAGTGTTCTCGGAATTGTGAGGGGGAAGGCAGATAGTTGGGTAGTACGATATCGAAGAGGGCTTTGAGTTCGAATAGACGGTTTTCTATGGGGGTACCGGTGAGTCCGATTTTTGTCTTTGCTTGCAACATTGTGAGGGATTGGTGGGTCTGTGAGTGCATATTTTTTGCGATCTGTATCTCATCGATAATTGCAACTTCGAAGTCGATCTTTGAGAGGGCTTCTCTCTCACTTCTTAAGGTCCCATAAGAGGTGATGAGCAGATCGGCTCTGCTATTAAACGCTTTCAAGGTGCGCTGGGTACCATAAAAGATCACAACGCGAAAGTCGGGCAAAAAGTTCTTTAGGAGCTCTTCCCAGTGGTAGATCACCGAAGTGGGACAGACGACGAAAAAGCGCACATGTCTTCCTGCATTGGCATTTTTCACTGCTGCTAGAAGTGCCATCGCTTGGTGGGTCTTTCCAAGTCCCATGTCATCGCAGAGAAGTCCTGAGAGCCCATAGGAGTAGAGAAACCAGAGCCACTTCACTCCCAACTCTTGATAGGGACGCAGGGTGCTCTTTAGCCCCTCTAGATCCATGACATCTTCGCACTCAAAGCGGTCGAGTTCGCCAAGAAGAGCCCGGGTATTTTTTGCCTCTTTTGAGTACCCTTTCGGCTCATTCACATCTTCAAATGTGCGGAGCCGGATCCATTCAAGGGAGGAGAGTGGGTCCAAGCGATCTTCTGAGACAGTGATCTCGCGAAGCCAGTTAAATCGGGGATCTTTGAAGAAGAGGAGTCCAGCATCTGTGATCGCGTAGGAGCGCAGCTCGCTGAGGCTCTTCTTGATCGTCAAAAGACTCTCTTTTCCAAATTCGCTCACATAGACCAGATCGATGTCCCACTCTTTTCCCTCTGTTCGTCTGATTGAGTCCACTTCGAGGGTGAGGTTATGGGGGCGCTTTAGGCGGCGGTCGATTTTTATGATATAACGTTTCAGTTTGGTTAGCTCTACATTGATAAAATGGGGCTCTGCGCTCTCATCGATGAGTTTGTTCTTTCGGTAGCGTTCGGGTAGACGCCCTGAGAGAGGGATTTCTGCAAATCCTTCGCCGGGAACGTAGGTGAAATCGCCGAAAAAGTAGATCTTCTTCTCTTGGTATCCCTGGCGGTAGGAGTATTCGGGCTTAACTCTGATCCTCCGCTTTCTATCGATTGAGATATTCAGCCCCGCTCTCTCTATCGGAGAGATGGGGGTGAAGAAGTTCTTGATCTGCTCGAGCTCTTCTAAATTTTCTCGGATGAATTGGGGGAGTTCGCGCGCTTTAATACGCGTTTCGGAGGTGATTGTCCCCACGCCCCGCGCCTGAAATTTCTTATAAAAGCCTCTCCCCTTCATATAGAGCCAATCTCCGAAATCGATGATCTCATCCATCCCTTCAAAGGCTTTGGTTTCGCTTTCGAATGTGAGGGTTTTGAGGTCGAAGTGGTAGGAGAGATGGAACTCTACGTTTGAGAGGTGGATTTGGAAGCCATCATACTCGTTGAGCCATTGGCGATGCTCGCGAACGAAATCTCCGATCATGTGGGGAGGAATCACCGTCTCTACTCCATCGAAGAGCCTCTTCTTTATGGGGAAAAATCCGCGCCCTTCAATGTAGACCCAACGTTTTAGGATAAGAGCATGTGGCGTCTGAAGGTCTCCTTTTTCAAACGCAAAGGATGAGATGTGAAGTTGCTGCTTCTCATCGAAGCGCAGATGGTAGGATGGGGTAATGGTCTCTCGAGAGAGGGGGGTTCCCTCAAGATAGTGCTGAACAATTTTGAAGTTTTGACTGAGTAGCTCTCCCAACTGCTTTTCGGGAATGACTTTTCTGCTGAGAAGGGGGTTTGTCTTCACAGGAAAAAATCCGCTCTCCGGGTAGAACTCCCAACCTCCCACTTTCACTGCTTTTGCCCCCTTCTTCTCTTCTGCTGGCTGATGTGTGAGATGCATCTCCCGCTTGTCGGGGTCGTAGCTCATTTTGCTAATGATGAGGTCGCGGAATTCATGGACAGCCAAGGGGGAGTTGACATTCTTCAGCGAGGGAATGATCTCTTTCCAATTCCCCTCAGCGATGTAGAATTGGCACTCTAGATCTTTAAAGCGCACTGTCACCCTTTTGGGAAGTGCCTGCTCTGAGAGAGTAAAGTCGATGGAATAGTCCTCACCAAACTCTTGGATGAGCATCATCCACTTTGCCAAGTCGGACCAGAAGGAGAGTTCATATTGCAGATTTTGACTTGGTGTCCCTCTCTTCCAGAGGGAGAGCTCCTCTGCTGAGAGGTTGGAGAATTTTAGTGAGGTCTCTTCGGTCTCAACGGGCCTTTTGAAGATCATCTCATCGAGAAGTTTTTTTCCTTTTGCTGTAAGCGTCTTCAGGGAGAAGAGTCTCTCCCCTCCTGAAGCTGTGCAGATATACTCTCTCTCTCCTCTCTTCTTTAGTGCTGCGGTGCTACTGCCATGCCGCTTAAAACTCATTAAGCAGAGCTGGTTCCAAAAAGATGAGCGAAAGCGGACGTGCAAGGGATCTTCAGTTGAAAGCATGCTATTGGCAGCGGCAAGATGGGGGCAGGAGTGCTCTCTCTCCGCCTCGGCGCATGTGCAAAAAGCGTCGGTGAGATCGCCGTCATCTCCCATCTGGAGGAAGGGCCAGAAGCTCTCTTGCACGCTCGGATCGAAGACCTCTACCTGATAGGTCCCTCCAGAGAAGAGAATGCTTTTGACACTCCCCGCTTGAATCAATCGATCCCCTTCAGATAGATGTTGAGCTTTAAAGGTGAACTTTCCCATCAAATACTTGACGCACTTTTCCAGTCATGAAAACTTCTCTTAATATTTCATCCCTCATTAATAAATCAAACTGGAGCTTCTCACCTGAGTGAAACTCCACCTCTATCGGCCCACTTAAGCCAAATTGCATAGCCGCTGCATAGCAGACTGCAGTCGCACCACTGCCGCACGAGAGCGTCTCTGCTTCGACTCCCCTCTCAAATGTGCGCATAGAGATCTGGCCATGGGGATTCACTTTAGCATAGTTGATATTTACCCCTGTTAGGGAAAAGCGCTCCTCCGCCTCTTCATCGAAGCGGCGCAGATCATCGACAAAGAGAACGAGGTGGGGAACGCCGACTTTGATGAGTGTAGAATCTTTTTCGGTGGCGAGGATTTCAGGGAGCCCCATCTCGACGCGGACTCCCTCCGGGCGCCAGATGCAAGGATAGCTCCGCTCCTCTATCTCAATCATGACGCTCTCTTCTATCGCTCTCAGGGAACGCAGAAAATCGACGAGACAGCGCAGTCCATTTCCGCACATCTCCGCCTCTCTTCCATTGCTATTAAAAATGCGCATGGAGTAGTCAGCTTTTTCCGATGGCTGAAGCAGAATTAGGCCATCGGCTCCAATTCCATATTGCCGATGGCAAAGTTTAGGGATATCTGCGCTGCTAAGAGGGAAGATCCTCTCTCGATCATCGATCAGGATGAAGTCGTTTCCTGTCCCTTCATACTTCGAAAAGGAGAGCTGCATCACTCAAAACCGAGCTCTTGGTAGGAAGAGACAACTCCATCGAGTAGCCCAAACTCTTTCGCTTCCTCAGGACTCATCCATGTGTCACGGTCGATCGTCGATTCGATGAGATCGTGCCCTTTTCCTGTCGCCTTTGCATAGACGTCGATGATGGCGTTACGCGTCTTAATGATCTCTTTCGCTTGAATTTCTAAGTCAGTCGCTTGTCCTTGAATCACTCCATGAATGAGGGGCTGGTGGATCATGATACGAGCATTGGGCGTTGCAAACCGTCTCTTTGGCTCTGCTGCCAAGCTAAGAATCGATCCCATCGAAGCTGCAAGTCCTGTCACCAGTGTTGTGATGGGCGAAGAGATCATCTGCATCTGATCCCAGATTGCAAAGCCCGAGTCTACAGATCCTCCGGGAGAGTTAATAACAAAGAGGATCGGCTTTCCAGGATCTGTATATTCCAGATACCAGAGCTTCCGAATGATCTCTTTTGCCGACTGATCAGAGACAGCAGAAGAGAGAAAGATACGACGTTTTTTTATGAGAAGTTCTTCGAGTTTTGCTTCGAATGACCCCTCTTTACCTTCTTTTTCTTCCGACTCGTCTTCGTCTAATCGGACAGGACCACTATACGATATCACAGTAATTACTCCTTGTAAAATAGTTCCGGATATAGAGGGAAATGGGAGAGTAGGGCTTCAACCTCTCTTCTCACTCTCTCCAAAACAGGGGCATCGATGTCGACTTTTGCTCGACTTGGCTCTCCGGTGCGCTCCACAACCTTTGCTTTTGATGCTTGTAACAGATCGACCATTAAATCGGCAATCTCCCTCATCTCACTCTCTTTGAGACCGCGCGTTGTTAAGGCGGGCGTTCCGATGCGGACACCCGATGTATACCAGGCGCCATTCGTATCATTCGGAATGGTGTTGCGATTGACTGTCATCAGACCGCCGCGCAAGGCAATTTCAGCCTGACGTCCTGTGAGTGTGAAGCTCGACTTCACATCTAAGACGACTAGGTGGTTGTCAGTTCCACCGGTGAAGAGTTTCACGCCCCTTGAGAGGAGACGCTCTGCAAAGGCTTGCGCATTGAGGACTACCTGTTTTGCGTAGAGTTCAAATGAAGGCTGGTTGGCCTCTCTAAATGCAACAGCCTTAGCAGCCATCACATGAGGAAGGGGGCCACCCAGAACGAGGGGGCATCCTTTGTCAACCACCTCTTTAAACTCCTCTCCGCATAAGATGAGCCCACCCCGTGGCCCCCTCAATGTTTTGTGCGTTGTCGAGGTGATGATATGCGCATAGGGGATAGGGTTATTCTCTCCCGTTAATACTCTACCAGCAACAAGACCGGCGAAATGGGCCATATCGACTAAGAGGACGGCATCGACGCTATCAGCGATCTCCCGCATCTTTGCAAAGTTCAAGAGCCGTGGATAGGAGGAGTAGCCTCCAATCAAAATTGTCGGTCTCTCCCGTTTCACCTGCTCTTCGAGGGCTTTGTAGTCGATTAGCTGCGTTTCAGGATCGACTCCATAGGAGAGCGCCCGCATCATCTTTGCCGAGACGTTGTGGCGATAGCCATGGGTCAGATGTCCCCCGGCGTCTAGGGCGAGCCCCATCACCTTCTGGTTTAGCATCAACTGCCGGATTTTTTCATACTCTTCAGGCGAGAGTTCATCGATGCTCTTCTTGTGAAGAGCTTCCACCTCTCTGTTCTGAACTCTTTGGACAAGAATCGACCAGTATGCCACGAGATTGGCATCGGAGCCAGAGTGGGGCTGCACATAGGCGTGCTCTGCGCCAAATAACTTTTTGGCCTCAAGGACGGCCAGCGCCTCTATCGTATCGACATTCTCGCATCCTGCATAGAAGCGGTGAAAGGGGTACCCTTCACTATACTTGTCAGTCATAAGATTCCCCATCGCCAGCTGGGTAGCTAGTGAAGAGTAGTTCTCCGAGGCGATCAACTTCAGCGTGGTTCGCTGATCCTCTAGCTCTTTGACGATAGCTGACACGATCTCAGGGTTATCCCGATTCAAGTGGTCGAGCGATGCAAAGTATGCCACCGCACTTGAGTCGCGCTCCTCTGGCGATCGCCCTTCCATGTACCGACTTAAAAGTGATTGAACCAAGTAGATCTCCTTAAAAACTTTCTTGCAAAATAGTTAGTATGTCACAAGCAGCCCGTTCTCGCCAATGAGAAACTCTTACTTATTGGAACTCTGGAAGTGGGGAACGAGGATCTATTTGCATAAGAAACTCATCGATGGGATAGCAGAGAATATTTTTCTCTTTAATCCGAATCTTACCTCTATAAAGCAGGAGGGCTTGTGCACTTGGATAATCTTGCATAAATATTTCAAGAGCTCGAAGATCCTTTGGATGAACAGTTGATCCATTCTTAACCTCTATTGCGAGAAAACAATCCGGCCCAGAAACGACAAAATCTACCTCTACTTTTGACCTTGTTTGCCAAAAATTTAACGAGTAGTTCTCAGTCTGCGCATCAATCCAAGCTTTCAAGTGTTGAGCAACTAATCCCTCTAGGGCAGGACCCTCAATCTCACTCTTGACATCATGCAAACTTCTCGGACGCAATGAACAGTAGACCCCAGAATCAAAAAAATAGAATTTCGTGTGACTAATAAGATTTCTTTTTGCTTTTCGCCGAAAAACTTGTAGTTGAAAGGAGAGAAGAAGATCTTCTAAGATTATCAAATAACTATCAACTGTTTTCCTTGCAATTTGACACTCCCGAGCAATGTTTGAGGTGTTAACTAGAGAAGCATGTGAGAAACTCATCGTTTCTAAAAATCTAGCAAAATCTCCCACATTTCGTACCAGTCCTTCAGCTTGAACCTCTTCTTTTAGATAGATCCCTCCATAAGCACGCAACACCTCTCTAGGCACAGGAGAATCCAGAACAATTGGTAACATGCCTAGCTCTAAATTCTCAGTAAGATTGAAATCTTTATCGAGTTCTGATGCAAAAAAAGGTGACATGAATTTAAGAAGAGCTCTGCCTCCAAGGAGGTTGACCCCTTGTTTTCGCAACTTTCGGCTACTCGAACCCGTCATAATAAATTGATAACTCTTATCTTCCTCAATTAAACTGTGAATAACATCAAGAAGCTCTGGCACCTTTTGAATTTCATCAATGACTACTATTTTTTGTTCTGGGTGCGTTTCTAAAACCGAGCGGAGCCTTTCAGCTCCAGCTGCAAAAAACCGAAAAATTTCAGGATCGAGTAAATCTATCCAATAGGCATTCGGATAACTTTGTTTTAACCAGGTCGTTTTTCCTGTACCCCGCGGTCCAAATAGAAAGTAGCTCTGCTTATGAGCTGAGATAAATCGTTTGTACATAGTTGGTTAACCTTTGGTCAATCTTTCTGCTACCCATTATGCCAAATTTGCGATAAAAATGGCAAGTAACGTTGCATTTTTCATAACTAACTTAATATAATGTATTTATAGAAGTAAAAAATTTTTCCATTTTTGAGCTGTTTTGAGGGATCTAGCGAGAATATTTACTGATTTTGGATCATTTGGATTTTAACTTGAGAAATTCTAAGGAACCTATTATTCTTGTGATTTAATAAGAATTAAAGAGAGAAGCATAGATGTACGAAGGTTTAAAGCCCCTCCTTGATATTCAAGAACTTGATATAAAAATGATCCGACTTATGCGGGTGAAAAAACAGCGTAAGAGTGAGCTCAAACAGATTGAATCTCTCCGCGTTGAGCTCAGAGAACAGCTCTCTCTCAAGGAAGAAGAGATCGGTGAACTCGGTAAACATATCGATGTGTTAGAGGAGAAGTTCCAAGAGCTAAAAGAAAAATATAAGAAATTTGAATCTCAGCAAGGCAGCGTCAAAAAGGTTGAAGAGTTCAATGCTCTGACCAAAGAGATGACAAACACCGAGAGAGAGAAGGCCGCCATTGAGACTCAAACTTCTAACATTCTAGATAAGAAGAATGCCGAAGAGGAGATCCTTGAGAAGATCAAAGAGAGCCTCTCTGCCTCCGAAAAGAGCAGTAAAGAGCTTGAAAAAGAGATCCTATCGAGTATCGGAAAGATCAATAAAGAAGGGCAGCAACTTAAAAACGAGAGAGACTCTGTCATCGGCAAAGCTGATGGTGAGATCTTACAAATCTATGAGAGACTTCTTCGCAATAAGAAGGATAGAGTGATCGTCCCCATTGAAAACCGAACGTGCAGTGGATGCCATATCGCTCTAACCATCCAACATGAAAATCTTGTCCGCAAGGGTGAAGCTGTGGTTTTTTGTGAACACTGCTCACGTATCCACTACTGGCAAGAGAGCGAAGCTGTTGAAGGAACTACTGTTGCGACAAGGCGTCGACGTCGTCGCACAGTGAAAACATGATCTTCTTTGGAAAAGGATGCAATCGCTGCTGTTAGAAGAGAATTCTAGCAGGAGAGGAAAGTCTGGACTTCAGAGAAATAGGTGCCAGCGAAATACTGGGGGCCGTAAGGCTACGGAGAGTGTAACAGAAAACAGACCGCTGATGAGTGATCATCAGACAGGATGAAAATGTTGAGCTTAGGGCTCAACCCCTTTGCAGAGATGCAACGGAGATGCAAACCCCACCTGAAGCAAGAAGAGAGTTCGACCTGTTTTTCGCAATGGAACTCTCTCTTAGTCGCTTGAGAGTCTTAGTGATAGGACTCCTAGATGAATGATTGCAGCTTGCACCTTTGCAGGCGACAGAATCCGGCTTACCTTTTTTCCGAGATCGTTTGAGCGTCAATGTGAATCACATTGGCGCTTTTTTTTTGCTCGGGTATGGCTCCTTAGAAAGTAAAGGTGTAAGCAGCATAGGACATCCCAGCACTGGCAACCCAGCCAGCGAGTTGATCACCCCGTTGAATGGCTCCCTGAGAATGTGCTTCTGCGATCGCTGCAGGGACAGATGAAGAGACAATGTTGCCCCACTCTGGATAGATATGAAAGAGCTTCTCTTCTATGCCAAGGACCTTTGCAGATGCCGTCCAGGCTCTCGAAGATGATGCATGGGGGAAAATAACCTTGATTGACTCTGGATCCGCTCCAAGCTTGTTAAAAACCGATATAACACCCTCGTGGCCATATTTGTGGAGTTCCATTCCATAGGAGGTAAACATCATTGGTCCATTTTTTCCTATACGATCTGAGCCACGCGAATATTGTTTTGAATGAGGAGTGGGAATCGTACACAGTTCTGCTTGATTGGGGCTAGATGTGAATGCCCACTTCCAGTCGTTCTCTGGATCAGCCGTAACAATAGTGGCCGTCGCAGCACAGCCAATGGTATAAGATGGAAATGTCCACTCTAGCTTTTCTCTGTTTTCCAGGGTGTAATTAGCTGGGTATCCTGGGCTTCCCTCATATACATTGAACTCACCTGTCACTACCAGAATATGTTTATACTTACCCGCACGGAGCATGGTATCAGCGAGAAACATTGCTCTCGACCAGCTCATGCAAGCATCTAAGAGATCAAAACATTCAACATGATCCATCCCAAGGGCATGGGCTACCAAATATGACTGACCAGGCTCCTGGAATCCCTTACCAACCCCAACGTAAATAAGCAAATCGATGCTCCCCAGGCCAATCTCTGCTTGTTCTGCTGCCTCACAAATCGCAGAGTCGATCAAGTCTATCGCTTTCTCATCCTCATTTGTCCAATAGCGTGTGTTCGAACCAGAAAACACTAACAATCGTTCGATATATTTAAGAGTTTTTTCCAAGTTGCCCGAGAATACTCCCCTACTATTCTCTTCGATAAGATCAATGATCGATTGGTTTGTCATTTTTCTCGAAGGTATTTTGCTCGTAACAGACAAAATTTTCATTTTAGGTCCAACTCGTTGAATTTATGGGGTCAATCTTATTTTTTAATCTTCCCCATGATTTTATGCAACTTATTTTCTGCAGAAGTATCATAGGATGTGACCTCCATTCCTTCACATGGAAAGTAGGGTCTTATCGGATGATAACCGGCACGCCTTTCGATGGGATAATAGTTGCTATATGCGGCACAGGCTTAGCTAAATAACTCCTCTTAAGTGAATAATTAAATCGGTTCAATACATGGGCTAATATTATCGGCATTTCAAAGAGGGCAAAATCTGCTCCAACACAGCGTCTTCTACCTCCACCGAAGGGGCAGTATTGATAGGGTTTGTTAGTCTTACTATAAAAACGTTCTGGAACGAACTCTGTTGGATTGTCCCAATATTCCCCATCCATTCCAGCAAGGTAGACGGATGATCCCACCGCATAGCCTTTGGGAATTTCGTAGTCGCCAATTTTAAATGATCTGTTCAACATTCTAAACACCGTCGGTAAAATTGGCCGATAACGTTGAGTCTCTTTAATCACGCACATTAAATAGTCTAAATTCTTTATCTTCTCTAGAGAAATTCTCTCTTCTTTCTCTCCTTCCAGAACTTGGTCAAGCTCTCCCATGACTTTTTCATATATCTTAGGATTAGAGAGTATGTAATAGATCGTCCAAGCACAAGTACCTGCTGTGGTGTCATGACCGGCAAATAATAGAGTAAGTAACTCATCTCGCAGTTCTTCGTCGCTTAACCCTCTACCTTCCTCATCACTTGCATGAATTAGGGTACTAAGTAGATCCTCATCCTCTGTTGGATCTCGTCTCCGAAATCGGATTTGCTCATAGAGGAACTTATCCATCTCTGCAATTGTTTTTTTAATTGTTTTTGGAAAATGGTCCAACATGGTGGGAAAAACACCAACTATATAACTCAATGCTGGTTCTCCATAATTCATCAATCTAGTCATTAGCTTTTGAAAGGCATCTGAGGTTGCACCCATTTCAAAACCAAAAACTTTAGACATAATCACTTGAAGGGTTATCGATTGAAATTCAGTTAGGATTGGGAAAAATTTATTCTTCTTCCATCTACTCATTACTTCAGTTGTTGAGTCAATGATGCACTTTCCATAATTTCTGATATTTTTCCCATGCATCGGGGGTGAAAGGATTTTTCGGTGACGCCAATGTGCTTCTCCATCTAGCGTCAGTAGAGAGTGTTTACCAAAAAAGCCTCCTGAGAAGAGAGAAGTTGCTTCGCCTGCTCGTACTTCATCTGGATCTCCAGAAAAAATTTGTTTTAACTCCTCAGGATCACATGCAACAACAGTGGGACCAAGAGCTGGTACTTTTATAGTAAAAATTTTCCCATATTTTTTTCGACAGTTCATTAAAAACTTATAAGGATTATGGGTATACAACAGACCTTGGATACTCATAGGTAACTTCGGTCCATCAGGGATTTTCATAGAGGCCTCCTTAAGTGTAAGAGCCAGGGCTTATATTTTTTATAAAAGTTTATCAAAACCCTATTTCTTTTGTAAAACGATTCTATGTAAGCTGATAATGTCTCTCTCACTGAGCTCAATAAGTGCGTCTGCTTCTTTCAATAAGAATGAGAAGATCTCAGGCTTGATCAATTTCTCCAATTCTACGAAATTCCTATCTACATTCCTCTTCATGGAGTAATAGGTCTTTAACAGGTCATGAGAGTGATTCTCACATTCATTAATCTTAAAATATCTGTTAGAGGAGCTTATGACCTGTTCTAGTGTCGTAAAGCCAAGCCAGGGCAACTGATTCTGGATTCTGTTGTAATCCTCAACATATTTCTCATCGCACAAAAAGTCCCTATCAACGTTCAAGCATTGGATGAAAAGCCTGCCATCTTCTTTCAATTTCCGATCTGCCCAACTGAAGAAGCGCTCCAGTCTTTTTTCTAGTAACCCCACCTTATTCTCATGGAGAGAACCGAGATGGGTCAACATCTCTATGACAGTCATACCATCTGCTAAGGGATATTCCTGAAGCTTACTTTTATCACTATCCTCCCAACTACTCCAGATCGTATCTAGCCCCTCTTTTTTACACACTTCATGTTCATTTTTACTAATGGTGATCCCCAGGGCATTCATACCCGCCTTCTCAAATTTCTCTAGAAGACGCCCGCGCCCGCATCCTACATCGATCACAAAATTACCTCGACCCATCTTAAGTTGATCCAATATGTAGTCATCTCGGGCTCTATATGCGGCCTCTGTCGAATGAACACCTTCAACAAACATTGCTGTTGAATAGGTTCCAAACTCCCCAAAGATTAATTGCTCTGCTTCATGTGAAATCGAAGCATACTCAGCTGAATCAAGTCGTTTTTTCCTCGTATTTTCAATCATGTCAAAGGATGGATCCAGTGTGAAGATATAGCCCTCAATTGTGATCAAAGTCAGGAATAATTTACTGTAATTCGCCTCTATTTTAAGGTGATACTTCCTCATTACTTTGAGTAACTGTCGGAAGAGTGAAGAGAAAAAGCCTTCCCCATTCGTTTTAGTGAACTGCTCATGAATGAGTTTATAGATGCTTTTATAGACCACATTATCATCGATCGATAGATCAATAGGGCACTCCTCTGTGTTAAGGAAAGTCTTCAAGAAGTAGTCTGCAGCAAAGTCATAAAATCCATCGAATATAGAGAGATAGAAAGTCATGACATCATCTCGGTCTATTTGTGGTAGCCGATGAACAAGGCCAAAATCAATCAGGATAATTTCTCCTTCTCTGCTCCAGAAGAAGTTCCCAGGATGTAGATCTGCATGACAGAACCCTCTCATAAAGATCATCGTATCCAATAAATTATCAACTCGACTTGCAAGTTCTCGAGGATCGATATCTAGCTCATTATAATCATAGGGCTGTATACCGTTTATAAATTCACTAACCATGAATTGTCTGTTTGAGTACTCTCTATACACTTTTGGCACTTGAAGGTTCTGATCATGTTCAAAAACCTTCTTAAATTCTTCATAATTTGCTGCTTCATTTTCTAAATTGGTTTGTGAGAGTAGAAGCTCTTCTATCTCTGATACTATCTCCTTCAGATTGATCGCCCTAATACTTGAATTTATTTTTTCAATTATCTTCACCAGAAATCTGATCAGCTTGAAATTATCTTCAATTTTCTCTCTGATTCCTGGTCGCAATACTTTAATGGCAACTATCTCGCCGTTAGTCAACTTACCCTTATAAACTTGTGCTACTGAACCAGCAGCAACTAGCTCGAAGTTAAACTCTGCAAATATTTCGTTGATCTTTTTAGGTGCAACGCTCTTTAGGAAACTTCTCATAGTCTCCTCATCTTCAGAGGGCACTTTATCTCTTAAATGGCCCAATTCTTCTAAAAACTCCTCAGAAAAGAGATCTTTTCTGGTACTCATCACTTGAGCACATTTAACGTATACGGGACCTAGCTCGTAGATGAGTTGCGTTACAAACTTTGGGATTTTATCTTTTTTAAAGAGCTTTAGGAAAAGAAAACGAGGTAATTTCTTTATTAGGATTATGACCGGTTTAAACATGCTCATTTTATACACTCCACGTTACGACTATCATTGGATGTTAGTGAGGAGAGAGTTCGTGTTGACATATCGGTAGAGTCCCCCTCCTGAGCTTCTACAAAAAAACCATCCTTAACCATCTCTAGGAGACTCTGATCAAATGCGGAACAGATCTTTTCAATGTCTTGATCTGTATGCGCAGCGTTGAGCATCAAAGTGTGAAGCTCTGGCAGATAGATCCCATGCTTTCTCATATAATAACTCAATGCTATATTGGCCTTATAGTTACTGCCTGACAGTTTTGTCCTATATATCTCAGAGCTCCTAGAGTTAAATGTCATTGCCAGGATTGAACAGTGCCCTCGAATCCTGAATGGCACGTCATACTTGTCTGCAATCTGCTGAAATTTATCAATGATGAGAGAGGTCCACCGCTCGAGGTCCTCATAGACCTCTGGGTGACTCTTCAGATAGGATAGAGTGGCAATTCCAGCAGTGCATGACAGGGAGTTTCCACTCATGGTGCCCCCTACAAATGTGCGCGTGTCGAAATCCTTGAATGGGTCTCCGGTTGTTCTAGCCATTTCAAGGTAGCGAGCTCTGCCAACAACGGCACCAGCAGGTAAACCACCCCCGATAATCTTTCCAAGGCAGGTGAGATCGGGTTGAATGCCGGTTTTGTTTTGAATTCCTCCATAGCAGACACGGAATCCGGTAACCACTTCGTCAAAGACGAGGGGAATTTCAAACCGATTACACAGATCCTTTAACCCCTGCAAGAAAGTATGATTTATCTTGCACAGGCTTGTATGCATCGGCTCCAAGATCACACACGCAATCTCGCGGTGCCTCTCTTCTATTTTCAGAAGTGCTTCTGGAAAGCCATATTGAAGAACAATAGTACTGTCCACTGTGCTCTCATCTTGACCAAGACATGTGCGAATCGGCTCAGGTTGGCTAGTTGCCCCTCGAAAACGAAACCATGAGCTAACAAGTCCTTGATCTGAAAAACCGTGGTAGTGACCTTCAAATTTTACGACACTGCCTCCTCCACGAACTGCTCGACAGATACGAACAGCTTGGATCACCGCTTCAGTTCCAGAATTGGAAAAAATAGCTAAGTCTGCAGCAGGAAATGCATCAACAAGCATCTGAGATAGAATTACTTCAGAGTTATGACCGAGAGCATTAACACTTCCATTTTGTAACGCATTCTCTACGGATTCCGTTACAGACTTAGGCGCATAACCAAGAATGTGCGGGCCATATCCACAAGAGAGATCGACATACTCATTCCCATCAACATCGTAAAGTCGAGAACCTTCAGCACGCTCAATAAATAGAGGATATTCGCTTGGGAAAAAGTAACGATCGAGATGTGTAGGCGCTATGAGACTCCTCTTTGCTTCTTCTCTTAGTTCCATAGATCGGGGAATCTGCTTCTTAAAGAAAGTGTCAAAGCGTTGGCTGACGCTATCGGAGATGAAAGGAGAGTAACGATCGGTAAACTTCCTTGCATTTTCCCAGACATCGATCTCTGGATCGATATCACAGACGAATCCTTCCGTCGAGAAGAGGACGAGTTCAACTTTGGTAAAATTATACGTGCTTCGTGCGCCAAATGATCTCAACAGTTGGTTGATATCCTTGATATAAGCAACCGTTGACCAGCGTTCAGTTCGATCATTGAAGTGGGTGACTAGAATAGATCTCATCTCTCTATGATACTCTTCTCTTTGCTCGACACTTTCTGGAGCGTTTTCCACAAACCATTTTGTAAAGCGCTCGACAGCTATGTCCCACTCTCTACGTGTACAAGCATAGTAAAAAGAAGAGAGCGCCCACTTCTCATCTTCAGTAAGGTGGACGGTGATACCGAAATCCAGCATGATTATCTCGCCCTTCTTTGAAAAAAAGATGTTCCCTGGATGGGGATCGCCATGACAAATCCCATGATGGTAAACCATAGTATACATCGCATCCTGGAAGCGCCGAGCTAACTTATTTGAAGGTATCTCTACCTCTTTGTGGGAGAGCCCCGGGAGGGCATCGACGTATTCCATCACTAGCACATTCTTTGTGCAGTAATCTGGATAGAGCCTCGGGACTCGAACGAAGGCATGTCCTTGAAAATTATCTCGGATTATCTGTTGGTTACGTAACTCTTGTTCCATGTCAGTCTGTTCTAGGAGTAAGCTCTCAACTTCATCAAGACGTTTTAGACAGTGTAATTGTTTAAGATTGCGACTAAACAGCTCGACGACCGGTAAGATCCGACGAAAAAGGCGGAGGTTCTTTTGGAATCGCGCTCTCGTACCAGGACGAACGATCTTCACTGCAACGTGCTCACCGTCATGTAAATAGGCCTCATGAACCTGCGCAATAGAGGCACTGGCAATAGGATTTTTATCGATTGATGCAAAGGTTGTGTTGAAATTGGCTCCGTAAGCTGTTCTGAGTGCTCTATTGAAAGAGTTGTGATCCATTGGAGGTACGTTATCCTGTAGTACTCTAAGAGAATCGATAATCTCCTTGGGAAGTAGATCAGAACGTGTTGATAAAATCTGTCCAATCTTTATGTAAAACGGACCAGATGCAATCAACCATTCTGCCAGGACACTACCAAAACGTGTAAATAACTTATTTCGCTCTGTGCGTGAGCTATAGACTCTCAATCTCACTGCCAAGAAGGTCAGTTTGAAAAAGTAGCCGATGCTCTTCATCTTTCTCAACACAGCTGAACTTTACTTTTGTAGTGGGTGGTTTAAGCTTTATTTTTAAGGATTATAGAAGAAAATTGAAATAGAGTCAAACCTATCGGCCTAGTATTGGAGCAGCTATGACTTACATTTTTTTGCTCGCGGATGGCTCCTCTCATAGACCTCATGTTTGAGTCTTGTTGAGACGCGCGTATAGATTGTGGTCGTGGAGAGAGAGCTGTGGCCAAGCAGCACCTGAATGGTCTTCAGATCCATCCCCTTCTCCAACCAGTGGGTGGCGATGGTGTGGCGGATCGTGTGCGGCGTGATGCGCGCGGCCATGCCACTACTGCGCAGATACCCTTTAAACATGCGGTCGATCGATCGCGTCGATAGTCGCTCCCCCCACTTATTAAGAAAGATGGCGCTCTTATCTCTCTCCGTATAGGGCTTTCCCTCTTCATGGCGCTTTGGATGTTTAAGATAGTCTTGAATCCATATCGCTACGCTCTTGGTGATGGGAACGATACGCTGCTTCTTCCCTTTTCCGCTCACTTTTAGGGAGCGAGCGGTGAAACTAAAGTCGCTGCGATTGAGCCCAGCAAGTTCACTGAGACGCAGCCCTGAGCTGTAGAAGAGCTCTAAGATCGAGCGATCCCGAAAACCGAGGAGCTCCTCGATATTTGGCTGGTTAAAGAGCGCTTCCACCTCACTGTAGGAGAGGGCTTTGGGGAGGGGTTTATCGAGCTTAGGACTCCCAATCTCGCTCACTGGATTCTCGCTGATTATCTTCTTTTTCATTAGGTATTTGAAGAGCGAACGCAGCGCCGATAGGTGGCGGAGCACGGTTCTTTTGGAGAGGGCGCGCTCGTTTAGTTGGGCGAGATAATCTCGGATCATCCGCTTATCGATAGGCGCCTGCTTCGCAAAGCCAAGAAATCCTTTTAAATCGAGGCGATAGTTGCGCAGCGTATGAGGAGAGGCCCCCTGTGCAACCTCTAGATAGTGCAAGAAATGGTTGATACTCTCTTTTAGATCCATAGCCCTTGTTTTCCCCCCTATGATCTGATATACTTTAGTCTAACAAATATAGATTTTACGACATGATAGTTCTAGACAATATCTCAAAAAAAATCGGAACGCGGATATTATTCGATAACGTCAGCGCTTCATTCAATCCCGGCAAACGCTACGGGCTAACGGGCCCAAATGGCGCGGGGAAATCCACTCTGCTTAAGATAATGGTAGGTCTTGTCGATGCCACATCCGGGAGTATTACTCTCCCCAAGAAGGTAGGCTTCTTAAGACAGAACATCGAAGAGTTCAGAGAGAACCGCGTTATAGACGCAGTGATCATCGGAAATGAGCGCCTCTGGAAGACCTTTGTAGAGAGAGATATGCTCTACGATAAGGAGATGACCGACGAGATCGGCATGCGCCTGGGCGATCTCGAAGAGATCATCGCCGATGAAGATGGCTATAGCGCCGAATCGGATGCGGAGATGCTCCTCACCGGAATGGGCATCGACCTCGAATATCATGAAAAGGTCATGCACGAACTTCCGGTCGACCTGCAGTTCCGCGTGCTCCTCTGCCAAGCTCTCTTTGGAGATCCTGAAGCGCTCCTTCTCGATGAACCTACGAACCACCTTGACTTGGAATCGATTGGGTGGCTGGAGAATTTTCTTCATAATTACTCTGGGACTCTTATCGTAGTCAGCCACGACCGTCACTTTCTTAACGCCGTCACCACCCATATTGCCGATATCGACTACGATACTATCATCACCTACCCTGGAAACTACGACGCGATGCTTGTTGTAAAAACCTCCGTCAGAGAGCGTTCCGAACATGAAGCCAAATCTAAAGAGAAGAAAATTGCTCATCTCAAAGGTTTTGTCGCACGTTTCGGCGCGGGAACGCGCGCATCGCAGGTTCAGTCACGTATCCGAGAGATCAACCGACTCAAACCGCAAGATCTAAAAAAATCAAATATCCAACGTCCCTTTATCCGCTTCACTCCGCCAACCAAACCCTCGGGGAAATTGGTTTTTAAAGCTGAGGGCATCAGCAAAGCCTTCGATGGCATCCCTGTCATCGAGGACTTTAGCATAGAGATCATGCGCGGTGACAAAGTGGCAGTGATCGGTACGAATGGCATTGGAAAGACAACTCTACTCAACATGCTCGCAGGGAGGCTTAAACCCGATAGTGGAACGATAGAGCTGGGCCATCAACTAGAACTTGGCACCTTCCCTCAAAATCATGAAGACTTCATCGATAAATCTGAAAAGATCCAATCTTTCGACTGGTTGAAGCGCTATAAGGCGCAAGCGTACGATCAAGAGATCCGCGGCGTCATGGGAAGGATGCTCTTTACGGGCGATGACGCTTTCAAAGAAATCTCCAAGCTTTCCGGTGGAGAGACCGCCCGCCTCATCTTTGCTGCGCTGCTCCTGACCCCCTACAATACTCTCATTCTCGATGAACCAAGCAACCATCTCGATCTCGAATCGGTCTCCGCACTCGCTTGGAGTCTAGAAGAGTTCCAAGGGACCGTCATCGTCGCATCGCACAACCGCGAACTGATCAATGAATTTGCCACCAAAATTATCTCCATCGAAAAAGATGGCATCCACGTCTATGACGGCAAGTTAGATGAGTACCTTGCCACACGCACCTGATGGTATTCACTCGAGAGAAATTTCTATCGATGCCCTTGCGGCGACAGCATAAAAATGCCGGTGAGCATCTACGCCTCCTCTTCGAAAAGGGAGCGGTCGATCATCACTACCGTCAGATGGAGGAGTGGTTGGGTCTTCCCCCACTGTCAGAGGAGGCTGAGGCGATAGCTGACCGCTTCCATCTCCATATGGAAGGTGCAGCCGTCTCCATTCCAGAACACAATCTTCTCATCACGCGCTTTGACAGATTATCACCCACCCCCTATGGATCGGTAGGAGTCTATTTAGAGGGGCTGCGCTCAGCGCACAATATCGGGAGTATCTTGCGCACCGTTGAGGCATTTAGATTGGGCCCCGTCTACTTCTCTCCCACCACTCCTTTTGTCGACCATCCAAAGGTTATCAGAACGGCGATGGGTGCTGCTGCGCATGTCCCGAGCGAGAAAAAGAGGTTAAGTGAACTGCCTAAACCGTTGATCGCGTTGGAGACTGTTAAAGAGGCTCCCTCCCTCTTTGACTTCGACTTTCCAAGGACCTTCACTCTCCTACTGGGGAATGAGGAGTACGGTCTCTCGAAAGAGGCAGTTGAAGTCGCTGACCATCGTGTGCAAATTCCCCTTCTCGGCTCGAAAAATTCCCTCAATGTAGCGTGCGCCTTTGCCATTGCAGCAGCGCAGATCCAGGGCTAACGCATTAAAATTTATCACCTCTCCATAGTGAAGGTCTAAAGACTATATGTTCCTCTTAAGCATCAAACACCAAACTTAAGACCAAAAAGACAATACTCATCAGAATGTTTCATAGAGGAATTTTGGCGTAGTACAAAACAGGATAACACTTTTAAGTAACCCTGCAGCATAAGAGATATTCCGATAGGAGAATAAAAACCACAGAGATCGCAGAGATCACAGAGAGAGAAAAGCTTCAGGTATGAAAGAAGTTGTGTTTAACGCTTATTCCTTGAAGATGCAACTCATAGAGTAGGCAAGCTTCATGGGCGGACCCGAGAAGAGCTGGAGCTAATCCGCGGAGCACTTCAATTGCAGCACCAATAATGCTATGGGTTAAGAGATCCGACTCCCTCTCTGTGGTCTCTGTGATCTCTGTGGTAGTTTATTTCTGTCTATCCCAAGGGTTCATAAGAGGTGCTCCATTATTATCTAAAAAGGCTGGTTTTTGAACCATGCCGGAATTTTAATGCGTTAGCCCTGAGCGCATATGCCCCGATTGTGACAAACAATTTCTCTTTTGCTATTGAAAAAGAATGCGCCTGCACATATGATTGCAGTTGGATAGCGAGGATTGGCCTAATTATGGAAAGAAATGAAAAGAAGAAAGTTTGCTCTACCTTTAAGCACGACCTAGAACAGTTTGTGACCAATGTTCACGAGCTGATAGATGATGCTGGACTCTCCACCAAGCGGGAGTTTCTTGAGAAGATCGCCTATGATGTCAATCAGCTCTATGAGAGCTCAATACAGGTGCAAAAAATTCAGGATGAAGAGGCCGGAGAGATCGGTGCCATCGTGCAAAACATCTTTGTGCAGACCCTCTCGATCAAAACAAAAGAGCGTGTCTCAATCAAAAAAGCCGTTGAGAGCTTCGAGCCTGAGAAGGAGACAGAGAGCGATCTATCTTTCATCATGCGAGAGTATGTGAGCCACCCCGAGACAACCAAGAGTTTTGTGCGCGAGCTAGAGCTTCTCTCAGATGAAGTCGATACGATTCTCCGTCATATCGCTTAAGACAGCCTAACCTGCCGAGTATCCAACCTAAAGATTTTCTGGAGATCTTGAGAGGTGCAAGGTACTATCTGATGAGGAGGCTGCTAGCATGCAAGAAGAGATCGTTCACTATTTAAAGAGTTTGCGAGAGGAGATCATTGATGGCTTTGAGGTGTTTGAGCCGAGCTGCCGCTTTGAGAGAAGAGCGTGGGAGCACCACTCTGGTGGCGGGGGCGAGATCTCGCTACTCAGAGGAGAAGTTTTTGAGAAAGCGGCGGTCAACTGGTCGGGAGTGAGGGGCGATAGACTCCCCATTGGCGAGGATGAGGGCCCCTTCTTTGCAACGGGTGTGAGCCTGATCACCCATATGCAGAATCCTAAAGCGCCTACCGTCCATATGAATGTTCGCTATATCGAAACGGGCAAGAGGTGGTGGTTCGGTGGCGGCTACGATCTCACTCCAATGGGATTTCCCCGCGATGAAGACACCGACCATTTTCACAGCATCGCCCAAAAGGCGTTAAGCGAGGAGCTCTACACTCTCTTCTCTGAAAATGCGCGGGAGTATTTCACGATTAAACATTGGAATAAAGAGCGAGGGGTTGGCGGCATCTTTTTTGATCACCACAATAGCGGAGATTTTGAGAAGGATTACGCGATGTGGAGAGGTGTGGGGTCGACCTTTCTCGATGCGATCCTCCCCATCTACAGGCGGCGCCTCTCTGAGCCCTTCACTGTGGAGGATAAGAGGAGACAAAATGCGCTGAGAGCGCACTATGTGGAGTTTAACTTGCTCTATGATAGGGGGACGAAGTTCGGCTTTGTATCGGGAGGGAATCCTGAAGCGATCTTGTGCTCAATGCCCCCCACCGCCACCTGGTGAAAAGGTTTTTTCTCCATTAGCTGGTAGAAAAGAAGAAGGCATTTGCCCCTTTACTGAAACGGACAGCAAACGCCATGTTGTTTTTGCAAAAGCGTATTAAATATACTTTAGAACTCTAGATGCATTGCCAAGTTTATCGAACGGGTAGCGAGTCTGCAAACACGTTTATCTCTCTAATCATCTTAGAAAGCGTACTCTCTTCTTTTGCAGCAGAAGCCTCGACAGTATCTTTTTTTTCTAGAATCTTCTCTCCGACAACAACTAGAAGTTTTAAGCCTTGCTTGAAGTTCTTAAGCTCTGCTGTGTCATGTTTTGCGAGAAATTTTTGGACACTTTTAGAATCATCGATAAATGCGCTATGTATTAGTTTAATGCAGATATCTTGAATATAGCGTTCTTTTGGAGTATATGCAGCATATTGACGTGTGTCACTAGTCCCATTAGAATACAAAGTAAAAAGGTTAGGTCTATCAATACAATGTACAAGTGTAGTCATATCTATTATTCCTTGTTTATTAATAGTAAAAATATAATTATATCATAAAAACTATTAATAGTACAAAAATTTATAACATATTTACTGCTATAAAGATGTAACGAATTGATTTTTAGCTATTTGTAAAAAAGAAAAGGGTATTTACCCCATTACTGGAGGGCTAAACGCTATGTCATTTTTGCGAGGAAAACCCTTTACTGTGTCGATGAAGCATTTTATGTGGTCGAGGGGGATGTCGGGGAGGAGGCCTTGGCCTAAGTTGACGATGAATCCTGGATCCCCTTGCATGCTCTTTAGCAGTTTTTCGGTCTCTCTTCGTATGGTTGCGGGGGGGGCGTAGAGGAGTTCGGGGTCGAGGTTTCCTTGAATGGCGATGGTGGTGGGCACTTTTTGGCGCATCTCGTAGAGGGGTCTAAAGGAGTCGAAGCTTAGGGCGCTTGGCTGCGCTGAGAGAAGCTCGGAGACGAGGTGGCAGGAGCCGCGCGCGTAGAGGATAACGGGAAGATCAACGGAGGAGACGATCTGCTTTAGGTAGGGCAGGGCGAAGTGGCAGAAATCTTGGCGCGAGAGGGTGTTTGCAGAGGACTCGAAGATTTGAATTGCATCAACGCCCGCTTCGATCTGCATCTTTAGGTAGGCGATGCTCTGATCGGTGATTTGCTGCAGGAGCTCTTTGGCCTCTTTAGGATGGGAATATAGCCATCTCTTTCCTTTCATATAAGTTAGAACAGTATAGGGGCCGCCGCAGAAGCCGATTAGTGGCACTTCTAAATCTTGCTTGAGAAGGCGAATGCCGTCGCGCACAAACCCTAACTTCTCTTCTACATCTAAGGCAATAAAGTGGTCGGGGCAGGTGACGAGGGGGCCCCGCTTCCCAGGAAAGGTGACGTCGCAACCTAGGGTCAGGCAGATATGCAAGATATCGGCGAAGAGAATCGCTGCATCGACTCCTAAGATATCGAGGGGTAGCTTGGTGATTTCATAGATAAGTTCGGGGCGATGGAACATCTCTTCTAAGGTGTGCTTTGTGCGGATTGCCTGGTAGTCTGGGAGTGTGCGCCCAGCTTGGCGCATGATCCAGACGGGGGGGCGTCCTTCAAAGTTTTCACAGTGAAGGGCGCGTGAGAATCTAGAGGCTGAGGAGACGGTCGAGGATAGCATCAACTGTAAATCCAAATTCGTTTGCAATATCTCCAATTGGAGCGGAGAGGCCAAACTGATCAATCGCAATAGCGATACCCTGCTCTCCGATAAATTTGCACCAGCCGAAGCTGACGCCTGCTTCTATAGAGACGCGCTGGCCAAAGTCTCCTTCGACTATGCTCGCTCTATAGTGATCATCTTGCTTATCGAATAGCTCCCAACATGGGACCGAAACGACGCGTACATGTTTATCCCGCTTCTCCAAAGCGCGGGCTACATCGATCGCTAGTGAGAGCTCTGATCCCGTTGCGAAGAGGCAGAAGTCAGCTTTTTCTCTCTCCTTTAACACAATATAAGCGCCACGTGCTACTCCCTCCTTGAAGGGAAGTGCTGTTTCGCTCAGGAGAGGAAGCGCTTGGCGTGTAAGCACTAAAATTGTAGGACCGTGGTAGTGTAGAGCTGCGCTCCACGCTCCCTTCACTTCATTGGAATCACCGGGGCGGATCAGATGTAGATGGGGCATGGCCCGCATCGCTGCCAGATGTTCAACAGGCTGGTGGGTCGGCCCATCTTCACCGAGGAAGACTGAATCGTGAGTGAGCTGATAGATCACATGGTAGTTGGAGAGCGCCGCTAGACGGATCGCATTGCGCATGTAGTCGGAGAAGGTGAAGAAGGTTCCCACATAGGGAAGGATCATTCCTGTTTGAAAGAGTCCCGCTGCAGAGGTGGCCATCCCAAATTCGCGGATGCCAAATTTGATGTTGCGTCCTTTGAAATCTCTCGGTGCGATGAGTGGGAACTGCTTCATCATGGTGCAGTCGGAGCCGGAGAGGTCTGCCGACCCTCCATAGAGAAAGGGAAGCTCTTGGCCTAAAACCTGCAGCACCTCTTGCGAAGCTTTTCGGCCCGACATGGGACTCTCAATTTCAAGCTTGCTGAGTCTCTCCTCTAAGCTATCGGGAATTTTTCGCTCTTTCATCACTTGAAACGCTTCGCTCTCTTTCGGATAATCGGTGCGCCAACCTTCATATCTCTTATTCCACTCCTCTTCAAGCTGCACTTGGCTAGTGAGCCTGTTTTCGAAGAAGGTCTTCACCGATTGGGGAATGTGGAAAGCCTCTTCTGAGAGACCGAGCGCCTCTTTTGTCGCTCTCACCTCTTCCTCTCCAAGTGGGGAGCCATGCACTTTGTATGTCCCTGCTTTGTTGGGCGATCCCTTTCCGATGGTGGTATGGCAGGCGATGTAGATAGGGCGCGTCTGCTTTTCGCGGAGCTGACTCATCACGCTATCGATCGATTCGAGGTCGTTTCCATCCATCTCTAACGTTTCAAAGCCGTACGCTCTGTAGCGGGCGGCGACATCTTCGGAGCACGATTGATCGAGTGGGCCGTCAAGGGTGATATGGTTGGCATCGTGGATGAGAATGAAATTGTCGAGAGAGAGGTGGCCTGCAAAGGAGCTCGCTTCGTTTGAGACGCCCTCCATTAAGCAGCCATCTCCTGCTAAGCAGAAGACTTTTGGATCGAGGATTTTCTGACCCTCTCTATTGAATTTGGTTTCGAGAATTTTGAGTCCTAGCGCAAGGCCTACAGCATTTCCCACTCCCTGTCCGAGTGGTCCAGTCGTCGCTTCTATGCCGTGGCTCTCTTCATATTCTGGATGGCCGGGGGTCTTGGAATGGAGCTGCCGGAAACTCTTGATATCATCGAGTGAGAGGTCGAACCCTGAGAGGTGGAGGCATGAGTAGAGCCACATGGAGCCGTGGCCTGCCGAAAGAATGAGCCGGTCGCGGTTGGTCCAGTGGGGATTTTTGGGGTTGTGGTTTAGTAGGTGACCATAGAGATAGGCGCCAAGTTCTGCGCACCCCATGGGGAGGCCAGGATGGCCGGAGTTGGCTTTCTGGACCGCCTCAAAAGAGAGCTGCCTGATCGTATTGGCCGTTTTCTCTAAGATTTTCTTCAGTTCTTCATCCATGAACATTACTTCCTTGCAATTCTCTCTGAAATCTCATATTTTTAACTCTTAGAGAGAATGATATCAAGGAAAGCATGTTATCTCAAGAGATAAGAAAAAAATTTCTCACCTACTTTAAAAAGAGGGAGCATGTAATCGTCCCCTCTTCCCCTACTGTTCCCCACGACGACCCCACCCTTCTCTTCATTAATGCGGGCATGAATCAGTTTAAAGATGTCTTTCTTGGGAAGAGCCAGCGAGATTATAAGCGCGCCACCTCTACGCAGAAGTGTATCCGCGTTGGAGGTAAGCATAATGACTTGGATAATGTCGGCCACACCTCGCGCCACATGACCTTTTTTGAGATGCTCGGAAACTTCTCTTTCGGCGACTACTTCAAGAAGGAGGCGATCGCCTACGCATGGGAGGTCTCCACTGAGATCTTTCAATTCGACCCCGAGCGTATCTGGGTGTCGGTCTTTGAAACGGATGACGAGACGTTTGAACTTTGGAAGCCCTATATCGATGAGAAGCGGATTATCCGGTTGGGAGAAGAGGAGAATTTCTGGACTATGGGAGAGAGCGGCCCGTGCGGCCCGTGCACTGAGCTCCTCTACGACCGCGGAGAAAAATTTGGCCCTGCAAAAAACCCTTTTGAAGATAAGAGCGGCGAGCGCTATTCCGAGTTTTGGAATCTCGTCTTCATGCAATATAACAGAGCGAGCGATGGCGTCATGACTCCCCTGCCTAAGCCTTGCGTCGATACCGGAGCGGGACTCGAGCGGATCGTCTCATTCATGATGGATACGAAGAGCCTCTTCCAGACAGATGTCATGGTCGCGCTGATAGAGCGTGTAGAGGAGCTCTCGGGAAAAAAATATGATGCAGATGATCCCCACCTTGCTCCAGCTTTTCATGTGATCGCCGACCATATTCGCTCGCTCGCTTTTGCTATCGCCGACGGCGCGCAGCCGAGCAATGTCGACCGGGGCTATGTCTTGCGAAAAATTTTGCGCCGCGCCGTTCGCTACGGCCGCCTTCTCGGTCTTAACAGACCTTTTCTTGCCGATGTGCTCCCTCGCCTCGTCGAGTTGATGGGCGGAGACTTTCATGAACTCAAGTCGGCGAAAAACCAGATCAGCGAGATCCTCACCATAGAGGAGGAGGGCTTCTTGCGCACTCTAAAGCGGGGCGGAAACATCTTAAACACTATCATTCAGGAGGCGGAGAAGAGCAGCCGCAAAGAGATCAGCGGAAAGGATGCCTTCAAACTGAAAGATACCTATGGATTCCCTCTCGAAGAGATCCTTCTCATCGCTAAAGATAGCGACCTCACCGTCAATCTCGACGCCTATGAAATTCTAGATAGTGAGGCGCGCGATCGCTCTCGGCGTGCGAGTGAGAGAGCGATCCAAGAGGTAGAGAGCTCTCTATTTGAG
>JAAKFF010000130.1 GCA_011065165.1 Chlamydiota bacterium
ATTGTCTATAAGCTACTGTCGCTTAGGGGCTATATGAAGTTGGAGTTGACTGAGAGACTCAAGAGACGAAAAATCGACCAGAGAGCCATAGATGAGCTCCTTCGCGAGTGCGAGAGGTTGGGCTACCTGGACGATAAGAGGGAGGGAGAGCTCTTTGTTAAGAGAGAGAAGAACAAAGGGTGGGGACCGCTAATGATCGCCCTAAAGCTTAAGTCCAAAGCTCCCGATCTAATAGATCTCGCCAAGTTTTCAGATGAAGAGCAACTCGAGCTCATCCGCCGCTGGATCGAAAAGAAGTGTCGAACGCAAGATTTTAATGCGATCAAAGTCAAAGAGAAGCTCTACCGTTTTCTAAAAGGAAAGGGGTTCGATGACGCTCTAATCCGCCAATCACTTTTTCAACACTAGTCTGCATTTCCGAGAGATGGTGAAAATTGTAGGCTAGCACTTTTTTTACTGTTCCGTTATATATAACTTTTTTAACGGAGGTCGCATGCACGTTGGTGTGATTGGAATCAACCACAAATCTTCTACTCTCGCACTTAGAGAAAAACTGGCCCGCGCTTTTCAAAAGGCGTTTGCCGTAACCTTCTCTTCTGATTTTGTTCTTCTCTCCACTTGCAACCGCACGGAACTCTATTTCTCCTCCTCTCATTTAGCTGAGTGCCATATCGAGATTCTGAATCGACTGCGCACAGAGTTACATGAGAGCTTCGAACATGCGCTCTACTCATACTTTGGGAGAGACTGTTTCTACCATTTAGGGCGAGTGATCTCAGGGATGGATAGCGCTATTTTCGGGGAGAGCGACATCCAAAGGCAGGTGAAGCTTGCCTACGAAAAGCAGCGGCAGAGCCATCAACTCTCTCACGATCTACACTATCTCTTTCAGAAGGGGCTAAAGATAGGTAAAGAGATGCGCACTTCCGTTCTAGTCACAAAGAAGGGGACCCAGCTTGCCGCTATCATCCAATCGATTATGGAGAGGAAAGAGCGCGATCTGAGCAGGTCATCCATTCTCTTTATCGGTAATTCCGATGTCAATCGCAAGCTGCACTCATTCTTTGAGTGGAAAGGGTGCCGGGAGATGGTCCTCTGTACGCGCATGGCGATCGACTCCCTTCCATCACTTGCGGTAGTCGATTGGACGGGGCTGAAAGAGTGGCATAGATTCGATGTGGTCATCTGCGGAACTTATCATGAGGAGTATGTGCTAGACGCAGTAGAGGGAGAGATAAGCCCAACGCTTCTCTTCGATCTGAGTGTGCCGCGTACCATTCATCCCGATCTTGGTAAACACCCGCAGATCTCTCTCTACAACATCGATCAGATCGGCGAGATTTTTCAAAAAAAGAGGGGTGAAAAAGAGATCGCGCTATGTGAGGATCTCATTGAAAAAGCGGTCACCCGTCAAATGCATCTATTCAAGGAGCGAAGAGAGGCCAAATGGAAGTTTGCAAACGCTTCTGCTTTCTGATAATCCTTCTCTGTTCATCCACTCTCTCCGCCTATGAGAATCATAATGGAGAGGATGAAGTAGAGATCGTCGTCCTTCCAAGCCATGCGGTTGTCAATAACGACTACTTCGCCTATGGGAGAACTATCGAGATCTCTGGAACGGTGAATGGTGACGTCTATGTTTTTGGCGGGCAGGTCTTTATCGACGGAACCGTAAATGGAGATATCATCGCATGTGCGGGGAGTATTGAGATCTCTGGGAGAGTCTCACACGATGTGCGCCTCTTAGCGGGGCAAGCCTCTATCAGCGGCCACATTGGACGCAACTTGACAGCTGTGACAGCCACCATCGAACTCTACCCCTCTGCAGTGATCGGTAACAATGCGGTGATCGTCTCCGGAAATGCTGACATAGAGGCGAGGATCAAAAATGATGTGCGCCTCTACGCATCCAGCGTACGCATCTCCAACCAGATCGATGGAGATGTGATCGCCTATGTCGGTCAGATGCGCATCACTTCCAAGGCCAATATCCTTGGGAAGATGGAGTATTGGAGCAACAAAAATGCCCTGATCGATTCAGATGCCCATATTGCTAAGGGGGTTAAGCACCACCCCTCATTTTTCTACAAGCTCTTCCATGGAAAGCTCTCTACCATTCTAAAGGTCAGCTCGAAGTTGGCCGCTCTTCTCATGAACTTCTTCTACAGCTTCATTATTGGGCTGATCATGATCCGCTACTTCCGCCGCCGCATCGACCGAACGATCGACGCCCTCAATAATAAACCCCTGCAATCTCTCATCGCAGGTGTCGTTCTCATAGTTCTTCTGCCCATTACATTCCTAGCGCTCATCGTTACGATCCTGGGTGTGCCCTTCGCCCTCACACTCCTCTCCCTAACCGTCGTCACCTTCTACACCGCAAAGATCCTATCGATCATCTGGGTCTCAAAGCTCATCTTCTACCGCTTCGACTTTAAGAGACATATCCGTCTCTACTTCGCCTTCGGGCTGATCATCTACTTCCTACTCACCCTCATCCCCTACTTTGGAACAGCCCTCTCCCTAGCCGCTCTCCTACTCGGCCTAGGCGGCGGCATGCTAGGAAAGATCGAGAAACAAAAACGCTCCCCCTAGCAAAAAATTGCTGAAGCTAACAAAATCGTACGCCAGTAGTTCTGAACCATCTCCTAAAAGTTACATATGTCTATTTAAGGAGATTTGATGATGTTATTAATACATAGTAGTATAGGAATTAGAAGTCGCAACTGCCGGGGCTGCGGGGGAAGGCGATGGCGTCGCGGATGTTATCGATGCCGGTGATGAATTGCAGATCGCTACTCTCCTACTTGGCCTAGGCGGCGGCATGCTAGGAAAGATCGAGAAACAAAAACGCTCCCCCTAGAGCTCCTTGCAACATTCCAGATTTGACACTCAAAGGGGCAAATGGGTGAGAGAGACCAAAAAGTAACCATCGGGAGTTT
>JAAKFF010000131.1 GCA_011065165.1 Chlamydiota bacterium
GCACACCCTCTTTAACTCGTGGTTCGGAAAGCTCATCACAGCGCTCAATTCTCACCCCGTGAAGAGAGATAGCATCAACTTAAATGTGATGAAATTGGTCAATGAGCTACTCAGCCATGGAAACAAAGTCCTCCTCTTTCCTGAAGGGAGACGCTCGCAAGATAACCAGCTGCAAGAGATAAAACCTGGAATTGGATTGCTACTCTCTAAAAGTGAGAGCGCGATCATCCCCACCTATATCCATGGAACCTATGAGATATGGAATAGCAGCCGGAAATTTCCCAAACTTTTTGGAAAGTGTGCTGTAGTCTTCGGCACCCCCATTCTCTGGGAGGATTATACAGATATGGATAGAAGAGGAGCCCAGGAGCTCATCGCACAGCGTCTCTCCCACTCACTCACAGAACTGCGCAAGTGGTATGAAGATGGTGCCCATGGAATCCCCCCCTAATTTCTACTTTTCGATTGAGCTGGTAAAAATTAGAGGCTAGGAGAGATTGGCTTAAATTGTGAGATCTCTTACACTACAGATAGAATATAACTTGGAGGAGTAATGGATAACGGTTCCATCATCGATGTGAGCGATAGTGATTTTGAAGAGACAACTAAAGAGGGCGTGACTCTGGTTGATTACTTTGCAGAGTGGTGTGGCCCCTGCAAGACGCTCACCCCTGTTCTGAAGGAGGTTGCTGCAGAGCTGCAGGGCAAGGTGAAATTTGCGAAGTTAGACATCGATAAGAATCATCTTACAGCAAAAGCGCACCATGTCACCTCAGTTCCAACTCTCATTCTATTCAAAGATGGCAAAGAGGTGAATCGACTCGTTGGTCTGCGTGATGCTGCGGGTGTTAAAGAGTTTGCACTCTCCTAGACTATGGAGCCATTTGCAAAACTCCCGATGGATGCTTTTTGGTGTCTTTCACCAACTTGGCCCTTTGACACAAACACCTTACCAGAAGGGTATGTGAATTTGTGTCAAAGGGCCAAATTGTCAAAACCTTCTCAAAAATCAACTGATCGGGAGTTTTGCAAGTGGTTCTATGGGTAGATTAATCATGCTAATTGGCGTCTGTCTGATCATAATCGGGACGCTGATCACCCTCCATATCCCTTTTGACTGGGTCGGAAATCTGCCTGGAGATTTTTCATTGCACTGGCATGAGAGGCTCATCTACGTGCCCATCACGACCTCACTTGTCTTTAGCGCTTTTTTGTCGGTACTCCTCTTCATCTTCGCCCGTCGATAGAGGCTGGTGTTGTTTCCATTTTTCAGATATAATTGATGCAGATTAACAAAGAAAATATTTGAGGTATCCATCATGATTCCCAGACCAAGCCCCTTTGAACCGTACAAACCCTTCATAGCACCTCTTCTCTTTGGGGGCGTAGCGCTCTACTTTGGATGGAGTCGCAACATGCCAGGGAGAACAATCGCTGTGATAGGGTCGATTGCCGGCTCTGCTGCTCTCTCTTCTTACGTTTGCGATTGCTGGGGATTCAAGGGGGGAAAGAAAACGGGTGCGGTAGCTATTGCGACCCTCTCCGCCATGGTGTTCAGTGCACTATTACTCGGAAAGCTATCTCATCTCAAGGAGACAAGTTCCGTGGTTCAAGTGAGCGATAGCACTTTTAAAGAGATAACTAGAGAGGGCGTCACAGTAGTTGATTACTACGCTTCGTGGTGCGGCCCGTGCAAGAGGCTCTCACCTATTCTGGAGAGAGTGGCTAAAGATCTAAAAGGTAAGGTGCTCTTTGCAAAGTTAAATATCGATAAGAATCCTATCACAGTCAATGCGTTCAATATTAGGAGCTATCCGACACTTATTCTATTCAGAGAAGGAAGAGAGGTGAATCGACTTGTTGGTCTATGCGATGCTGCTGCGATTAAGAGGTTTGCTCTCTCCTGGCAGGGAGCTACTCCCTGACCTGGTGAAAATAAAGAGTAGAGTTTTTTTCATTTATCCTTTATAATTGCTACAGTTTATCAAACAAATTAATTGAGGTATGTATAATGTTCGGCTTTCCAAGTAATGAAACGATCAAAAAGGTTGAACCCTATTTACCAACTCTACTCTTTGCAACTCTGACTCTCGGCTGTGCAGGATGGAACCGCGTTGCAGGAGTGAGTCGTTACATCCCTATTATCCCAGGACTTTCAGAAGGTGGCCTTCTCCTCGCTCTTGGTTCTGCCAGTGGCACATCTCTCCTTCATCATATTGATGGCGCCGAGGGAGTAAATAAAACTGTTCTGGTGTTTTTTGGGACAATTTGTGGCACGCTGGTGGGTGTTAAAGTTCTCAAAAAATGGGTATCGCTCTCCTACATGGCTATTGGTGGATGCGCTGTCACTGCGACAGTCGGTTCAGGAATCCTAGAGGTAATGTTCTCAACTGGATCTCACTATCATCTAAATGATGATGAGGGGACTCCTGTAGGGGACACGCCGGTAGGTGGTGAGGAGAATGCTGTCGAAGCAGATGGTGTTCCAGTATTGGTAAATTCTGAAGATGAGGGTGAAGTTCCAGAGATAGAGAACGTAGGGAGCGTGGCTGAGGCGCAGGATGGGAGTCATACTTTCTCTCTGGAGAATGCTTGGCAAAGGAATGGAACCTTTGCTATACCGCCGAACTTTGTACTTCCGAGTTTTGCCGACCTCAGCTCGAGCTCCACCCTTCGACCATGGTGGAGTACAGGCGGTGAATGGAAATCTTACTCATATCAAAAAACCATTGATGTCTCTGAGTTTATTAATGACATTGACCCTCAATTGTTAAGTAAGTTCCA
>JAAKFF010000132.1 GCA_011065165.1 Chlamydiota bacterium
CTATGTCTAGATTCCTATCAAAAAACGCAGTGACATCATCTTTACTCCTCCACTAAGAATCCCTTACCTTTGATAACAAACCAGTTGACCTCAGACTTAATCCATACAACACTTCGTGATTTGTGATAGCCTATAGTGTGATCACGAACTATGTTAAGATCAGTGATACTCTTATTTAATTGTTATTATCATTTGCTGGATGATAAAGGAAGCCAGCAGAGATTCGAAATAGTCTCCAATTTATCGATTTGAAGGCTGTGGTTATCAAGATGGAGTTGAGGAGGATTAGGAAAAAAGTATCTTGCTACGGGCTCCTCCAGCAAGTCATGGCACTTAGCAAAAAAAGCTAGGAAGAACTCTCTACGCTCCTTGGAAGAGTTTACATCTTCAAATGTGACGAGATACCCTCTGCCCTTGCTAAGACGGAAGTCACTGGGCGCTATCCTATTCTTTAAACCAAGTCGACTAAAATGGAGATAGTTATCCTTGAGGGGTAGGACTCCTGGCTTGATCCAAAAAGAGCGAATTCCGAAAGTGAAAGTGCGTACAAAGATTCCATCGACTTTGTTACCCTTGTCGAGGTGAGGTCTCATATAGAGATGGACACAACCATGTTGAAACCCACCATCTGAGAAACATTTTGTGAGTTCTTCGTCACCTAGATCTTTAACAGGAGGATAGCCCTTAGTATGGCCCCGAACAAGTGTAAGATTTATACTACTCATAGTTATTACCAAAACTATCTATGTTATTAATATATAAGATTATATCATATTCTATCATTAAGTTCAATTACAATAATTAACTATTACCTCAGTAGCTTATATTCAGTCTTATCTTAGAAATAACTCTGCTTCAGTGGCTTACAAAATATCGCATCTCACCTGCAAACCGCACTCTTCCAGGTTGCATTTGATAGATAGATCGTGATAAGTTTGGCCCCTTTAGTAAAATTCGGAGATAATGTTATGGAACTGATCGAAGAGCAGATAGAAGTTTCTGGGTATGAAAAGGTGGCAAAATTCACTGAGAAAGAGTCAGGACTTGTTGCAATTATTGCACTTCATAATACGAAGCTTGGTCCAGGATTGGGAGGCACACGCATCTATCCCTACGACACCTTCGACAAGGCTCTCACTGATGTCCTCAGACTCTCAAAGGGGATGACCTATAAAGCAGGAATGGCACAAGTGGGGTTAGGCGGCGCTAAGAGTGTGATCATCGCTGATCCCACCATCGATAAGAGCCCAGAGCTATTTAGGGCCTTTGGAGAGGCTGTCAATAGATTCGAGGGGCAGTATGTCTGCGCAGAAGATGTTGGCTGCACAACAGATGATATCGAAGAGATCTTAAAAACGACTAAGTATGCATGCGGTGTCCACGATCTTCGAGGGAGCGGTAATCCATCAGCTTTTACAGCGTGGGGGACTTTCCGTGGTATCCAATCTGTCTTACAGGAGCTCGACGGAAGCGACTGCGTCGAAGGTAAAACTGTGGCGATCCAAGGGGTGGGCAGTGTAGGGTGGCGGCTTGCTGAGCGCCTATTCTGGTCTGGAGCAAAGCTCATTGTCAGTGATATAAATACCGAAGCTGCTGAGCGCTATGGCCACGCATATGGCGCTGAGATTCTACCTCCTCAGGAGATCATCTCTGCTAATTGCGATGTTCTCTCACCCTGTGCGATGGGGGGGATTCTCAACCCCGACACGATCCCAAAACTTAACTGCAGAGCTATTGCCGGGGCGGCCAATAACCAGCTTCTAGACTCTTCCGATGCAGATCTACTCGCAAAGAGAGGGATTCTCTACGCTCCTGATTTTGTCATCAATGCCGGGGGGCTGATCAATGTCATGAATGAGCTATCGCAAGAGGGGTATAACGCCTCCAAAGCTCGAATGATGTGTAAAGGGCTCTACGAACAGCTCCTAACTATCTATGAAATTGCCCAGCAAAATAGTGTCACCTCACACCAAGCCGCAGTGAGTCTTGTCGATCATCGTTTAAAGCATGGCATAGGCAAGCGCACAGAGGAGCTCTGCTTCCGCTTCGCTCCAGTATCAGCATAAGCGAGAAGGGGAGGGGAAAGGATTAGATATCTATCCAACACTCTTATTTATATTTCCCCTTTGTTGATCAGATAGCTGAGGGAGAGATTTTTACTTAGCCTATTGGTAAAAAAGAGAAAAGAGTAAAGCTTAATATCGAAATTGTGAAAGTTGAACTGACATGACATAAGAGAAATCGATAGTGATTATCAATGTTTTGTTACTAATATTTACATAAATGGTGTTATTCGTTAGTGCAAATTTAATATCATTAAAGACTTGGTTGACCAACTTAGTGATTTTAGTCTCAGATATTATTAATCCATTCAGTTGGATAGTGTTAAAATTCTGTTCAACTCCAGTCGATGTCCCATTATCATAAGAAAATCGTGCTTCTTTATACGATCCGGATATGTAGGAGTAAGTTTTATTCCGCGCCTTAGAAAGTGAAAGGCGTACGAGATAAGCTGCATTCGATCCCCCCAAAATAGTAATATCAACCATTGATGATGACATATTTCCCTCCAAGTGGTTTAGGTTCGATCTTGAAAGATTGTCACTCCTATTCACTATTTATTACAATACACTTTCTCTGCATCGATGTTGTTTTTGATTAATTCCTATACTAGACTGTGGAAAAGATTCACTGTTAACGTTTCCACTTAGGGTAGGGGACAAACTTATCTCCTATTTTTTTAAACGTCTGA
>JAAKFF010000133.1 GCA_011065165.1 Chlamydiota bacterium
GGAGCCGCATCGCTCATAAAACTGGGAATCTGAATAGTGAGCAGATAGGTGCCATCCTGAACGCTATTTGATACATAGACCATTTCGGTAATCGTTCTATTGGGATGAGAGCTTTCAGTCAGGGACCTACTATTTAACGGAACATTCCAAAAAAGCCTGTGAGCAGCAAGTTTACCATCGTCGGAAGCACTATCGACTGAGGGAAGATCTACAAGGAGATGTTTGACGCCTTTTTCAACAAGATATTGCATCGCTTCAAGAGAGAAAAAAGGGGGGGGCTCTTTCAAGTAGTGGCGCTCTTGTTTTCCCTCATCGTTAGGAAGAGTACGGATCACTACTCCTTTGCAAAAAACGTCAGGGTAACCTTTTAATGCATCGATAAGGGAAGAACGAGTAATCATCTTGTCACTTGGTTTTTTTTCTGGATGATAGCGATCTCGCGTCTCCTCGGAAGGGATAGGGGTGACAGAGATTAATACAGTTGGAAAAAAAACCTCTGAAAAACTTTTGTGTATGGTGATCCTATTATCTGTGATATGTCCGACGCACTCTGTATGCGTTCCATTACTGTGAGGTGTGAAGACAAGTTTCTCCCAATTTACGCATCCCTTCTGTCTTGTGTCACCAATCATGCCAGGGATTTCAATAGGAGATGAAGTTGCCATGGCAACACCGTGCGGGTTCGGTTGTGCTGAGTTAAAATGTAGAGGAATGGCGAGACTAATAGGGTTGCCTATGTCTACATCATAGCTCTCTGAATCGATCTGAACAGTAGTCTTCATCATTAGTTCCATAAAAAAGAATAGATTTACAGTTTGTCACAAAAAGAGAGCTCTATTCAACAAGAAACTTGAGAGAAATAGATGGAGAGAGCAAAATAAGGAGCCCTATTCGGAACAAAAATGAAGGAGTTAATACTCGTGGGATACAGCAGTTACTTAAATCTAGAGACTATATTGAGTGCTCAATTGCCGAAGAGCAATGAACATGATGAGATGCTATTTATAACGATCCATCAGGCGTATGAGTTATGGTTCAAGCAGATTTTATATGAGGGAAAACGACTACAGAAACTGCTTCTAGATGGTGAGACATACCAATCACTCGCCACATTAACAAGGATGTTAGTGATATTAAAAACCATGGTGAAACAGACCGATATTCTTGAAACGATGACCCCCCTCTCCTTCTCAACATTTCGCGATGTTCTTGACAGGGCCAGTGGATTCCAGTCCTTTCAATTTCGGATGTTTGAATTCTTCATGGGCTTTAAAAATAGTGCGAAAATGAATGTCTATCCTGAGAATAGCCCAGAGGGTGAAAGGCTCAATGAGTACTACTCTGCTCCCTCCCTCTATGACTCCTTCTTACGCTATCTGCACATTCAGCAATATTCAGTGCCCGAAGAAGTGCTCAAGAGAGATTATCAAAGTGTCTATACCGGAAATGAAAAAGTGGAAGAGATCTTAATCGATATCTATCGTAACGATCCCATTACTAGTTTGTTATGTGAAAAACTTGTCGACCTAGACGAAGGTTTACAAGAGTGGCGTTATAGGCACGTTAAGATGGTTGAGAGAACGATAGGTGTTAAGATGGGAACGGGTGGCTCTTCCGGAGCGGAGTATTTGAAAAGAACCCTATCCAGCCCAGCATTTGTCGATCTTTGGAATATTAGGTGCCAGTTTTAATAGGGTATTGGAAAGAGGGGGATGTTAAACATTACAGTAAGTTGGTAGATAAAAATAAAGGCTGAGAAGAGGAGAATTATTAGGAGAGAGAGCTTTCCTCCAGGAACACGATCATCAAGCAGATTGTTTTTTTTGTAGCGGCCATTCCAAACCATGAGCGCTGGCAAGATTCCAAAGAGGACAATGGCACAAATTCCCCCAGCAAAATTGATCGCCTTGAAGAAGAGCTCCGGAAAATAGATAGTAAAGATCAGAGGAGGGATGAGTGCGAAGCCACACATCAGTAGATTTCCCCGCTTATTACTCCTATTCACTTTGAATCCATCTCCAATAAAGTGTGAGAGGCTTAGCGATTGCGCGAGGAAAGAAGTTAAAATAGCAAAAAAGGCCAAAAGTTGTGCTGAGAGTCCAATTAGGTTATCTCCTACATAGAGACGAATCGATTGCGCTGCGTCTTCATCATTTCTATAACTTTGCATAATCTCTTCGATCGGTAGAATGCCGAGGGCTATCAGTTCCCAAATCAGATAGATTACAAAAGCAAGAATAGAGCCCGAATAGATGGTGAGGCGCACACGCTTCCTATCTCCTCCCATATATTCCATCAAGACAGGAACCATATTGTGAAAACCGAATGAAATGATCAAAATCGGAAGGGAGAAGAGGGCGTACTTGGGTTCCCAATATAATAAAAGTTTTGGTGCAACATATTGAAGTCCAAAGACAACAAGAGTGATAAATAAGAGGGCTTTTCCGATCATCAGATAGCGATTGACATGATCGACCGTTCTCATCCCCATGTAGACAACCCAGCCAAAAAAGATGACAAAAAATAGTGTCCCAAACCTAATCGACAGAGAGAAATGGAAAATATTCTGGGCAAAGAAAGAGAGATGGTTGCCACTTGCTGTCATATATGCGACTAAGATCGCGTAAAAGAGAAAAAGATTGAGGACCCAGCAGATAACTTTCCCTATGGGACCCAGAGTATGAGCAACCATCGAAATCATATTCACGGGCTC
>JAAKFF010000134.1 GCA_011065165.1 Chlamydiota bacterium
AAGCTCCTAGAGGAGCCCGCAGCATTCATACTCCTTGAGATGACAGAGTCGATCTTGCATCAAGGACGCTACTTTTTTGAGTGGCTCCAAGGGGCCAAGCTCGATCTTCCCGTTATTCTCGTAGGGGATTACTCTGGCGACGAAGCGGATAGTGTGATTGCAGCCTCCGCTGAGCTGGGCGCACTCCTCATCGATGGGTTGGGTGAGGGAGTGATGCTCAAGACCGACTTTGATGCCACCTCTCTCTCATTTAATATTTTGCAAGCTTGTCGCATGCGCTCCACCAAAACAGAGTTTATCGCTTGTCCAAGCTGTGGACGTACCCTCTTCAATCTGCAAGAGGTGACGCAGCGCATTCGCTCCCAAACGTCCCACCTGCCAGGCGTCAAGATCGCGATCATGGGATGCATCGTGAATGGACCTGGAGAGATGGCCGATGCCGACTTTGGATATGTAGGATCGGGGCGCGATAAGATCGATCTCTATGTTGGAAAGAGATGTGTTGAGAGAGGCATCCACTTTTCAGAGGCTGATAGTCGGCTTATTGAATTGATCAAGGAGCATGGCCGTTGGGAAGAGCCTAAACAAATCGAGATATTAGTTTAAAATAATAATAACGACAGCTATTTAATAGAAATAGAAGAGAAGTAAATAGTGAACGTTGTTTATGTCTATTTTAAATCGGATTTTGTTTGTTGCTAATTTGGTCGTTTTATTAGGAAGCGCTCTTTTTATTTTTGAAGTTTTCCCTCTCTCCGGGACGCGTGGAACGATAGAGGCGCGACGCATTATTTTAAGGGGAGAGAGCGGCGTTGCGACAATGGTTCTACAAGGCGATGATGAAAATATCTTGATGACGTTGAATGACCAAAATGGGAAGGTGCGGCTTCAGCTTCAAGGCGGAGAGTTCCCCGCCCTGATAATGAAAAACGTAGAGCAAGAAGTTATAGGAACCTTTTTTCCTCTAAGTGATGGGGGAGCAGCTCTAGGCTTGGGAGATCGAGGGGGCAATATGGCGACCTTTATACGCGGAGGATCTTCTCCGATGATGAACTTCTATCATGAGTCAAATGAGCCCAATATCTCCATGGGAATTTCAAACAATTTGCCCCACTTCTTGATCACTGCGC
Source organism: Chlamydiota bacterium (assembly GCA_011065165.1). GTDB lineage: Bacteria > Chlamydiota > Chlamydiia > Chlamydiales > Simkaniaceae > JAAKFF01. The sequence goes on from JAAKFF010000134.1 coordinate 1,131, forward strand.
AGAAGACGCATGAAGGGATGCTGATTCATGGAGAGACGCCGATTAGCGTTCTTTTCATCGATGAAAATGGAGAGGTTCCCGTCTCACTCTCCCGTCACGGACTCTATCAAAAGGGGGAAGAGAACGCCTCTCAAGCCCATGCGAGAGCTTCCTTACTGCCTGAGAGCTTAAGGCCATAGGGTTTACTAGATAGAAGCAGCCAAAAGGCCACTCCTTGCCAGAGCACACTCTCATCTGGATTGAAGCCACTTGTGTGGTGATCGGTCTGCTCTCCCTTGCGCGCTCCCAGAAGCCAGTAGGAGCCGATACGATTTTGAAGATAATATGAAAAATCTTCACCGGAAAACATGAAAGAGATCTTACGCGTCTCAAAGTGCTGATCGAGAAGATTTTTGACAAACTGAGTGTTATCCGGATCGTTGATCAGAGGGGGATAGCCTGGATGGTAGTGGAATTTCGAGAGAGAGGCATCGGGGTAGCTCTGGATGATCAGCCCAATCCGAGTTTTGATAGATGAGATAAAATCATCAAGGCGCTCTTCCGGTAGAAAGTTGTGGATTGCATACCACATTTCGCCATGGTCGGGGCGGATGTTGCAGCCACTGCCAGCCCGTGAGATCGAAGGGACAAAAGAGATAATCTCATTGGGCCCAAGCTTGCGTAGTTCAAAGCCTTTTAGAGCCATATGAATCTCAGAGATGATATCGATCGCATTGGAGCCGAGCTCCGGCCGCATCACATGGCCTCCCAAACAGTCGACCTCTATGTGGAGATGTCCCGCTCGGCACATGAGGTAGTTAGGGCGGGAGATAAATGTTCCATAGCTCTCGGTTGATGAGATGTGCAATCCGTAGCAGTGAGAGATCCCTTCGACAACTCCCTCTTCTACAAGTTTACTGGCTCCAGACTGGATCGTGCCAACCTCTTCAGCCCGCTGCCAGACGAGACGTAGATTGTAGTGGGGAGTAAACTTCCCAGAGGCAAAAAGCTTCAGCGCTCCCAGAAGCATCGCCGAATGGCAATCATGGCCACAGGCGTGCATCACTCCCGGATGGTTAGAAGAGAAAGGAAGCCCTGTCTGCTCTTCAATCGGAAGTGCATCGATATCAGCGCGATAGAGAATGCGCTCTTTCTCAGGATGAAAAGTGAGGTCTACCCACAATCCCCCCTCCTTCTCTTGATAGGACATTTTAACATCAGAGGTGCGTGCAATTTCGCGGATCTCACTCTGAATCAAAGAGATCGTCTTCTCTTCCTGCCAACCTAACTCAGGGATCTCATGCAGAGCGTGGCGCAAGGGTGTGATATATTCCTGACTCTCTACAGCTAATTCGAGAAGTTCTTTATCATTCATTGTTGCCCTTTAGTTACTTAGATAAGAGGTATAAATTCTACTTCAAACGTATATAAAAATAAATCTATTCCTGCTATATTGAGTATGGAAGTACGCATAGTCGTGCTTCTGCCATTGCCAAAAAAGACTCATCGAAAGATGAGCAAGTATGGAGGGTTATGATAATCTTCAAAAAGTTTTGGCATATACTGGAAGAGGTTGCACGTCTGAGGGGAGAAATTT
>JAAKFF010000135.1 GCA_011065165.1 Chlamydiota bacterium
CATCAGCATCAGCATTAGCCAAGTTGGATGGAAGGGTACGCTCAAGGTTTTTTCGAGAGAGAATAAGTTGATGAGTCTTTGACCCCTCGATAGGAATCTCCTTAAACCAATAGCGAAGGATGAATCTTGAAGCGATAAAAGTAAGGGGGGGAATCCCTAGTGGAACTACATTTCGAATCAAGTAGAGACGTCTCGGACCGTAACGTTTCCAGAGATCATTTGCTGTAGCATAGCGTTTAAAGAGATTTCCGCTGGTATAGATGATCTGGCTCTTCTCCTCTGCCATGGAGAGGCAGCGACTCCATGCTCTTTTAAAATAGGGGCGGCTCATCCTATAGAGAACTATACTAACGGTAATGCTAACAAGTGCTACTGTGACACTTATCTTTGTAATGCGTTTTCTAGTTTGGGTGTTAGATTCCGCTAGATTGACAACTCTACCATGAACGAGGTAGGGCTCAAGGGAGTTGAGATGGTAGTTAGCTATCTCTTTCTTAAGTTCCTCAACTCGGTCCTTGGACTCTGTTACAGTCACTGTTGACGAGTCTACTGGCCATGGGGTAATGTAACTTCCAACTGCTCTCATACTTTCTATTTTAAACGGTGGTTGGATTTAGTGCACGCGTTATTGTGAACATTGCGTTAAGAGAGTCGTAGGCACCCTGTTGGATCGAAGGGTCAATTTCAATGGCTCTATGGGAATCGCGTATGGAGTTGCGAATAAGCTCTAGGCTATTGGATTTCATGTAGCGGCACATTCTGCAGGAGCCGACAAGGTGGAGCTCTGGATGTTCAACTTGAAGGCGAGAAGCGATGCCGCACTCTGTAAGGATGAGGAAGGGAGTCTTCGCATCTGCTCTCGATTTCACATGCTCTACAATTTGACTAGTGGAGCCGACAACGTCTGCCTCTTGGATCACCTCTTGGGTGCACTCGGGGTGGGCGAGGACGGAGAGATTGGGGTGGCTCTTCCGTAGGGCTATAACCTCCTCTCGGGTGAACTCTTCATGGACGTAGCAGGTGCCGTCGTAGAGCTCGATCTCTTTTCTACCTTGCAGGGCGTTTTGGACATTTTGCCCCATCAGTTTATCGGGAAGGAAGTAGATCTTGTCATTTGGAAGATTTTCGATGATGGCGGTGACGTTGGAGGAGGTGACGCAGATGTCGCAGGCTGCTTTGACCGCCGCTGTCGTGTTGATGTAGCAGACGAAGGTGTGGTTAGGGTACTCTTCACGCAGTCTATAGACATCCTCAGCAGTGATGCTATCAGCAAGTGAGCATCCACCATTTGGGTTGGGGTCGAGGACAGTTTTTTCGGGATTCAGAATTTTTGCTGTTTCGGCCATGAAGCGTACAGCTGGGAAGACAATCACATCAGCAGTGGTCTCCTTTGCTTGCATCGCGAGGCCGTAGGAGTCGCCCACGTGATCGGCGACGGTATAGAGGATGTCTGGGTGGACGTAGGAGTGGGCGAGGATGATCGCGTTTCGCTCTTTTTTGAGGGCGTCGATCTCATCGATGAGTGGGAGAAGGCGCTCGCATCGCTCTAGAGAGTAGGTGCAGAGGGGGTTGTCCATCTGAATGTTTTTTAATCTATTATAGAGCTCGCTAGCAAGCATTATTGGACCTATCTAAGTAGCTCTGAAGAATGAGGGTGGCGCTCAAGACGTCGAGATGTTTCGATCGCTTTTTGCGGCTCATTTTATCCTCTTTGAGAACTCTCTCTACTTGGCTGGTGGTGAGCCGTTCATCCCAGAGAGTGATGGGGAGGGTACTTTTCGTCTCAAGAATGGCGGCGAACTTGCGAACGATCTCGGTAGTTTTGCTATCCTTGCCAGAGAAGAGGAGAGGAAGGCCAACGACGATGCTCTCAACATCTTCAAGCTCTTTTATGATGAGATCGACGGTCAGCTCTAGAGATTTAGCAGCTTGAATGGTCTTGAAAGGGAGAGAGATTATCTGCGATGCGTCCGATCGAGCAAGGCCAATCCGCTTCTGTCCAAAGTCAATTCCGAGAACCCTACCCATGGAGCATCGCTCCGACAAAGGCTGAGAAGAGAGGATGGGGATCGATCGGTTTCGATTTAAACTCCGGATGGAATTGTACCGCTAACATCCAAGGGTGCTCTTTGACTTCAACGATCTCAACGAGGTCTCCCTCATGATAGCTTCCCGAGATAAGGAGGCCCGATTTCTCTATCGCCTCTCTATATGCGTTGTTGAATTCAAAGCGGTGGCGGTGGCGCTCATCGATTGAGGATTTTTTGTAGGCTTTATGGGCGAGGGTTCCCGGTTTTATCTGGCAAGGAAAGGTGCCAAGTCGCATCGTGCCGCCGACCTCTTTCACCCCTTCTTGCTCTGAGAGAAGGGAGATGATGGGATCTGGGGTGTCAGGATCCATTTCGGTGGAGTTGGCGCGCTTTAGTCCTAAGATCGAGCGGGCAAATTCAACGACGAGAACCTGCATCCCCAAGCAGATGCCGAAGTAGGGGATCTTCTTTTCTCGGCACATTTTGGCGACAGTGAGCTTTCCTTCAAAGCCTCGTTCCCCAAATCCTCCCGGTACAAGGTAGCCATCGCAGCCGTCGATCTCTTTCAGTTTGTCCGACTCAAAGCCGCGAATTTCCAGCTCAACTTGGTGGGCAATGGCGCTATGATGGA
>JAAKFF010000136.1 GCA_011065165.1 Chlamydiota bacterium
CCGCCACTACTTTTCGACTGAAGCGAAGCAGGGGACTCCCCCTTATTCGCAGCTAGATAGATAGAGACCTCATCGGCGCCAGTAGGGCCCATCTCTTTCGGCGTGATGCGGATTTCTACCTCAGCATAGGGTATATTCAACTCTCGAAGTTCTTGAGCTAGACGCGAGCTTAGAAGCTTTGCAGAGTCGCTACGCTTCATTGAAAGACGGTCAGCTGAGGCTCTATTCTCCTCATTTTTCTCTGAGACTCTCTTCTGCAAAGAGAGTATGCGTAGATCAAGGTTCTCTAATTCGTCGATCTCAGCCTCCAACTCCTTCAGACGAGCGGGGATCTCGCTATTCTCCACATGGTACTTCTTCTTAAGAGAGTTCAGAGCAGTCAGCCTCTTTTCAAGCTCTTCGAAGCGGAGCGGCTGATGCGCAATCTTTTCAACCGTTTGAGAAGATAGGTAGGAGGCCTCTTGAAGGTTGATAAGGGCGCTCCTGAGATGGCCCGACAGCTCATCCTGCGAGAGGCTATCCGAGAGTTTCTGGCACTCTATGAGTTCAGGAAGGAGCGAAGGCCGGTTCAACCGCTCCTCAATAGCGCGCAACGTCTCCAACCTCTCTTGAGAGTGCGCGAGCTCCTTATACTCATCAAAAAGAGTCTCCTCCTCACCCTCTTGATAGCGAAGAGCTCTCCACTCCTCAACTTCCCTCTTCAACTTCTCTAACTTTAGCTCAGCTGTCACCCCCATTAAGCGACTCAGCTCTTCTCTCAGTTTTTTCTCCTCATGATAGGCTATAGAAAATGCCGACAGATCACTTTGAAGAGAGCCGAACGTATCAACAAGAGCGCGCTGCTCCTCACCCTTTCTGAGCGATTGAGAAGTGCTCTGCCCTGTTAGAGATAGAAGTGCGGGACCCAACCGGGAGAGAAGAGATAATGAGGCCATCTGGGAGTTGATAAAGATACGATTTTTTGCCGAGCGCATCACCTCTCGCTTGATGATAAGATACTCCTCTGGATCGAACTCAATTCCAGCTTCACTCAATATCTGTTGGGCAGAGGGGAGTTTTTCAATGTCAAAAGTAGCTTCTAAGACCGCCCTCTCCTCCCCACTGCGGATGCTATCAATCGCTGCTTTCTGTCCAGTCAGTAGATGGATCGCTTGAACGAGAAGAGTTTTCCCTGCGCCAGTCTCTCCCGTAAGCACATGAAAGCCAGTGTCAAAAGGAATCGTGGCATGGTCGATCAGAACAAAGTTTTTGAGGGTTAGCGCTATCAACATATCTCTTAACATAACAGAGAGGGAAATAAATGTAGGTTAAGATCGACTTCTTTTTGGTCGCAATATATAATTTGATAGAAAAAGATGTTGAGTCGATGCATATTCCTGTAAGCAAAAGTGATCTCTACTATCTCTCCCCATGTATAGGAGCGATCGTCACTCAGGTTATCTTTGCAAAAGTCAACCGTAACATTCAATGCCTTCTAGCTGGAGTCGGAACCCTCCTCCCCATTGCAATGAAAGCAGAGCCCCCCACCTCTCTCTTCCTTAAAGTAATGATAAGTCTCACTCCAGGCGTACTTATTGGATTCATAATGGCCCGGTCACTTAGAGGACGACTATCAATCTCAACCATCGGTGTGATCGATATCTTCCTAGCGGAGACTCTGCTTGCAGGATTCTTCTCTTCTTTAAAAACCGAAATGCCGAAAGAGTACCTGCTGTCAAAACTGATAAGTTATAAGATAGTAGCCCCGAGGCGTGGGAAGGAGCTTCTCAGGATGACGAGAGATTATTATCCGGTATTAATCAGGGATTCTAACGCTCGCCATTACTTCCATCGCTGTTTGGAGAATTATCCTGAGGACTTTTCAACGTTCCCCGAAGCAGCAACGATTCTTCTGGATGCCCTCTTTAAAGTAAAAAAGCTTCCTGAAATTAAATGGCCAAAATCTGAGTAATGGTCTTGAAGTGGAGCTTAGCTACCATATTGAGAGCCTCCTTTCCATGGGCTGAGACGAACTTCTGCCCCGCTAGGATGACTTGACTGGAGGCTCCCTTGGGCAGAGTGAGTTTATACTCCTCGCTCAGCTTATCTATTCCTTGAACAAAGGCAGCTCGAGCTAAGATCGAAGCTCCCGCTACCACGATATCTTCCTCACCGCGGTGTCTCTGTGTGAGCTCTACCGAGAGATTTTTTCGCTCCAGTGCCGATAGGACCACACTCTCGTTGGCGAACTGGTCGATCAGAACTTCTCTGCACTTCGTCTGCTTGAGAATCTCTTCAATGACAGTAGCATGGCCCCAACCAAGAAGGGTGTTGAGATTTTTGAAGCCTTTGTAAAGCTCATTATAGCGCTTTGGGAAGATCTGAACAATCGAGTAGGCGAACTCCTTCTTGATCTTAGCGGCCAACTTAATAATGATAGAGTCAGTCATCCGTTTACTATCGCGAATTCCCATCTTAATCAGAGCGGAGATCTGATCACTGTCAGCATAGAGCGATGCGACGCAGAGGGGACCGAAGAGATCTCCCTTTCCCGCCTCATCCACTCCG
>JAAKFF010000137.1 GCA_011065165.1 Chlamydiota bacterium
AAGGGATAGACACACTTCCTTAAGAGCCTCTTCACTCCGAGCAACAAGAGTCACAGAGGCTCCTAACTTCGCAAATTGGATGGCAACAGCACGCCCAATACCTTGACTGCTTCCACAGACGAGAGCACTCTTTCCTCTTAGACTATAATGATCCATACTTTTAACTCTCCGTTACAAAATCAATACCAAAAAAATAGTCTATCCAAATAATTTTTTGCAACTGATTATTCTTTTGGATAGGTAATAACGTAGAGAGTCATTCCAGCTAGAACGAAGAAAAACCCGATGATGATCCCAAAATGCATGGGATGCTTCCAAATCAGAATGTCCTCGATAGTCGTAAAGATAAAACAGAGATAGATAAAGGGTGAGAGAAGACGCGCTGGAGCGTAGCGAGCCGCAAGAGTATAGAGCCCTTGAAAGAGGGTGGAAAAAAGACCTACAAGAATGAGTAGAACAATTGAAGTAAGAGTGAAAACTTCATTGAGGCTGCTAAGTTGAAAGAGCTGTACAACTCCTGAAATCACCACTCCCGTAGAGATAGCAAAAGCCATGATCGTTCTAGGAGAGTCGGTATAGTGAAGCTGGCGGATAGCAACTCCTGCAGTCGCCCCTAACACCGCGCCAATCAGAGGGATAAAAGCAATAAGGTGAAAAGCTCCCGCTCCAGGTTTTAAAATGAACATGATACCTATATAGGCCATACCCAGCCCCCACCAGAGACGATGAATAATTTTGATCTTGAGCCAAACCCGTGTCACAATTGGAATAAAGAGGGGAAAAGAGAAAAATAGGAGTGTTCCAGTAGAGATGGGCAGGTAGACCAATCCAATATAATAGGCATAGATTGCTCCGACGCCGCAGAGCGAACGAATCGCATGATTCTTCCAGGCTTTTGTCTTGTATAACTTGCTAAACGACCCCCCCCTGATAGCTACCCAAATCAGAAGAAAAAGAAGGTTAAAACAGAAGCGTGTAAAGACCAAAAAAGTTGAAGTAAAATAGTCCGAAGCGAGCTTCACCGAGGCCCCTTGCAGAGCGATCATCAGATCGGCAAGAAGAATGATCGGTATCAACTTCTTTATATTGAGATGGGGCTGCATTCGATCATCGCCTTGTCTTTTTCAGTTCCGAGAGATAGTTTGAGTGAAGAGCTAGAATTTTGTCAAAGTTTGCGGTCTAGCCTCAGCAATTCCCGCTTAGTGTGCTACCACTCTGAATTAAAACAAATCGACCCTCCCTTTTGCACAGAGGCAATAGCAAAAGATAAGATCTTAGACTTTGCAGAAACACTGCACCTTCCACCCCAAGCGAGGCTGAGTGGATTCGACTCACGCGTCGAGTAGATTAAAATATCTTGTTTTCCCCCCACCCTTTGTTATACTCACTCCCAACTATACTCAAGTAGGAGGAAAAACAATGACTTCAGTCAATTCTGTTAAATTTAGCATAGCGGAATTTGTTGCCCATTTTTCTAAGGAAAATAGCAAGCTTCCGTTGGAAAAAGGGCAATTATTATGTGTAAGTGGAATAAAGGCCCTAAAAATTTTATCCAGAGACCACATGAATGATCTCTCCCACATGGCTTCTATTCTAAATAAAATTGGTCAAGCCTTTGGATCAACTTTGGCAATAAAAGCCAAGGAGGGTGCTTTTAAAGCCAGGAAAAATGAGAATTTGATCTCTTCGATCTCGTTTGATGATCCTTTTCAAGTGAGTTTCACAGAACCTGTTGCATTATCCTTTTGTCACGATAAGGTTCGTACTACTATTGAAGATTTTATTCGTCTTATGCTTATCAGTGAGGTAAGTGAAGTCTCCTTTTCCCCAGGAATAAGTCTTGAAATTTTAGGTTTGGAATGGATGTTTTCAAATATGGGTCATTGGAGAACCGAGGGGATGACTAAACTGTTGAGTGAGATAAAAAAAAAGGACTATTTGGGTTATAATCTCGAGATTTCAGATGGACCGCTCTCTATTGCGCCCTCGCTAGATCATACCTTTGTCGCAGTTTCTGGAAAAGAGGGAATGACTGTGATCAGGAAAGAGTGCTTTAAATTTACACCCGATTCTCTTGCTGAACGCCTCTCCATAGAAGGTAGGATTCATGTTCCTTCTAAATGTCTAGTTAAAATTTATCAAGTGACCGGGCTTCAAGAGTCTCAAGCGTTCTTTGAGAAGTACTTAAAGTCTACTTTCATATCATTGACAATTATTGAATTCATCTGTGGTCGACTTATTCAAACCCTTGGTAGTAATTTCAATATTAAAGGGAAGGGACATCCCCCATACAAATTTAATATATCTGACACGGAAATTACTCTCATGTCAACCACTCCATTCACGATTGAGACAAGTAATGGCCGAGTGTTTGTAGATTTCAACGAGCTTAGCTCCAAGATGAATAGCGAACATGAAACTGAGTATTCTCTTAAAAACCGAGAAATGGTGGTTTATGGTCTCTCTAAACTAGATGTTAAAGAA
>JAAKFF010000138.1 GCA_011065165.1 Chlamydiota bacterium
TAGAAAAATTAGATAGGGATTCCTTTCTTAATTGATGAAATTTACTATGCAAACTGGAACTTGATTATTGTTCTTTGAGAAAATTCCGATGACAGAGGAGGTGTATTGATCAGAAAAGACCTTCTCACGATATGTTACCATCCTTAAATGCCTTCTTTCTGGAGATTTAAAGTTTAGACATAAGTAATGCGCATCAGTATTGCTTGATTGCAGAGGATTTTGCAGAGCACGGAATAATAGTAGGCTGGCTGGTATTGTAGGGTTGGGAGGGATGATAGTACGGGACCAATTAATACTGAGCGAGCCAAGCTTCTTATTCTTTATTATGTTAAAAATAACGTTTAAATTCTCTTCATTAGCTATGTTTGTTTTCGTAGACTGAGAATGCATTGATTTGCCTAGCATGTTCTTAAGCGTAGCGTCATCTAAGCTTATTGATTCTTTCCAGGAAAGAGAGGACCCCACCCCGTGAATATAACTATCGGGGGGGAGAAGAACGAAGTCGTCCTCAGATTCAATCTCGGGCGTATCTGAATTCAGGCCATCACTATCACTATCAGTTACGGTGAAAGTAATAGGTGAAGGTTTAGAATTAGGAATTCTCAACTCGAAATTCTCGTTCAAAGTATTTTGTATCCGGAGCATTTCTGCGTCTTCTTCTCCATAACAAGCACGCTTATAGTTCTCCCATTCTATTGTATCAGATTCTTGGTCTTTTTTAGGAAAATAATCAGATGTGAAAGGATTCTTCTTCAAAAGCAATAATACATTCTCATTGGAACATTTACTATCAGTAATGGCTGTCAGATCAGTATTACTAACTTCACTGTTATTAATAAGGCATTTTATTAAGTTGTCTGGACCGTTTCTAACGATAGCGAAGTATAAACGATTATTAATTTCAGAATAAATTCCGTAGAATATAATCGATATAACCCCACCAATCACGCCTAAACTAATCCCACCTCTCAGACTTATGGGTGCGACTCTCTTCAACAATTTCGATGCGAGAGGCGTGACACACGCGGATCCCAAAAAGAAACCCGCTCCAAAACGAAGGATCTTCATAAATGGATCATCAGCTCCAATACGAGTAGCGAGTGTGCCAACGATAGAACCAGTTCCAGCAGCAAGTAAGAGTCTGTTAGAAGTTGTTCTAGTGAGGGTGCGAATCAAACGGATTCTACCTCCTAGAAAGGCAACAACCATCATTATTCCTATCAGCTGAAAATTATTAGAATGAAGAACTTTTGAAATCTGAGACATAGATCCATCTCTAATAAAATAATTTGCCACGATTATAACAGATTAGAGATATTCACTCAATAGTTGACTATTTCATGCCGAAGGGGAGGCCGCCCATGGGCATATTATCGAGCATCGATGTGGGGGAGTTGTCTTGGATTTTGGAGGCGGCATCGCTGAAAGCGACGAGGATGAGATCTTGCAATCCCTCGATATCTTCTGGATCGACGCACTCAGGATTGATAGTAATTTTTTTAAGCTCTTTCTCTCCTGATAGGGTCACTTCGACTAGACCGTTGCCTGCGCTTCCTGTCACTTCAAGATTCTGCATTTCCTCTTGCATCTTAGCGAGTTGGTCTTGGAACTGTTTAGCTTGTTTTTTCATTTTGGAAAAGCCGCTGCCCATAAGGATACCTCTAATAGTTTGTTTAAAACTATTTTACACGATTGAGCCGTTGAGTTCAACCGTTGCAAAGCGCATGACCCGCTCATGCCTAATCTTTTTTTTAATATCAGTGAGCTGAGGAGTGGTCTCCTCTGGAGTTTGGGTCTCGGTGGGTTTTGGAGAGGTCGCCTCTGGAGTTTGGGTCTCGGTGGGCTCTGGAGGAGTCGCTTCTGGCGTTTGGGTTTCTGTGGGCTGAGAGGGTGGCTCGGGCTTTTTGCTCTCGGTGGGCTGAGAGGGTAACTCGGGTTCTGGAGTGTTTGGAAAGAAGGGGACCTCTTCAACTTTTTCTTCTATTTGTGGTGCGACCTTCTCTTTGACTTGCGAAGCTGGGGCGAGCTCTTTTAGCTTTTCGAGGCGGTCGACTAGGGTTCCAATCGTGATCTTCTTTTTGGAACGCAGGATGTGCAGTAGGATGATCTCTAAGTGGACGCGTTTGAATGGGCTCCGCTGCATCTTCTCTTGCATATCGAGTAGATAGTCGAGGATAGCTAGACACTGCTCGCTTGAGTAGAGCTGGGCTGATTGTCTATAGTTGAGGGCAGCTTTTTTCCCCATCTGGACGAGGGCGATGTTGCGGTAGTGCTGTGTGAGGCTCTCTAGAAAATGCTCTAGATGGCAGCCCATCTCAAAGAGCTCTGCTGAGAGCTCGAAGGCGAAGGGTAGATCGCTCTTTCCGGCAGCTTCATCGAGCTTGAAGAAGAGCTTTGAGGGAAGGAGTCCAAGTGATTTGAGTGCATGCTCTCTCGTTATGGGGGGCTCTTCGTAGCAGATCAACTG
>JAAKFF010000139.1 GCA_011065165.1 Chlamydiota bacterium
AAAGATGGAGGCTGCCGTGATGGAAGTCACCTCCCACGCCCTCGATCAAGGCCGCGTTAGCGGCATTCAATTTGATCTCGGCATCATCACAAACCTCTCCCAAGACCACCTCGACTACCATGGTACAATGGAGGCGTATAAAGCTGCAAAAATGACCCTCTTCAAGAACGTAGATCAGGCGATCATCAACCGCGATGATCCTGAATTTAACGAGTTAGAGGGAGTCACCTACGCCATCGATTCCGATAGTGATTTTAGAGCGAGTCAGATCGTTGAAACTTTAGAGGGAACGCGCTTCACCGTTCACTATAAAAATAGGAGCTACCCCTTCGAAACTAAGCTGATTGGCCGCTACAATGTATACAACTGCCTCGCTGCAATTGCCGTCGCTACCCTCCGCGGCCACCGCTTCTCTACATTGCAGAAAAAACTTGCAGAGTTTCAAGGCGTTTCCGGGCGACTCGAGCGGATTCCAAATAGGGAGGGCATCCACCTCTTCGTCGACTTTGCCCATACCGAAGAGGCCCTTGAAAATGTTCTTGGAACATTAGCAAAGATGAAGAAGGGGAAGATCATTACAATTTTTGGTTGTGGCGGAGGGAGAGATCGAGACAAACGGTCCAAGATGGCCTCTGCCGTTCAAAAGTTCTCCGACCATGTGATCGTCACTTCCGATAATCCCCGTAACGAAGATCCCGAAGAGATCTGCCGCGAAATTGCGCTAGGACTAGAGGGTGACTACTCCATTGATGTCGATCGCAGAGCTGCGATCGAGCGGGGGATCGCGCTGGCAGAGAGTGGCGACATCGTTCTGATTGCAGGCCGCGGCCACGAACCCTTCCAAAAGATTGGGGGCCGGTTTATCCCCTTTGATGATCGAGAAGTTGCGCGTGAAATCGTATCTACGATAGTATAATTCCCATGCTCAAGTTTCTCTTATTTTTTATTCTATCCATCTCCCCCCTGATGACCGCCTGCTCCCAGGGGCCGAAAGTTGTTGTGGCTTCTACGCAGAGCACTCCAAAGACCCGTACCCGACAGCTCGTTGTGATCGATCCCGGCCATGGAGGATTTGATATCGGAGCCAAGGTCCAATCCCTCGAGGAGAAGGCGCTCGCACTGAAGATGGCGACGCTTCTGAAAAAGTATCTCCACGATATGGGCTACCGCGTTATTTTGACGCGCAGTCGCGATGTCTTCGTCTCTCTCAAGAGAAGAACCGCCATTGCCAACGATACAAAGAGCAAGCTCTTTGTCAGCGTACATTTTAACGCTTTCAAAGGCGAAAATGTGAAGGGGATTGAAGTCTACTACTACAATAAAGGATCGACGTGGCGGAAAAATGCCTCAAAGAGATTAGCGGAGACCGTCCTTAAAAGTCTGATCGTTGCCACCAGCGCTTCTTCACGTGGCGTCAAGTGTGGAAATTTTCATGTCATCCGTGAAACCAAGATGCCCGCTATTCTAATTGAAGGGGGGTTCATCACCAACCAACAAGAGCGCAACCACCTTAAGAAAAAGAAGTATGTCCAAGCGATGGCACGTTCCATTGCAAAGGGTATCGATAAATATTTCCGAACGTGATAAATATAAGAAAAAAAGTGTGTCCTCGGCGCGATTCGAACGCGCGACCTGTTGCTTAGGAGGCGACCGCTCTATCCAACTGAGCTACGAGGACACAGGACACTATGTAGTCTACTTCAAGTGAAGGCTTTATCTCAACAGTCTGGAGGCTAGTGTGGCAAAAGAGGCAGATATTGGATTAATTGGTTTGGCTGTTATGGGCCAGAACCTCGTTCTTAACATGAACGATCACGGCTATACAGTCGCGGTTTTTAACCGGACGACCTCGAAGGTCGACGCCTTCTTAGAAGGACCCGCCAAAGGGACCGATGTTGTCGGAAGCCACTCCCTCAAAGAGTTAGTTGGCGCCCTGAAGCGACCCCGCAAAGTGATGATGATGATCCGCGCAGGAAGTGCTGTCGATGATACGATCAACGAGCTCGTTCCTCTCCTAGAAAAGGGAGATATTATTATCGATGGGGGAAATAGCCACTATCCCGATAGTGAGAGGCGGTTTTTAGCGCTCAAAGAGCAAGGGATTCTCTTCATCGGAACGGGAATTTCTGGGGGAGAAGAGGGGGCGCGCCATGGCCCCTCGATCATGCCCGGCGGCAATCCCGATGCATGGCCAGAGGTAAAACCGATCTTTCAATCTATCGCGGCGAAGTCTGAAGAGGGCGACCCTTGCTGCGATTGGGTAGGAGAGGGAGGCGCCGGCCACTACGTCAAGATGGTCCATAATGGGATCGAGTATGGCGATATGCAGATCATCTGCGAAGCGTATCACCT